>JARXAQ010000283.1 GCA_029865825.1 Rhizobium sp.
CCAATCTGCAGCCGCAGGACCGGATTTTTAAGCGCGACTGTCTGGAGCTGGACCTTCTCATCGGTGGACGTCCGCTGACGCTTTATGTCGTGCATTTCAAGTCGATGACCAATGGGCGTGACGGTGGCGATGGGCGGACCAGCACCATGCCGGTGCGCGAAGCCGAGGTGCGGGCGGTGCGGCACATCATCGAGAATCGTTTTGGGCGGGAGAATGCCCGGGAGCGCAATTTCGTCATCTGCGGTGACATGAACGATTACCAGGAGCGCGTCGACGTCATCGGCGACCGGCGCCGGGGCTACGACTTCGCCCCGCGTGACACACTGCCGAGCGCACTCGACATCTTCTCGCAGGACGGCTTTGTCGAGAACGTCATGCGGCGACGTGACGTGCTGGACCGCTGGACGCTTTACCACGCCCGAGGGCCTGAAGAGCAGCATCTTTGCCAGCTCGACTACATCTGGCTCTCAGCGGGGCTGGCAAGGGCCAATCCGCAGGCCGTGCCGGACATTATCCGCAACGGCCAGCCGTTTCGCACGCCGTTTCCGCCGGGCCAGGCTGTCGAGCGGTATCCGCGCATCGGTTGGGACCGACCGAAAGCGTCGGACCATTGTCCCGTGGCGCTGACCGTTCACCTGCCCTGAGGAGTTCGCATGACCGATGAGCCTATCGGCCTGCCGTCGGATGGGCGGGTGGTGCCGATCCGCGCGCTGGATCTTCGAGTTGACCCCGCGCCGCATCCACTGGAGCAAGCAAATGCGGAGGCCATCGCGGCGCATTGGGTGCGCGAACAGGCTGCCAATCCTGCGCTCTACAATGGTCGTCTGATCTTGCAGCGACAGATACGCCATGAGGACGCAGAGGTGCGCGCGATCGGGCACGAGGCATCCTTTGCCAGTTTCCTATGGTGGCGGAGTCAGTCGGATCTCTCGGGAGCCTGTCACCTGTTCGGCTATCCGGTGGTGATTTCCGGCGACGGCGCACTGATTGCAATCGAGATGGCGCCTCATACCGCCAATCCAGGGCAGGTCTATTTCGCTGCAGGTTCGCTCGATCCCTCCGACGTTGTCGAGGGTCGCTGCGATCTCGGCGGTAACATGCGACGCGAGGTGCTGGAGGAAACCGGTCTCGACCTGATGACGGCCCAGGCAGACACGCGGATGTATGCGAGCTACCGCCCGTACAAGCTGACGCTTTTTCAGATTTTTCGGTTTGCGGAACCGGCCGATGTCCTGCTCGAGCGCATCACGGAATTTGCCAGAAGGGCGCATGAACAGGAGATATCGCGGGCGGTTGCCATTCGCGGTCCCGACCGGACTGCGCATAGGTATGGTCTGGCGATGCTGCCGATCCTCGACTGGTACTTCCGGGTTCCGCTGTGATGCTACTTCCTTGCCTTACGGAAGTTGCTCGGGCAGTGTGGCGGCGAGCGTGACCATCAGAGCGGAGACGGCCCGTGGCGAGACAGTATGCCATCTATGACGTATTCACCGACCGGAAGCTGGCGGGCAATCCGCTCGCGGTGATCTTCGACGGGGAGGACTTGTCGGACGAGGCCATGCAGGCCATTGCGGCCGAACTCAACCTGTCCGAGACGGTTTTCGTGCAGCGCGCCGGCCATGCGGCGCATGCCGCCCGCATCCGCATCTTTACACCAGGGCGGGAGTTGCCCTTTGCCGGCCACCCGACGGTCGGCACCGCCATCGCGCTCGCCGAGCGCAGCTATGCCGGCCGTCAGGACAGCCTCGATCTCGTCTCGGTGCTTGAGGAAAATGTTGGGCCGGTGCGGTGCGCGGTGCGGCTGCGCGATGGCGAAGCGAGCTTTTGTGAGTTCGACCTGCCGCGCATATCGAGCCGCCACGAGGTACCGCTCGACCATCAAGGACTCGCCGACGCCTTGTCTGTCAAATCCACCGCGATCGGATTCGAAAATCACATTCCGACCGTCTGGAGCGCGGGGGTCCCCTTCCTGTTCGTGCCGCTGCACGACGTTTCAACCGTCGAAAGCCTCGAATTCGACCCGCATCTGTGGGAGCGGATTGCCCCGATGAGCGAAGGTCGCCTGACCTCGGCCTATGTCTACTGTCGAGGCGGCGTGCATCACGCCGCGAAGTTTCATGCCCGCATGTTCTCGCCCGACATGGGCATAGCGGAAGACCCCGCCACAGGATCCGCCGTGGCTGCCCTGTCCGGTGCCATCCACCATTTCGACGCGTTGCCCGATGGCCATCATCCGTTGATGATCGAGCAGGGTGTCGAGATGGGGCGTCCCTCGCATATTCATCTACATATCGACGTGAAGGATGGTGCGGTTTCACGCGCCCGGATCGGCGGGCAGGCGGTACGTGTGGCGACTGGCATGCTGGATCTTTGAAAAACAACGATAATCCGGCGTTTGAGAATTTTTTTTGACCAGAAGGCCAAGAATTTTTGTCTGTGCGCTGGACAAGGTCGGATATCCTGTTTATACGCCCGGTCACGCCACCGGAAACGGGGCGGACGCCACCGGAAAACGGGACGTACGGGTGATTAGCTCAGTTGGTAGAGCAGCTGACTCTTAATCAGCGGGTCGTAGGTTCGAGCCCTACATCACCCACCAAAACACTGAAATTGCAGTGTTTTAACTTATCCACGGATTTATTTGTCTGCGTGAGAGAGGCCTGCGGGTCTCAATCCTGCTGCTGCGTGGTTCCGCCCGCGCTATCGATTTTTCGTACCGAGCGGTTCAAGACCAACGCATCCTTCGTGCAGGGTTTACCCCCAATCGACAAACACTATGAGCGCGCACCGCCGACTTTGTCGGCGGTCATCAGGATTTATCCGGCTAATTTTTCAAAAGTTGTTTTGACTAAGGTTCGCGTAGGGTCCGGACACGGATGTTCTTTATAAGTTCCTGTCCTCTGTCGGCCGCGTTCCTGTTTCGTATCGGAATCATCCAGCAGTTCGGCTGTATTGCCCTGTGGATAACTGTGGACAACCTAAATAGCCGGCTCAGCTTTGTGCATCGATTCGAGCCTGTGGCAGGACGTAGGGCATTCCGACCGGGGGAACGCGTCCGACCGCGCCCGTGATGCCATAGACGCTGCTGACGATCCTGTCGGTCAAGGTATCTACCACGGAACCTTCGGCGACCAGCCTGCCCTGATGCAGAACGGCAAGATGGTCGGCGAATTCAGCCGCGAGATTGAGATCGTGCAGGATGGCCAGCACCGATCCGCCCCGGCGGGCGAAGTCACGAGCAATTTCCAACACGGAGATCTGGTGGCCGATATCGAGGCTTGCCGTCGGCTCGTCCAGGAAGATCGCGCGTGGGCGTCCGTCGACGATCGGATCCGGCATCTGTGCGAGGACGCGGGCGAGTTGGACCCGTTGCTGCTCGCCGCCGGACAGGGCGTTGTAGCTGCGGGCGTCGAAACCCGCGAGTCCCACGCGGGCGAGGGCCTGCCTTGCTGCCTGGCCGGGCTCCAGGCTTCCATGGGCGACTGCGCCCATGCGCACGACCTCGAGTGCAGTGAAGGGAAAGGAGAGGGCGGTGGACTGCGGCAGAACGGCCCGTTCGGCTGCGAGTGCCAGCGCACTGAGATCCCCGAGCGGTCGATCCTGGTAGGTCACCTTTCCATCGTCCGGAAGGAGTTCGCCTGATAGCACCTTGAGCAAGGTTGACTTACCGGCTCCGTTGGGACCGATCACCACCGTAAAACGGCCTGGCTCCAGGCGCAGGCTGACCCGATCGATAAGACGACGGCGTCCGCGGACAACCGATATTTCATGCGCATTGATCATCAGAGACCGTCCATGGCCTGGCGGCCGTTGCGGCCGAGTAGAAGCATCAAAAACACCGGCGCGCCGAGAATGGCCGTAATGATGCCGATTGGCAGTTCGGCAGGGGCGGCGATCGTGCGGGCGGCGGTGTCGGCGAGCAGCAGCAAGGCGGCCCCGCCGAGCGCGGAGGCCGGCAGAAGGAAGCGGTGTGAGGGGCCGATCGCCAGCCTCAGGAGATGGGGCACAACGATGCCGACGAAGCCGATGGCACCGGCGGCCGCCACCGTCGCGCCGCAGGCGGCGGCGACCGCCAGGATCGTTAACCGCTTCAGGCGCTGCACGGGAACGCCCATGTGAAACGCCGCCGCATCGCCGAGGATCAGGGCGTCGAGACCCCGGGCGACAAAGGGGATGATCGCCAGCATGAAGGCGACAAAGGGCAGGATCGAGAGGATCTTCGTCGTGTTTGCGCCGCTCAGCGAGCCGAGCGACCAGAAGGTGATGTCGCGCAGCGCCCGATCGTCGGCCATGAAGATCAGCAATCCGGTTGCAGCGCCGGTGAGGGCGGCGATGGCAATTCCCGATAAGATGAGGGCCGTCGTCGAGGTGCGTCCGTCGCGTGTCGCGATCACGTACAGCAGCACGGTATTGCCGAGACCGCCGAGGAAGGCCATCAGCGGCAGGAAGAGGGTGCCGAAGAGGGCTGCCAGCGGTGAAAGCAGGGTCGGTCCGAGCACGATCGCGATCACGGCGGCAAGCGCTGCACCGGAACTGACGCCAACGATGCCGGGATCGGCGAGCGGATTGCGGAAGAGGCCTTGCATCATGGCACCGGAGACACCGAGTGCTGCGCCGATCAAGAGCCCCATGGCCGTTCGCGGCAGGCGCACCGCCTCCAGGATGATCAGGTTCTGCCGGTCGAGCGTGAGCGCGTCGCCGCTGAGATAGGCGATCAGGTCAGCGACGCCGACGCCGGTCGGCCCGATGACGATCGACAGAAAGGCGGAAACCGCGAGGGTCACAACCAGTGCCGCGATGACGAGATGCCCAAGGCCGGATCGGTCGCCCGACATCCGACTCCGACCGTGCATACCGAGGAGGGCGAGTGTGCTCACGGCTTGGCGCTCTCGGGATAAAGCTTGGCATTCAGGTCGGTCGCGGCCTCGGTCGCACGCGGCCCAAGACCCAGCAGGAAGAGACCATCCATGGTGATGAAGGCGCCGCTCTGGCCGGCCGGGCTTGCGGCGAGTGCGGGGAGCGCAAAGGCCTGTTCGGCCGTCAGGTGCATGGCACCGCCACTCATCACCAGGACGACGTCTGGGGCGGCGGCAATCACGGCTTCGTCGGTCAAGGGCTTGTAGCCGGATATCGAGGACACGGCATTTTCACCACCGGCGAGACGGATCATTGCGTCAGCCGAGCTGTTCGCTCCGGCGGCCATGACACGGCCATTGGCGAGCGACAGGGCGAAGAGGACCTTCTTTTTCGGACCCGCATGGGCAGCGATCCTGTCTTCAAGGGCCCTCAATTCTCCGGCTACACGTGTCGCCAACTCTTCGGCCTTGTCCTTAACGCCAATCGCTACGCCGACGGCGCGGATCTTGTCAGGAATGGCTGCGGTTTCGGGCGGGGAGGGGATCGACACGAAGTCGATGCCGCTCGCTTTCAGGATGTCGATCGCATCGGCCGGGCCGGCGCCCGATTCGGCGACGATCAGATCGGGCTTCTGCGACAGCACGCCTTCAGGCGAAATCTGCCGAACATAACCGACATCCGGTTTGTCAGTTGCTTCTGCGGGAAAGGTGCTGGTGCTGTCGACGGCAGCGATCCGGTCGCCTTCGCCCAGCGCATAGATGATCTCGGTGACCGTGCCGCCGAGGGCGATGATTCGCGTGGCATCCGCCGCCTGCGCCGGCACTAACAGAGCGGGCTGAACGGCGAGGGAAAGGACGGCGGCGATAGCAAAAGCGCTGTGCCGGGCGGGGAGCAAAAATGACATTGGCTGGATCTTACCTATGCTGCGGATGCGATGCCGAACGAACCGTCTCCGGTCTCCGACATTCTCGAAACGAAAAATCTTTGGCCGGGAAGTGGCCGTGACAAATAACTTGACTATCGTACGCAAGTTTAAATACGAAGGCAAGATATCGCGTTGTTCCCTTTGTCCTGAGATGTCGCCATACTCGGCATTCCGGCGATCGTTTCACCGTGTCCGCCACCAGTTTTTTGAAGAGAGGTAGCCACTCCATGTACATTGCCATGAACCGTTTTCGTGTCGTCCCGGGCTTCGAGGAAGCCTTTGAAGCGCAATGGCGCGCGCGCCAGGGCCGTCTGGCCGAGATGCCTGGTTATCTGGAGTTTCACATGCTGAAGGGTCCGAAGGCCGAGGATCACACGCTCTACGCCTCACATACCGTCTGGGCGACACAGGCCGACTTCACCGCCTGGACGAAGTCCGAGCAGTTTCGGGCCGCCCATGCCCGCGCTGGCGAAAGCAAGGTGCAGTATCTCTCTGGTCCGCATTTCGAAGGGTTCGAGGTGATCATCCACGAAGATCGCTCCGGCAACCGCGCCGACGTCGAAGCGGCTTGATCGGCCGATGAACGCGCTCACATTCTCGACGCCCGAGCGGACCGAAAGGGCGCTTGCAGCTCTCGCCGAAAAACCGGACGGGGTGATCGAACAGATCGCCGCTCACGCGGAGGTCACGCCGGCCGAAGTCCTGGCCGTGTTGCCGCAGGGAGCGGCGGTGGTCGTCCCGGCCGCGCGTTGGGAGCCGATCTGGACCGACCTGTCGTCCTGGGGCGACATCCTGATGATCGTCCATACCGAAGACATCGTACTCGAGGTCGAAGGCGCCCTGCCAAACGGCAGCGAAGGCCATGGCTGGTTCAACATTCATGGCGACAGTCCGATCGGTGGGCATATTCGCAAGGAGCGTTGCCAGTCGATCGCCTTCGTCGACCGGGAGTTTCACGGCCGCCGGTCTTGTTCCGTGTGGTTCATGAATGCCGAGGGCAAGGCGATGTTCAAGATCTTCGTCCGTCGCGACAAGGAGCGGGCGCTGATTGCCGAACAGGTCACGCGTTTCGAGGCCCTGCGTCAGGCAAGTCGCTGACGCTTTCGCCCCGATCGGCGCCGGTCCAGTCCCGGCGCCGATCAGGTCCGATGGTTTAAGTCGTTCTTTCTTTTGCCTATAACTGGTCCTATGGTCGCGCGATCGTCATTCACTGACTGGACCTCCCCTTGATCCGACTGCGCCCGCTCCGTCTCGTTCTCACTCTTTCGCTCGCCACGTTTTTGCTGTCGTCGCTCGTGTCGCCACCCGGCGCCATGGCCCAGCAGGATGCCGCGACGCTCCCGGCTGCGGGAGAACCCGTTTCGCCGGCGGAGCCGCCTTCTTCGAATGTACCGGCTGCCGCTGCCGCCACGCCGGCCCCCCAGTCAGCCGTGCCTCCCGAGCCGGCGGCTGAACCATCCCGTGACGAGCAGCTGGTGGCCGCCGAACAGCGCATGACGGCTGCGAAGAACCAGCTCGCCGTGCTGCGGGATCAAGTCGAGAAAAACCAGCAGGACGACGCGCTCCTCGCCGAACTGAAGGTCAAGGTCGATGCGTTGGTGCGTGATGTGCTGCAGATCTCCGTGGATCTGCGACCCCGCCTGAACGACGTCCAGGCGCGCCTGACCGAACTGGGTGCCGCCCCTGCCGAGGGTCAGCCGCCGGAGGCTGCTAGCGTCAGTGACGAGCGCGGCCGGCTGAATGCCTCACGCGCTGAAATCAACGCCATCACCGGTCAGGCTGAAGACCTGTCGATCGACGCGAAGTCGCAAGCCGACCGCATTTCGGATATCCGCCGGGCGATCTTCACCAACGCGTTGTTTGCTCATACCGAAATCAACGGACAGGTGTTCGAGGAGGCGACCCAGTCGTTCTGGAGCGATGCGGAGCGGGTGCGGCGGAGTATCAGCAGCTGGGTGGTGTTCGTCGTCAAGTTCAAGGCGCTGCCTCTAACGCTTGCGATCCTGTTGTCGCTGGCGCTGGCATCGGTCATCCTGTTCGTCGAAAAACGGCTGTTCAGCGATATCAACAGGCGTGACCTCACGGTCGAAGACCCGTCCTATATGAGCCGGTTCTCGGTCGCGTTCTGGTCAACGATCCTGCCTTCGATGGCGCTCAGCTTTTTTCTCGCCTCCGCTTATTTCCTGCTCGACACTTTCAATGTGCTGCGTCCGGATATCGCCCCGATCGCGGCGTCTTTCTTCGCGCTGATCGGATTGGTCTTTTTCGTCACGGCCGTATCGCGGGCGGTCCTCGCGCCTTCGGCGCCGAACTGGCGGCTGGTCAAGTTGTCGAACAAGGGGGCGCGCGACGTCAGCATCGCCATCTTCCTGATGGCCGTCGTCAACGGCCTCGACTACCTGCTCGCCGTAATCAGCGAAACCTATAGCTCGCCGGTGGTTCTCACCGTGATGAAGAGCCTCGCGTCATCAGTGATCGTCGGCTTCCTGTTGTTTTCCGTGTCATTCCTGCGCCCGGTCCTGTCGGAGAAGGGCGACCCCTTCGCACTTGGCCGGCCTTGGCCGCGCGCGGTCGCGGTGACGCTGCGGGTGATCGGCGTCGTGCTCATCCTGGCGGCCGCCATCGGCTATATCGGTCTGTCACGCTTTCTCGCGACCCAGATCATCGTCACCGGCGCTGTCGTGGCGACAATGTATATCGGCATTCTTTCGGGCAAGGCGATTTCGGCGCCCAACCAGTTTGGCGAGACGCGGGTCGGGCGGTATCTGGCGGGTCGCTTCAAGCTGGGCCCGGTCGGGCTGGACCAGAGCGGCATTGCTGCGGGCCTGCTGATCTACGCCTTTGCGATTGTCGCCGGCCTGCCGCTGATCCTGATGTCCTGGGGCTTCCAGCCGCGTGACATGCAGTTGTGGCTGTTCAATCTCTTTACCGAGATCAATATCGGCACGATCCGGATCTCGATCTTCGGTATCCTGGGTGGCCTCCTGCTGTTCGTCGGCGGCTTGATGCTGACGCGGTGGTTCCAGAAATGGCTCGACGGCAATGTCATGGCCCGCTCGCAGGTCGATGGCGGGGTGCGCAATTCGGTCAAGATGGGGGTCGGTTATCTCGGCGCGGGGCTTGCGGGCATCATCGGTATATCTGCCGCGGGGATCGACCTCTCGAGCCTTGCACTCGTCGCCGGTGCCCTCTCGCTCGGTATCGGTTTCGGTCTGCAGAATATCGTATCGAACTTCGTCTCAGGGCTGATCCTACTGGTCGAGCGACCGTTCAAGGTCGGCGACCATGTGATCACCGGCGTCAATGAAGGGATCGTCAAGCGTATCTCGGTGCGCGCGACGGAAATCGAGACCTTCCGGCATCAGTCGATCATTGTGCCCAATTCCGAACTGATCAACACGCCGCTCGGCAACTGGACGCATCGCAACCGCGTCCAGCGCTCGGAAGTCCCGGTCAGTGTCGCCTATGACGCCGATCCGCAGGAGGTGATCGACGTTCTGTTGTCGACGATCAACGGCATGCCGGACATTTTGCGCAATCCTGAACCGCATGTCGAATTCCTGCGTTTCGGGGCCTCTTCGCTCGATTTCGAACTGCGCTTCCATCTCGCCGACATGGGCGAGGGGCTCACCGTGCGCAATCGTGTCCGGATGGAAATCCTGCGCGCCTTCCGTGCCCGTGGGATCGTCATGCCTTACCCGCATCAGGATGTGATGCTGCATGTGCGCGAGCAAGACCGCCATGCCCTCCTGCGTCGCCGCTCGAAAACCGAAGCCGAGCGCAAGACGGATGCGGACGAATTGCCAGCCGAGCCGGATGATGACAAACTCTTGCCATGAACGCCGCATTCAGCCGCCATTCAGGCAGAATGCGGCTTATGAGGGGCATGGCTGATCGGAATTCTTCCGGTCGCATTTGGCAAGGGACGGGGCTCACGCCCTGCTGCAGACATGACAAAGCGAGTGATGACGGTTGCGTTTGCTCTGGTCGTTTCTGGGCTCGGGACGGGACTTGTCTCGGCCGCGTCGGTGCACAATGCCGGTCCTTCTTCCGTCGTGCTCGTCGTGGTCGAAGACGGCAACAAGATGGAGTTGCCGCTCGATGCCGGAGGGTCGGAGACCATATGCCCGTCTGGCTGTTTCCTCACTCTGCCGAACGGCGATCGAATCGGTCTGGCCGGTGGGGAGACGGTCGAGATCGTCGATGGAATTGCCACGGTGAGGTGAGCTGACCGCGGACGACCCACAGCGAAATGGCGAACCATCCGGATATCGTTATATTTGCGGTCACTTAACTATTTTTGCGCAAGCAAGGCCCTGATCCGCCTCAGTTAACGCTTCCGCAAAGTGCGCCTGCTAGATGTCTCTGTGTTGAACACGTCACAGAAGGCACCCTTGATGGCTATCCTAGGCATATCCGGAATGCAGTATTCCGGTGAAACATTTCCTGACGTCCGGGTCATCCTTGGGGAAGACTCAAATGTCTTTACACAGATGATCAGCCAGCGCCTGAGGGAGCTGATGGGTGTGGATGTCGAAATCTGCAGAACCTTTGAAGATCTGCAGATGGCCAATGAGTTGTCGGACGAACCGGTGACGCTCGCCATCTCCAACATCAATCTGCCGGGCGCTGAAAACGGCGAGGCGCTCGAATATCTGATCGACTGCAACATCCCGACCGTTGTCTTCACCGGTACCTTCCATGACGAAACCCGCGAGAAGCTTCTGTCGAAGGATATCGTCGACTACATTCTCAAGGACAACATCTTCGCGGTCGAGATGCTGGCCGAATCCGTCTACCGGTTCCTCACCAATCATCGCCACCATGTGCTGATCGTTGACGACAGCGCGACGGCGCGGGCGCTGCTTTCAAGCCGCCTGAAGCGTTATAATTTCCGGGTCAGCCTGGCCGAGAGCGGCGCAAAGGCGATCGAGATCCTCAAGGCCAATTCGGACATCGGGCTGGTCGTCACCGACTACAACATGCCTGACATCGACGGTTTCGAGTTGACGCGCCGGATCCGCTCTGTGCGCGGTTCGCACGAACTGCGGATCATCGGGGTCTCATCCTCAACCAACCGCCTGCTGTCGGCGCGCTTCCTGAAAGTCGGCGGCAACGACTTCATGCTGCGGCCTTTCATCGACGAGGAATTCTATTGCCGCGTCAACCAGAACCTGGACACGCTGGTGCAGATCAAGGCGGCGCAGTTACGGATCAAGTAAGTTCGGTTTCACCGAGCGTGCGGTGCAGCTTACGCTATTCTGGCATAAAACTCCCTGTCGCCGCCCGTTTCCGCGGGCGGCGACATTGTTCGTCGGGGTGAATGGACTGTCTCCCGCTTGGCTCTGGTGCATCCGGTCAAAGGGCCTATATAGGGGTCACATTTCCCCGTCGCCGAGTACATCATGGCCCCGATCATCTCCATTCGCGCTCTTTCCAAAATTTATGGTAACGGTTTCAAGGCTCTCGACGATGTCAGCTTCGATATCGAGGAGGGCGAGATCCTTGCTTTGCTGGGGCCAAACGGCG
>JARXAQ010000242.1 GCA_029865825.1 Rhizobium sp.
CGGTCTTCATGGGCGAAGACGAGATTGCCAAGAAGGAAGCCCAAGCCTGCGCGGCCTATGTGCTCGAGCAGATCTACAAGCTGATGCATCCCTTCATGCCCTTCATCACCGAAGAGCTCTGGGCGCATACGGCCGATGAGGGGACGTCACGCGACACCCTGCTCTGCCACGCCGACTGGCCGGCACCGGAATTCTCCGACGAGAATTCGGCCGCCGATATCAACTGGCTGATCGATTTGGTCACCGGCATCCGTTCGGCCCGCTCTGAAATGAACGTGCCGCCGGGTGCGACAGCACCGCTCGTCTTGGTCGGTGCCAATGGCGTCACCCAGGAGCGGCTTCTTCGTCACGAGGCCTCGATCAAGCGGCTTGCCCGCGTCGAGGCGATCAGCGTGGCCGACGTCGCGCCGAAGGGTGCTGCCCAGATCGTCATCGGCGAGGCAACCGCCTGCCTGCCGCTCGGCGCGCTGATCGACCTCAATGCCGAGAAGGCCCGCATCGAAAAGGCGATCGCCAAGGTCGACCAGGAAATGGCTCGCATCGCCGGCAAGCTCGGCAACGAAAAATTTGTCGCCAACGCCAATCCTGATGTGGTCGCCGCCGAACGCGAGCGCTACCAGGAACTCGAAGTGCAGAAGGCGAGCCTGCTGGTTGCCCTTCAGCGGGTCCTCGAAGCGATCTGACCCGCCGGAAGCATCGATGGTTTAAAACGGGCCTGGCGGCGACGCCCGGCCCGTCGTCGTTAGACCCATCGGTTAAGGCTGCGCACTGCGCCGGTCCTTAAGCATCGATTCACCATGATAGAAGGATATGAAGGGCTTTTTTGACAGCAAAAGCCTGTTTCTTTGGGTAGATGGCTATAAGCACATGAAGGGTGTGAATGTGGCCGGTGTGCCACAGCGTCCGCCAGCAGGGAAAGAATGTTCTCAATGTGGCGAATATTTAGACAATCTGAGCAATAAAGATCCAATTTCTCCGCAATTCAGCGTGCGCTTGCAAAAGATTACGTAAAAATTTCTTGATCTGAATGCGTGTGTGACAAAAGTCACCCGATTGTCATTCTGTCGCACATGTCTACTATGGCAAATCACAGTTTTGCCGGAATTGGGGAGAGACATGGCGAATAACCTTAAAAAGACAACCGCCCTCGGATTGATTGCCGCTTGCGCCTTTATGGGAGGCGCGCAGGCTGGCGGCTTCGCACGTGGCGAGGCAGATACGGACATCCTTTATGAGGATGGTGATGTGGTTGGCCGTGCGGGCTACGTTTACGTCATGCCACAGCGCGGCTATGAAACGATAAACGGCGCATCGACGAGCGACGGGGATCACACGGACAATTACAGCGTTCCAAGCTTCTCGGGCAAGTTCCGGGTTTCAGATAGTTTTTCTTGTGCCCTGACTTACACTGAACCGTTCGGTGCCAAGTCTGAATACGGAACGGATTCTCAGGCAGCGGATCGCAGCGCAGATATTGCTGCAGCTGTACTTGCCCCTGTCGGCGCAGGGAAGATCCCGCTGTTTATCGGCGGCAACGCGGTGATTTCATCTGAGTTCGATACCAAAGAGTTTGGCGGCACGTGCGCGGTAAGCATCGACGCGGGCCAAGGTCGGTTCTCAGTCATTGGTGGATTGTTCACGCAGTCTTTCGATTACACTGAGGTCAAGGACTACGGTACGCTGAATCTTCAAGACGATAGTGAGATGGGTTACCGTTTCGGCGCCGCCTATGAGATTAAGGAATACGCCCTCAGAGCCGAAATCATGTACCGTTCAAAGGTTGAGCATGATGCCGAGGGTGTGTTTACATCTGGAGCGCCTCTTGCAAGTCTGCCGGGCGCGTTCGGTGGTCCAATCCCGGTAGGCACACCGCTATCCGCGACTGGCTACGGCACACTCCCGCAGTCTCTTGAACTTAACTTGCAAAGTGGGATCGCGCCCGGCTGGTTGGCTTTCGGATCGGTGAAATGGACCGACTGGAGCGTTCTGCAGACTTTGAATTACACGATCACCGGTTTGGGTGACCAGACCAAGGACTTCTTCTGGCGGGATGGCTGGACAGTTTCGGGCGGTGTAGGCCATCAGTTCACCGATACCGTGTCTGGCGCTGTCAGCCTGACCTGGGATCGGGGCGTTGACACTGGCGCTGACATCATGACTGACACTTGGACTCTGGGTGCCGGCACGCAGATTAAGGCTGGACCAGGCCTGATCCGTCTCGGCGCTGCCGCGACCTACCTGACAGAAGGCGAGCAGTCGACGGATGATGGCGCCGACTTCGACGCGACCGTCGGCGGCGACTGGGCTTATGCGGTCAGCGCCTCCTACAAGATCGCCTTCTGATCTTCCACCGACACTAGATTGATCGAAGCCCGGCTTGTCCGGGCTTCTTTCGTTTCGTCGTCGGGTAACGTGTTTCAGCTTTTCGGAATGTGATGATTCTGCAACAGAGACTCTATCCTTGATCGCGCGATCGGGTTGCGCCCGATTTGTCCATTTCCCGCCACAAACGAAGAGCACCGGTGGTCGAAGAGACGGCGGGGCGCTGTTTCAGGCGGGTGACCTTCGGGTGGTGTGCGAGTTGAGAATGAGCCTCAGGGGCGAAAATAGGGTTCGAATACAAATGGTTTCGGTCGCTTTCGGGGAGCGGTCGGTGGTTCTGGTCAAACAATGGATGCGCGCACGATCAAGCGTCCCAGTCTTGCCGGAAATCGGTTCTACTCTCTTCGGCATGCAAAACGAAAAGCAACGGTTGCGCGTCGAGCGCTTCGGTGATGCGGTCGCTCATGAACCGTCCGTTCATCGATTGAATGATATCTACACATCCGGAGCATTCGGTCTGGCCGTTTCGGCAGGGCAGGTGCAGTGATGTCAGTCATGTCTTGGAAGAACGATGCCGCCATGCGGATAAAGGACTGGAAGTCTTCAGCTGTACTTCTGACGGCAACAGCACTGTTGCTGTCATTCAGTCCATCCGCGCAGGCCTTCGACATGAATGCCGGTGTTAGCAAGGAATCCGGCCCGTTTGATCTCTTCAAGTTCGGCTTCAACGCCTACAAGAAGGGTCAGAAGCAGGAGGCCGTCGAGGCCTATCGCTATGCGGCGGAAAAGGGTCATACGGGGTCGCGCTGGGCGTTGGCCAACATGTATGCCGCGGGTGACGGGGTCGTCGAGAACGACTTCGAAGCCTTCAAGATCTATGCCGAAATCGCAAACCAGGGCGTCGAGCCGGGTTCGGAAGACACGGGCTTCTTCGTCAACGCGCTTCTGTCCCTGGCTCGCTATTATCGCCAGGGCATTCCAGAGACCCCGGTGAAAGCCGATCTCGCTCAGGCGCGACAGATCTATTTCCAGGTCGCCTCGACCTTCGGCGTGCCGGAGGCCCAGTTTCAGCTGGCGCGGATGATCCTGGCCGGCGAGGGCGGCAGCGTCAATGTTCAGCAGGCCAAGAAGTGGCTGAACCTGGCGCGCAAGAGCGGGCATGCCGGGGCCATGTCGATTTTCGGCAATGTGCTGTTCGAAGAGGGGCAGACCGTACGCGGCCTCGCCTTCCTGACGGCAGCCCTTGAGCGTTGCAACTCCAAGGATTGTCCCTGGATGCAGGACCTGCAGGAGCGCGCCTTTTCGCTGGCCAATGAGGAAGACAGGCGCGTTGCCGTGGTTCTGGCGCCGCAGGTCTACGAGCAGGGCGACTGATCGTCGGCTCTTGCGGATGCCAGGTCTCGCCCTGTGCCGGGACCGACAAAAAAGGACGCCCTCGGGCGTCCTTTTTTGTTTCGGGCAGGCGGCGTCGAGACGGCTCAGAAATTGAAATAGCCAGCGACCGGCACGTGGTCGGAGGGTTTTTCCCAAGCGCGCACGTGTTTTTCGATCGCAGTCGAGCGCAGGCGGTCGGATGCCTCCGGCGAGAGCATCAGATGATCGATGCGGATGCCGTTGTTTTTCGGCCATGCGCCGGCCTGGTAGTCCCAGAACGAGAAGAGCGGCGTCTCATCCGTTGTCGCGCGCACCGCATCGACGAGGCCGAGATTTTCCAGACGGCGGAATGCTGCCCGCGTCTGTGGCAGGAAGAGCGCGTCGTTCAGCCACTGGCTGGCATCCTTGGCATCATGCGGCTCGGGGATGACATTGTAGTCGCCGGCGAGGATCAGCGGCTCTTCCAGTGCCATGCGATCGCGCGCAAAGGCTTCGAGACGTGCCATCCAGGCGAGTTTGTACGGATATTTGACCGGATCGTCAGAGGGATTGCCGTTGGGCAGATAGAGCGAGCAGACCCGCAAGACCCCGCCTGCAACGGAGAAGACGCCTTCGATGAAACGGGCCTGCTCGTCCGTGTCGTCGCCGGGCAGGCCGCGATGGACCTCGTCGGGCTTGATCTTCGAGAGGAGGGCAACGCCATTGAAGCCCTTCTGGCCATGGGTCTCGACGTGATAACCGAGCGCCTCGATCTCAAGCCGCGGAAAACCCTCATCAACCGACTTGATCTCCTGCAGGCAGGCGATGTCGGGATCGCTGTCCTTCAGCCACTGGCACAGGTTCTCGATGCGTGCCTTGACGCCGTTGATGTTCCAGGTGGCGATTTTCATCATGCACTCACACGGAGAAGCTGGTGCCGCAGCCGCAGCTCGCCACCGCATTGGGGTTCTTGATCTGGAAGGATTGGCCGAGCAGGTTGTCGACGAAGTCGATCTCGGATCCGGCCATGTAGATCAGCGACATCGGGTCGATCAGCACGGTTGCGCCATCGCGCGAGATCACGATGTCGTCGCTGGCCGGCTGCTGGTCGAGGTCGAACTTGTAGGAAAAGCCGGAGCAGCCGCCGCCTTCGACGGAGACGCGCAGCGCCGATTTGTCGGCGTCGGAGGCGACAATGGCGGCGATTCGCTTGGCAGCGGCTTCGGACAGGGTGACGGACTGGGTGGTCATGGTGCCTCCTGACGGGTTCAAGGCCCGTGGAAAACGTCTTGGGATGGCAAGAATGGCTGCATTATCACGAAAAATCGAGGGTTTCGCCTGTGCTCGCCCTGTCGAATGGCCTTCGCGACCGCCGCCGCCTTGCGGCTTTGTCTGCTATAGGTATGAAGGCAGGACATTGGCGTCAATGGGGAGCGGACAGCAGGCCTATGGTGATTGATCAATCTGCATTGGGTTTCGGTACGGGCGAACGGGCGGTTTACGCCACCAATCCGTGGAAAAGCCGCGGCCGCCTGTTTGCCGAAAACGGCAGCCTGACCCGGTCCGATTTCCAGCGTGACCGCGACCGGATCGTCCACACCACCGCCTTTCGCCGGCTGAAGCACAAGACCCAGGTCTTCATCGGCCCTGACGGAGACCATTATCGCACCCGGCTGACCCATACGATCGAGGTGGCGCAGATTGGCCGTGCGCTGGCGCGTGCCCTCAAGCTCGACGAGGATCTGGCCGAGGGCGTGGCACTCGTCCATGATTTCGGCCACACGCCCTTTGGCCACACCGGCGAAGACGCCTTGCAGGAGGTTCTGGCACCGTTCGGCGGCTTCGACCACAATGCCCAGTCGCTGCGCATCGTGACCAAGCTGGAGCGGCGTTATGCCGATTTCGACGGCCTGAACCTCACCTGGGAGATGCTGGAAGGCCTGGTCAAGCACAATGGTCCGCTGCTGACCAAGGACGGGCAGGGGACGCGCGGCCCCGTGCCGCAGCCGATCCGCGACTATTGCGAGATCCACGATCTAGAGCTTGCAAGCTTTGCCGGGCTCGAAGCCCAGGTCTCCGCGATCGCCGACGATATCGCCTACAATACCCATGACATCGATGACGGCCTGCGCTCCGGCTATCTCACCTTCGAAATGCTGGAGGATGTTCCCTTCCTTGCCGGCCTGATGAAGGAGGTGCGCGATCGGTATCCGCATCTCGATCCGGATCGTTTCACCCACGAGATCATGCGCCGGCAGATCACCCGCATGGTCGAGGATGTGATCGGTGTGGCGCAGGAGCGATTGGCTGTGGTCAATCCGCAAAGCGTCGAGGACGTGCGCGGCGCATCCATGACGATCGCCACCTTTTCCGATCAGATGGCGGAGACCGACAAGGCGATCAAGAAATTGCTGTTCAGCCGGATCTACCGCCACCCTGATATCATGCGTATCCGCGCGGCCGCCGCGGAGATCCTGACCGACCTGTTCAATGCCTATATGAACGACCCGACGCTGATGAAGAGCCACTTCTGGGTCAACCACATTTCCGGCCTGAACGACGGCCAAAAAGCCCGCCATGTCGCAGACTATCTGGCCGGCATGACCGACACATTCGCGGTGCGCACGCATAGTGAGCTGTTTGACCGGACTCCGGATTTGCGATAGTCAGCCGACAAATTCTGAACGAGCGCAGGCGCAACAACGGCTGCGCGCAAGGATATGCCATGAATCTCTTCGCCGATTTCGAAACCCGGATCAAAGCCGCTCTGGAAGAGATCGAGGCCGTGCGCGAAAAGCGTGACGCCCTCGATTTCAGCCGCATCGTGGTCGAGCCGCCGCGCGATGCGAGCCATGGTGATGCCGCCACCAATGCCGCCATGGTGCTCGCCAAGGGCATGGGAATGAACCCGCGCGCGCTTGCGGAAGTGATCGGTGACAAGCTGAAGCAGGACCCGGATGTGGCCGAGGTCAGCGTCGCCGGCCCCGGCTTTATCAACATCCGCCTTTCTGTCGCCTACTGGCAGCGCCTTCTCGCACTCATGATCACGCAAGGCGTCGATTTCGGCCGCTCGACCGTCGGCGCCGGCCACAAGGTCAATGTCGAATATGTCTCGGCAAATCCGACGGGTCCCATGCATGTCGGTCATTGCCGGGGTGCGGTGGTCGGCGATGCGCTTGCCAACCTGCTGGGGTTTGCCGGCTACGAGGTGAGCAAGGAATACTACATCAATGATGCGGGCGCTCAGATCGACGTGCTCGCACGCTCCGTCTTCCTGCGCTACCGCGAGGCGCTCGGCGAAACGATCGGTGAGATCCCGGCCGGTCTCTATCCGGGTGACTATCTCGTGCCGGTCGGCCAGGACTTCGCCAAGGAATACGGCACCAAGCTGCACACTATGCCGGAAGAGGAGATGCTCGATATCGTCAAGGAGCGTGCCATCGCGGCGATGATGGTGATGATCCGCGACGATCTCGCAACGCTCGGCGTGCATCACGACGTCTTCTTCTCCGAGCGCACGCTGCATGCCAATGGTGCAGCCAAGATCCGCACTGCGATTAACGACCTGACCTTCAAGGGCCATGTTTATCGCGGCACGCTGCCGCCGCCGAAGGGGCAGTTGCCGGAAGACTGGGAAGATCGCGAGCAGACGCTGTTTCGCTCGACCGAGGTCGGTGACGATATCGATCGGCCGCTGATGAAGTCGGACGGCTCATACACCTATTTCGCCGCCGACGTGGCCTATTTCAAGGACAAGTTCGATCGTGGCTTCACCGAGATGATCTATGTGCTCGGCGCCGACCATGGCGGCTATGTCAAGCGCCTGGAAGCGGTCAACCGCGCCGTGTCGGAAGGCAAGTCCAAGCTCACCGTGCTGCTGTGCCAACTCGTCAAGCTCTACCGTGACGGTGAGCCGGTAAAGATGTCGAAGCGCTCGGGCGACTTCGTCACGCTGCGCGAAGTGGTGGAAGAGGTCGGTCGCGATTCGGTGCGCTTCATGATGCTCTATCGGAAGAGCTCGGAGCCGCTCGACTTCGATTTCGCCAAGGTGACGGAGCAGTCCAAGGACAATCCGGTCTTCTACGTGCAGTATGCGCATGCCCGTTGCATGTCGATCCTGCGTCAGGCCCATGAAGTCTTCCCCGACCTCGATCTGACGAAGATCGATCTCGCGGGTGCCGTTATGGGACAGATTGAAGATCCGACCGAGTTGCAACTGGTGGCGAAACTCGCCGAATATCCCCGAATGGTCGAGGCGGCCGCCCAGTCTCAGGAGCCGCATCGTCTTGCATTTTACCTGCATGATCTGGCAAGCTCGTTGCATGCGCACTGGAACAAGGGCAAGGATTCGCCCGAATTACGCTTTGTTAACGATAAACATAGAGAATTAACCATCGCCAGGCTTGGGCTGGTGCATGCTGTCGCCTCCGTGTTGAAGTCGGGACTGGCCATTACTGGCACCGAAGCACCGGATGAAATGCGATAGTACTGTCACCGTTTCCCCACATTGCGCTGGCAGGCGTATGGTCGCGTAAGTGAGTGGAAAACAGGGTATGGTACAGCAGCAGGCTGCAAACAGCATTCGATCGCAGGGCGATGGCTTCGCGGATGACGATCCGTTGGCGGAGCTCGCCCGCATTGTCGGTTTCGACCAGCCGCTGAAACGCGAACCCGTCCTGTCGCTGCCGCCGGTGCCGGACATGTCGACGGCCGAATTCAATCTCGAAGACGAGTTGATGCGCGAATTCGAAGGCTATGAGCAGTCTTCGTATGAAATGCCGGTGCTGAGGGCGCCGGAATCCGTGGTGCCGCATGTCCCGACGCCGGTCGCTCCGGCGCCCGCGGTGTTGCGCGAAGAGCCGAATTTTGCCCCGGCCGCCCCGGCCTACGAGCTCGAAATTCCGTCTTATGCCGAGGCTGCTCCGGCGCACGAGCCCGAGATCCACGCTTACGAGCCCGAGATCCCGGCTTACGTGCCGGCCGTACCGGCCCTGGAGGTCGAGCGCTACGAAAAGCTCCACGTCTCCGCGCCCGAGCCGATTTCCGAGCCTGCGCCCGAACCGTCGATCTCTTATGATCTTGCCGACGAGCTCGAGCTTGCGGTCGCCGACGCCGATATCCGTCCCGCCCCATCGGTGCAGGTTGAGGCTCCGCGCTTGCGGTTGCCGCTCGCCAATTTCTCCGCGCAGGTTCAGCCGGTTCGCCGCGCCGAGCCTGACTTCGGTCTGCGGGCCGAGGCGGCTGTCCCGCCCGTTGTGGCGCCGGTCGATGTCGAGATGCCTGTCGTCGACGTTGCATCGCAGTCCGTAGCGACCCCTGAGGTCAGCCAGGAACCCGTTTTCGAATGGGCGACGGGCGCTTTCTCCTACACGCAGCCGCAGGTGCAGGCCCCGCCGATCGTCGTGCCGGACCTCGACGACATGCCTGTGGAGAACGACGGCGCCGGCGCATTCTCCTTCACGCGCGCTCCATCGGAGCCGACGCCGCAGGTTGTCGATCGGGCCGAGCCTGATTTTTCCTTCGATTTTTCCGCTGACCTTTCGCTCGACGACGAGCTTGATGTTGCGCCGCAGCCGATTGCGGCCGCTGCACTTCCGGAACCGGCAGCGCAGGCCTCGGATGACGACTTCGATCCCTTTGGCGATCACGATTTCGATCTGAAGCTCGACGAACTCGATCTCGCACTCGATCTCTCTGAGATTGAGCCCGTTGCGCCCGCTACGTCAGTGTCTGCGCCGCAGGCCCCTGCAATCCAGGCGCCGACACCGGTCTTTCCGGCCGTGGCGGCAGCGGCTGCCGTCGCGCCGGCCGTTGCAGCCTCCTGGCTGTCGCAGTCGTCGCGTGTCGAGCCTGCCCCTGAACGGCGTGTCGAGCCGGACAGCCGTTTTGCAGTCGAATCGCGCACGTATGCACCGGAGAGCCGCGAGCCTGCTGTGCCTGCGCGCCCGGCGCCGATCGCGGCCCAACCGCAGGCAGTGCAATCGTCCGCTTATGTTCCTCCGGCCTATTCCGTCGACGATGGCTATGGTTTCGACCCTTCGGAGATTTCCGAGCAGGACGACCAGCTCGAAAGCGTGAGCGCCCTCGACGTGCCGGATGTACCGGCGACCGAAAGCCGCCCGGCCGCGCCGGTCCAGTCCGACTACGACATCGACATCGATGCCGAACTGGCACCGCTCTTCGAAGAGCCGGCCGCTCCGGCGCCCTCCAAGCCTCTCGGCAATAGCCGAGTCGCGGCCGACAGCGCTCAAACCCGTGCGGCGTCCGCACCGCTCGACGATTTCGACGCCTTTGAAAAGGCGCTTGAGGAGGATCTGCGCAGCTCGTTGACCTCTGCCCGGGCAGTCGACCCGGAAAGTCGCGGCCACATCACCATCGCGGGCGAGGCCCAGGGCTTCCGGTTCCGCCGGATCAAGCCGTATCTGATGACCGGCACCGCCGTGCTGTTGCTCCTCGCCGGCGCAGGCGGGCTCTATGCCTGGCTGGGCAGTGGCGCCGTCGGCAGTCTCTCGGGTGGCGAGCCGCAGATTATCGCGGCGGACAAGACCCCGGTGAAGATCGTCCCGGAAAACCCGGGTGGCAAGTCCGTGCCCAACCAGGACAAGGCGGTCTATGACCGTGTTGCCGGAAATGGCGTCGACGATCCGAAGCAGACGGCTCTGATTTCGTCGGAAGAAGAGCCGGTCGACGTGGTGCAGCGGACGCTCATTCCCGAATCCATGCCGCTCGAAGGCGAAAACCAAGCGCCGGCCACACCGGTCGGCGAGACCGAGGACCCGCGTCTGCTGCCCGACGGCCAGCCGCAGGAAACGGCGGCCGCCGCCGAAGATCCGTCGACCATTACCCCGCGCAAGGTGCGCACCATGATCGTTCGTCCTGATGGCACGTTGGTGACCCAGGAGGTTCCGGCCGAGGCAGCTCCGACCGCCGCAGCCCCGGTCGCCACGACGGCTGCAGCACCAACCACGAGCCCGGCCGTTCTGGCAGCCCCGAGCGTGCCCTCGGCCAAGACGGATGACGCCGTCAAGACGGTCGAAACCCGCGTCGTCAATCCGAACGCGCCGATCGAAACTGCTGCAGTCACACCGGCTGCAGCAGCAACGCCTGCTGCGACCGCGCCGATCACCTCCGCAACAACGACGCCGGACGCAGCGCCGGCCGAACCTGCTCCCCAGTCCGTTGCGGAAATCGCGGCAGCGTCCGCCGCCGAGGATGCTTCGGCACCGGCTGCTGTCTTTGCGCCGATCCCGAGAGCCCGCCCGGCGGACCAGCCGGTCAACGTCGTCGGTACGGTGACCGACCAGGGTAACCTCCGTCCGACTGCGCCGGCCTCCACGCCGGCAGCGGCCCCGACGGAAACCGCGGCAGCCACCCCGGCTGCAGCGCCTGTGGCGGCACCGGCCGGAAGTTACGGCATTCAGATCGCTTCGCTGCCGTCAGAGGCGGATGCCCAGCGCAGCTATCGCAACCTGTCGTCCAAGTTTGGCGTTCTTGCGGGCAAACCCTATGAGATCCGCCAGGCCGATATTCCTGGCAAGGGCACCTATTACCGCGTCCGCATCGTGGCCGGCAGCAAGGACGCCGCCGTGGCGCTGTGCGAGCAGTATCGCTCGGCAGGCGGCACATGCCTGGTCTCCCGCTAAGCGCAGGCCGAATCGATCGAATAAAACGAGGCGGAACCGGGTGTTCCGCCTTTTTTCTTGTGCATGACCCACATCCCAGTCGAGCCTACACCTTCGGCTTTCCTCTGACCCCCGGTATGATTCGCCTATGACCCAGACGTCTTCTCCTGCCAAAGCCATGATCCTCGGTTGCCTCGGCCAGCGCCTGACCGCTGACGAGAAGGCGTTTTATCGCGACGAACAGCCCTGGGGTTTCATTCTCTTCGGCCGCAACATCGGTGAAGCGGAGCAGGTGAAAGATCTGGTGGCCGAGATGCGCGATACGGTCGGCGGCAGTGCGCGCGTTCCGGTGCTGATCGACCAGGAAGGCGGACGCGTCCAGCGCATTCGCGAGCCGATCGCGCCGCGCTATCCCTCGGGTGCCGATCTCGGCGCGCTTTATGACGTGGATGCGCAAAAGGGGCTGCGCGCTGCCTGGCTGATGTCGCGCCTGCATGCCTTCGATCTCTACCGATTGGGCATCAATGTCGATTGCCTGCCGGTCCTCGACGTGCCGATCGCCGGTGCCAGCAACGTCATCGGCAACCGCGCCTATTCGAACGACCCGCACGTGGTCGCTCTGATGGGGCAGGCGGCAGCGGATGGTCTGAAAGCCGGTGGCGTGCTGCCGGTCATGAAGCACATTCCGGGCCATGGGCGTGGCATGGCCGACAGCCATCATGACCTGCCGGTCGTCACGGTGCCACGCGCCGAACTCGAAGCGCATGATTTCGTGCCGTTCAAGGCGCTCTCCAACGAACTGATGGGCATGAGTTGCCATGTCGTGTATACCGACATCGACCCGGATTACCCGGCCTCGACGTCACGCATCGTGACCGAGGAGATCATCCGCAAGGCGATCGGCTTCGAGGGGCTGCTGATGTCGGACGATATCTCGATGAATGCATTGAAGGGCACGATTGGCGAACGGGCCGAACGGATCGCGGCAGCCCTCGATGTTGTCCTGCATTGCCATGGCCATATGGACGAGATGCACGCGGTCGCAGCTGCGGTCTCTGAACTCACCGGAAAAGCCCGCGCCCGGGCCGATGCAGTCGAAGCCGCTTTCACCACGCCTGACGATGCCGACGAGCAGGCCCTGCGAGACGAGTTTGAAACCCTGATGGCGGTCTCCTGATGGTGCGTGGCCCAGTCCATCCGACGATCTTAAGCCGGCCCTCGAATGCCGA
>JARXAQ010000359.1 GCA_029865825.1 Rhizobium sp.
ACTTCGACGAACTGGCGAAGATATCAGGCCTTCCGGAAGATCCTGAAATCGCCAAGCGCGTCCAGGATGCAATCTTCCGCGTCCTCTCCTACCAATCCTCCAGCGGCTCCTTCGGCCTCTGGGCTCCGGGTTCGGAAAGCCTGTGGCTCGACGCCTATGTCACCGACTTCCTCACCCGTGCCCGCGAACGCAAGTTCGACGTGCCGGAAGAAGCACTCGTCCAGGCGCTGCAGAACCTGCAGAACCGCATCGCCTATGACAACGACATCCGCACGCGGGGCAATGACATTGCCTATTCGCTCTACGTGCTGGCCCGCAGCCGCAAGGCATCGCTGAGCGACCTGCGCTACTATGCCGACACGATGCTGGGCGATTTCCCGACGCCACTGTCGAAGGCACATCTGGCAGCAGCCTTGTCGCTCTATGGTGACTCCCAGCGGGCAAACAGCGTCTTCGCCGACGCCTCGGGCATGTCGGAACAGGCACGCCTGACGCCGGTCAGCTTCAGCCGCTCGGATTATGGCTCGTCTCTGCGCGATGCTGCCGGCGTCCTGGCATTGGCCGCCGAAAGCCGACCCATGCCGCCCGTCGTGCCGATCCTGGCCAAGGTCGTCAACGAGGAATGGCAGGCAAAGCAGACGCTCAGCACCCAGGAACAGACCTGGATGCTGCTCGCTGCCCGCGCGCTCCAGCAAGACGATGCCGGTCTGCAGATCGACGTCAACGGCGCTGACCGGACGGGAGCCTATGCCGCAACCATTCCGGGTGACGCCCTGCTCCAGGCACCCGTCACCGTGACCAACAATGGCAGCGATCCGATCAGTGCGGCGATCACCACAGTCGCAGCGCCAGTCGAACCACCGGCCGCCGGTGGCGAAGGCTTCGAAATCAGCCGGACCTACTACACGCTGGATGGCGAAGAGGCCAACATCACGGAAGCCGTGCAGAACGAACGTTATGTCGTCGTGCTGCAGGTGACCGAAGAGGATGAATGGCAGGCCCAGCTTCTGGTCACCGACCTCCTCCCCGCTGGCTTCGAGATCGACAATCCGAGCCTGGTCGATAGCGCAGCACTCGCCAATTTCGACTGGATCGGCCAGACCGAAACCGCCCATCTCGAATTCCGCAGCGACCGCTTCGTTGCGGCCGTCAACCGTGCAGAAGACGAGAACGGCACGATCACGCTCGCCTATGTCGTGCGCGCGGTGACACCGGGCACCTACGACCTGCCGGCAGCAGCCGTCGAAGACATGTATCGTCCGCAGCTCTCCGCAAGGACGGCAGCGGGCGGTATGACGGTCTCGGCAGCCCCCTGATGGCACGCTTTCGAAAGCCCCTGATCGTCATTGCCACAGGCATTGCCGTGACGGGGCTTTCGCTGTTTGCCCTCGACTGGGCCGACAAGCACTTTCCGCCGCCGATCGAGGCGGCGCGTTCGGTCTCCACGGAAATCCTCGACCGGGACGGCCAACTGCTCAGAGCCTTCGCCACCCGCGAGGGCCTGTGGCGGTTGAAGACGACGGCTGATGATGTCGATCCCGCCCTGATCCGCATGCTGGTCGCCTACGAGGACCGCCGTTTCGACCGTCACGCGGGCGTCGATATGCTCGCCCTCGGCCGCGCCGCCTGGCAATTCGTCACCAACGGCCGCATCGTCTCGGGCGCCTCGACGTTATCCATGCAGGTCGCCCGCCTGATCGAACCCCGGCGCGAGCGATCGCTCACCGCCAAGCTCATCCAGATCGCCCGCGCCCTGCAGCTCGAGCGCCGGCTGTCGAAGAGCGAGATCCTTGATCTCTATCTGACCCATGCCCCCTATGGCGGCAATCTCGAAGGCGTTCGCGCAGCAAGCCTCGCCTGGTTCGGCAAGGAACCGAAGCGGCTGACGACGGCGGAGGCGGCACTGCTCGTCGCCCTACCACAGCTCCCGGAAAAGCGCCGCCCCGACCGCTTCGCCGACAACGCTTTGCAAGCCCGCAAACGTGTGCTTGAGCGTGCCGAAGAAGCCGCGATCATCGAACCATCAGAAGTCGCCTTCGCGCTGAGCGCCGACCTGCCGAGAGCCCGCCGCCAGCTCCCGGCACTGGCGCCACATCTCGCCGAAGCCGCAAGGCGTGCCAACCCCGCCGCCGATCGTCACCAGACAACCCTGCTCAGACCCGTCCAGGAAAAGCTTGAGACCCTCGCCGCCGAAGCCGGGCGCAAACTCGACCCCAAAGTCTCGCTCGCCCTGATCATGGCGGACGCGACAACGGGCGCAATAGTCGCCGAAGTCGGCGCCGCCGACTATTTCGACGCCAGCCGCTCCGGCTGGATCGACATGACGCGCGCCGAGCGTTCGCCGGGCTCGACACTGAAACCCTTCATCTATGGCTTGGCAATCGAGCTCGGCCTGGTCGCCCAGGAAACCATCGTCGAGGATCGCCCGGCCGATTTCTTCGGCTACCGGCCGAAGAATTTCGACATGCAGTACCAGGGCGATGTCAGCATCCGTCAGGCGCTGCAGCTGTCATTGAACGTGCCCGCCGTCCGACTGCTCGACAGCGTCGGCCCGTCCCGCCTGATGGTCCGCCTGCGCCGTGCTGATGTCAGCCTGAAATTGCCACCCAATGAGGTCCCCGGTCTCGCGATTGCGCTCGGTGGCGTTGGCGTGACGCTGAAGGGTCTCGTGCAGCTTTATGCCGGTCTGGCGAACCGCGAACAGCCGGTCAGGCTCGGCGACGGGATCCGCGACAAGCCAGGCCTGATCGACGACCAGCCACTCCTGGAGCCGACTGCCGCCTGGTCGATCGCCGATATCCTGGGCGCTGTGCAGCCCCCCGCCGGCAGTCCACCCGCCGGCATCGCCTACAAGACCGGCACCAGTTATGGCTACCGCGATGCCTGGTCGGTCGGCTATGACGGTCGTTATGTGCTGGGCGTCTGGATCGGCCGTCCGGACAATGCCGCCGTGCCCGGCATTTCCGGCTACAGGACAGCAGCGCCGATCCTGTTCGAGGCCTTCGCAAAATCGGGCCTCGCGGGCACCGCCCTGCCCCATGCTCCCGCAGGTGTCTCCCATTTGGCAGCCAATGATCTGCCAACCGGGCTCAGGCGCTTTTCCATCAATCCCAACGGGCTGATCTCGGCATCTGCCCGCGAAAAGCCCCCGCAAATCGTGTACCCTCCGGAAGGTGCCCAGTTGGAACTGGGGCGTGACGCCGGCGGCACACCCTTGCCGCTGGTTATGAAGATGCAGGCAGGCCGTGCACCCTTTCGCTGGTTAGTCGACGGCAAGCCGATGACAGACTCGACGCGGCGGCGAACCGGCGAATGGCATCCAGTCGGCCGCGGCCAGGCAACGCTTACCGTGATCGACGCCGACGGTCGCGCCGCCTCTGTCAATGTCTTCATTCGCGAATAGGTCCACGTGATCCGGAGCTCATCTCCCAGCGTAAAATCTCAGAGACATTTGATCGGGAGATCCATGCCATGCATTCCAGCCTCGTAACCGGACTGATGACAGTGGTGACGCTCACGCTCACCGTCACGACAGCCTTTGCAAACGAACGGTTCACCGCCTCCGACATTCAGCAGGATATCATCGGCAAGCGCGTCTACCTGGCCGTGCCGCTCGGCGGCGAATTTCCGTTGAACTATCGCAGGAATGGTCAGGTCGACGGCTCGGGTGAAGCCGTGGGTTTGGGCCGTTTTGCCAAGCCGAACGATACCGGCCGCTGGTGGATCAAGGGCGATCGCCTGTGCCAACAATTCACCAGCTGGTACAAGGGCGCGCCCATGTGCTTCGAGTTGCAGCGGATCGATGGCAAGCAACTGAAATGGACGCGCGACAACGGCGAGACGGGCACGGCTCGGATCGGTCGCGACATCTGAGCGCGTTCTTGCCAGCCATTTTGTCCAATCCTATCCTGAATGCGGATGTTCACGGAGTGGAAGAAATGGCTGGCCTCAGCAAACGCCCGATCGGCGCAACGGCAACGCTCGGAAAAACCGGTTACCCGCATGTTCGGTCGGAAACCGGCGGAACGATCGATATCGTGACCGGCGTCGCCGAGGCCGGCTTCAACCCGCTCGATCTCCTGCTGGCATCCTTGGCGGCCTGCATGAGCATGAGCGCCAGAATTGCCGCGCGCGAACTGGGCCTGGCCGATCGCCTTGCGGGTGTGAGTGTGAGAGCCAGCGGCGAGAAGTCAGAGAGCGGACCTTCGCGTTTCGCCTCCCTGAGTGTCCGTTTCCAATTTGAAGGAGCTCTCGACGACCGCGACAAGACGAACATCGCCCATCGGGCGGAGGAGTTATGCACGGTCAGCAACACACTTGCCGTGAGACCAGAGGTCGTATTGGAAGCAGGTTAGGCTGACACAAGATGAACCACACTCAGTGGCTTTCCTTCTAACCACGTCGCATCGAATAGCGGCAGAAATGACGGCTCCCGGATCAAGAGAAGCGGCTGGCATCCCAAGTGTCAATCGGTCGATCTCCAGAATACGGTTGTCCAATGGACAGGCGATTAGACACTTTCCAGGCGGCTGACTGACACCCCATTTGGCGATGATGCCATCACACGCCTTGACCTTTTCGTGAGCTTCGGTGAGAAGAAAGCGTGATGCAACGTTAAGACTTGCGATCGAACCTGGTGCCGGGCCCCTCTGGCGAGAGTTTACGGCGCTCTCGTGATGTCGGTACCGCCAGCAATTATCAGCCGGCGGATTCAGAACACAATGAAAACTCCGAACATGCTTCATGCGAAGGCGTGCAGAGCGCATCGCATTCTCCACACATATCTCCTGATCAAGGAGGTACAGTCGTGAGCATTTCAACAGCAAACGGTGGCCAGTCCACCCTCGGCTATTTCCGTTGGGCCTTCATCGTCACCGCGATCGGCCTGATCCTTGGTGGCGTGCTCGGCTGGCAAATGACCGGCACGATCGGCGGCATGGCCACGGTCTTCTTCATCTGCTGCGTATTGGCCGTCCTGGAGATCTCGCTCTCCTTCGACAACGCCATCGTCAACGCCAACAAGCTGAAGGACATGACCCCCGTCTGGCAGCACCGCTTCCTGACTTGGGGCATCATCATCGCCGTCTTCGGCATGCGCATTGTCTTCCCGCTGCTGATCGTCGTCATTGCAGCCCAGATCGGCCCGATCGAAGCCATCGTTCTCGCCGCCCGCGAGCCTGCCGAGTATGCGCGGATCATGAACGATGCGCATCTGCCGATCGCGGCCTTCGGTGGCACCTTCCTGATGATGGTCGGCCTGACCTACTTCTTCGACCACGAGAAGGACGTGCACTGGATCGAAATCCTTGAAAAAAACATGGCGCGCTCGGCCTCAATCAAAGGCATCGAGATCGCCCTTGTGCTGCTTCTCATCCTGCTGTTCTCCAATCTTCTCGAGGGCGAGGAAGCAACGACCTTCGTTTATTCGGCCATCTATGGTCTCGTGACCTTCCTGGCGGTCGAAGTGCTTGGCGGGCTGCTGGACGCCTCGCAGAAGACGATGACCGAAGCAGCCAAGGGTGGCCTCGGCGCCTTCATCTATCTCGAAGTGCTCGATGCCAGCTTTTCCTTCGACGGTGTGATCGGCGCCTTCGCGCTGACCCAGAACCTCTTCGTCATCGCCATCGGCCTCGGCATCGGCGCCATGTATGTCCGCTCGATGACGATCATGCTCGTCGAAAAGGGCACGCTGGCCGAATACCGCTACCTGGAGCACGGGGCCTTCTACGCCATCCTGATCCTGTCGGTGATCATGTATGTGCAGACGCTGTTCCACATTCCGGAAGTCATCACCGGCCTCGGAGGTGCGGCCCTGATCGGCATCTCGCTCTGGTCGTCTATCCAGTACAACAAGCGGGAACGCGAAGAAGAAGAACGTACCGCTCGCGAAACGGTGGCGGAAAACATCTGACGCAACCCTGTGCATGGCAAAAGGCCGGCGGAAACCCGCCGGCCTTTTGCATTTCAATGTTCTGGATGACGCTGATCTACCTCAGTCGGATCCGACATCAGCCTCCTGCGACCCTGTCTTCGGCAGAGACCCCGCTCCCGGTGTCTTCATCGGATCCTGCAATTCCGGCTTGTCATGCGGGCCGGCTGCGGGCAGATCCTTCGCCGTCGACTTCTTCGTTTCGGCATCGGGCTTCTTCAAAGTGCTCATTGAAAACCTCCGTTGATGCAAGGGAACTGAGATTCCCGGCAAACGGTTCCCTCGCCATCCTCACCGCACGTTCGGAACACAGAGCCCGACTAGGTGTTCGGTGCGGGGGATCACTCGAAGAGGAGAACGACATGAACACGAATTCCCATCGCCCGCAGCCCAAACCGCCGGAAGGCGACCGCGAGACCATTGCGCGGGAACTGAAGCGGCAGGATAAGAATCGCGAAAAAGAAACCGGACCGACGGAACAGGGTGTAGAGCTCGATCCGAAGCGGCGGATCGACTGACAGGCCGACGCCCCACCGGATTCCATGTTGCCCGGCGCAGCCGTTTCCGGCGCGCCAACAACGTCGTTCGCCAAGCAACATGCCTTGTCTGGGCGGATTGCCCACCTACATCTGCGGGGCAACAGGATCGAAAACATCATGCCGGAAGACGACA
>JARXAQ010000363.1 GCA_029865825.1 Rhizobium sp.
AGACGCCGGCTGGCGATTGGCGAACATGCGCATGGCAAAGCGCACCAGGAAGAAGATGACGAGGCCCTGCAACAGCAGACCCAGGAAGCCGAAGCCGCCGCCGAAGCCGGTGCCCATCATCATGCCGAACAAACCGCCGAGCAGGAGGCCACCCATCAGGCCGCCGGCGAGACCACCGAAGAGACCGCCGGGGCGATTGAGACCCTGCGTTGCCGTCTGGTTGGCGCCGGGCTGGTTGGCATTGGTGCGCGGGGTCATCGTCCGATCGACCGGTGCTGCCGGCGTCGGCGCCGTGCGGGTGATCGCCGGCTGGTTGAACGTGCGTGTGCCACGGCTACCGAAGCCGCCCGAGGCACGTCGGGCCTCGGCGAAATCGACGGCCATCAGTGTGACCATCATGCCGAGCGCCAGCGTCGCAAAAATCTTTCCGTATTGCCGCATTGGGGGTCTCCCCTCCTCCTCTGAACTGTCTTGGCCCACTTGGGCCTTGCGGCTCATATGGAGACCGCCCGACCTCTTTTGAAGGCCGGGCGGTCAATTATCCATTGAATTTCAGGTGATCGGCTCAGGCTCTCAGCCAGAACTTGATGATCAGTCCGACGACCGTGATCGACAGGACCCCGGCCAGCCACAGGCCGACGAACCATAGAAGCCGGGAGGCCACGAGACGTTTGTCCATCAGTGGTACCCCTCGTCAGGGTTGAGCTTGCCGCGGAAAACCCAGTAGGCATAGGCCGTGTAGCAGAGGATCATCGGCACCAGTACCACCGCCCCGTAAAGCAGGAAGGACAGGCTGGAGTCAGGTGCTGCAGCTTCCCAGATGGTGAGCGAGGTCGGCACGATATAGGGATAAAAGGAAATCCCGATCCCGGCATACCCCAACACGAAGAGAGCAAGTGCTGCAAAAAAGGGCCTGGTATCCTGCCCGTTGCGCAGGCCCGACACGATCAGCCACAGGCAGCCCAATACCAGCACCGGCACGATGAACGAGAAGACAATCGTCGGATAGCCGAACCAGCGGTCGAGATAGGCGGGTTCCAGCCATGGCGTCCACAGGCTGAACACGCCCATGGCGGCGACGGTTGCAAAGGCCAGCCGGAAGGCGAAGAATTTCGCCCGCTCGGCCAGATGGCCTGTTGTCTTCATCACCAGCCAGGTCGCGCCGAGCAGGCCGTAACCGATCAAAAGCGCGAAGCCGGTCGCGATCGAAAACGGCGTCAGCCAGTCCCACCAGCCACCGGAATAAGCGCGGTCCGTGACCGGAATGCCCTGCACGAGCGCCCCGAGCGCCACGCCCTGGAAGAACGTCGCGACCATCGAGCCGCCGGCAAAGGCCCAGTTCCAGAGATACTCCGCCCGCTTGGTGCGCCAGCGGTATTCGAAGGCGACGCCGCGGAAGATCAGGCCGAGCAGCATGATGATCAGCGGCGCATAGAGCGCTGGCAGGATGGTGGCATAGGCGAGCGGGAAGACCGCAAGCAGCCCTCCCCCACCCAGCACCAGCCAGGTCTCGTTGCCGTCCCAGACGGGAGCGACCGAGTTCATCATCAGATCCTTGTCATGCTTCTCCGGGAAGAAGGGAAACAGGATGCCGACGCCGAGATCGAAGCCGTCGAGGATGACATAGGCAAGCACCGCGAAGGCGATGATGCCGGCCCAGATGAAGGGAAGATCAATGACCATGCTGGCCTCCATGATGTCCGGTCTGCGCAGCAGGCGTGATGCCGGATGTGCGCAGCGGACCGTCGTCGAGATCCGGCATCGGATCGCGCGGCAGGCGTGCCATCAGACGCAGGATGTAGAAGGTGCCGGCGCCGAAGACGATGAAGTAGACCACGATGAAGGCGATCAGCGAGGCGGCGACGGCAGGCGCGGCAATCGGCGAGATCGAATCCGCCGTCAGCAAGTGACCGTAGACCGTATAGGGCTGGCGACCGACTTCGGTCGTGATCCAGCCGGCGAGCACAGCGACGAAGCCCGAAGGACCCATCACCAGAGCAGCACGATGCATCCAATGGTTCTGCAACAGCGTGCCCTTCCAGCGACACCACAGCGAGAACAGCCCGACGCTGAGCATGGCAAAGCCGATGGCCACCATCACGCGGAACGACCAGAAGACGATGGCGACCGGCGGCTCCTTGTCGTCGGGGATCGTGTCGAGGCCGGCCAGCGGCGCATTGAGGTCGTGCTTGAGGATCAGGCTCGACAGCTTCGGAATCTCGATCGCGTAGTCGATCCGCTTTTCCGCCGTGTTCGGGATGCCGAACAGGATCAGCGGCGCGCCGTCAGGATGGCTGTCGAAATGGCCTTCCATGGCCATGACCTTGACCGGCTGGTGTTCGAGCGTGTTGAGACCATGCGCATCACCGGCGGCAATCTGGATCGGCGCAACGATCGCCGCCATCCACATCGCCATCGAGAACATCACGCCGGCACGGCGTGGCGCTGTGCCACGCAGCAGGTGCCAGGCGCCAACAGCACCGACGACAAAAGCGGTGGTGAGATAGGCGGCGATGACCATGTGGGTCAGGCGATAGGGAAATGATGGGTTGAAGACGATCTTCCACCAGTCAACCGGCACGAACTGGCCGACCTCGTTGATGGCGAAACCATCCGGCGTCTGCATCCAGGAATTCACCGAGAGGATCCAGGTGGCGGAAATCAGCGTGCCGATGGCGACCATCAGGGTGGCAAGGAAGTGGAGCCCCGGGCCGACGCGGTTGCGGCCGAACAGCATGACACCAAGGAAACCGGCTTCGAGGAAGAAGGCGGTGAGCACTTCATACCCCATCAGCGGTCCGATGACCGGTCCGGCCTTGTCGGAGAAGACCGACCAGTTGGTGCCGAACTGATAGGACATCACGATACCGGACACGACACCCATGCCGAAGGCAACCGCGAAGATTGTTTTCCAGAAATCAAAGAGCTCCAGATAGACCTTGTCTTTCTTCCACAGATAGAGGCCTTCGAGCACGGCGAGGTAGCTCGCCAGACCAATCGAGAAGGCGGGAAAGATGATGTGGAAGGAGACCGTGAACGCGAACTGGATACGCGCGAGGATCTGTGCGTCGAAGTTTTCGAACATGATGACTGCATCCTTCATTCTCAACCTCGTCGGCCAACGGATCCAGAGGTGATGAAAGTCAAGTATAGCTTCGCACCGCACAATCAATGCGACAAGCCGCCATGCGGCAGTTCAACGCATAGAGTTATCTTGATATCTCTGCGCAAAACGAATGCGGCGCGGGTTTGATCCCGCGCCGCATAAAATTATCGAAGTGTGGCCAGAGGCCAAATCATCAGTCGACGTTGAAGACCAGCGGCTTCGCCTGCTTGACGGCCGGGTTGGCGGTCAGCTGATCGAGAACAGCCTGATCGACCGGGCCGTCGACATAAAGCAGAGCGATGGCATCGCCACCTTCCTTGTCACGACCGAGCTGGAAGTTCGCGATGTTGACCTTGGCATTGCCGAGCGTGGTGCCCATGAAGCCGATCATGCCGGGAACGTCGGTGTTGGAGATGTAGATCATGTTCTGACCGACATCGGCGTCCATGTTGATGCCCTTGATCTGGATGAAGCGCGGCTTGCCGTCGGAGAAGACGGTGCCGGCGATCGACCGGGTCTGCTTGTCGGTGGTGACGGTGAGCTTGATGTAACCGTCATAGACGCCGGTCTTGTCGCGCTTCACTTCGGCGACGATGACGCCCTTTTCCTTGATCATGATCGGGGCCGAAACCATGTTGACGTCGGCCACCTGCGGGCGGATCAGACCGGCGAGCAGAGCCGAGGTCAGCGCCTTTGTGTTCATGCCGGAGGTCACGCCGTCATAGAGGATCTCGATTTCCTTGATCGGATCTTCCGTCATCTGGCCGGCAAACGAACCGAGCACGTCGGCCAGACGAATGAACGGCTTCAGGATCGGCGCTTCCTCTGCCGTGATCGACGGCATGTTGATGGCGTTGGAAACCGCACCCTTGACCAGATAGTCCGACATCTGCTCGGCGACCTGCAGAGCGACGTTTTCCTGGGCTTCCGTGGTCGAAGCGCCGAGATGCGGCGTGCAGACGACATTGGGCAGACCGAAAAGCGGGCTTTCCTTGGCAGGCTCGACTTCGAAGACGTCGAAGCCGGCACCGGCGACATGGCCGGACTTGATGGCGTCTGCAAGCGCTGCCTCATCGACCAGACCACCACGGGCGCAGTTGATGATGCGCACGCCGGGCTTGGTCTTGGCAAGATTCTCACGGCCGAGGATGCCGCGCGTCTTGTCGGTCATCGGAACATGGAGGGTGATGAAATCGGCCTTGGCCAGCAGCTCGTCCAGCTCAACCTTCTCGACACCCATTTCCTGGGCGCGTTCGGCCGACAGGAAGGGGTCATAGGCGATGACATGCATGCCAAGGCCGATCGCCTTCTTGCAGACGATGCCGCCGATATTACCGGCACCGATGACGCCGAGCGTCTTGCCGGTGATTTCGACACCCATGAACTTCGACTTTTCCCACTTGCCGGCCTGGGTCGAGGCATCGGCCTGCGGCAACTGGCGGGCAACGGCAAACATGAGCGCGATGGCATGTTCTGCCGTCGTGATCGAGTTGCCGAAGGGCGTGTTCATCACGATGATGCCGCGCTTGGAGGCAGCCGGGATGTCGACATTGTCGACGCCGATGCCGGCGCGGCCGATGACCTTGAGGTTGGTGGCGGCCGCGATCAGCTTTTCCGTCGCCTTGGTGGCGGAGCGGATGGCGAGACCATCGTAATTGCCGATGATTTCGGCGAGCTTGTCCTTGTCCTTGCCGAGCTGCGGCTGGAAATCCACTTCGACGCCGCGATCGCGGAAGATCTGGACGGCGGTTTCCGACAGTTCGTCGGATACGAGAACGCGAGGTGCCATGACGAGGCCTCCTTCAGAGAGTTCGTTTGAATGGGATGAGGGAATGTCTGGGCTCCGCCGCTGTGGCGGAGCCGAAGTGATCAAGGATCAGGCAGCAGCCTTGGCGAGCGCCGCCTTCTGGCTCTGATAGGCGAAGGACAGCCACAGCATCAGCGCTGCCATATCAGCCGTCTCGATCGTGGCACCAGCCCAGATGCGCAGGCCGGCCGGCGCATCGCGATAAGCGCCGATGTCGAAGGCGACACCCTGCTTTTCGAGCGTGCTGGCAATGCCCTTGGCAAAGGCCGCCTGGGCATCGGCGTCAAGAGCAGTCACTTCGGGATCGACGATCTTGACGCAGACCGAGGTGTTCGAGCGCGTTGCCGGATCGACAGCGAGATTGGCGATCCAGTCGTTGTTCTCGATGAAGTCGAAGATAACCTTGGCATTGGCATCAGCGCGAGCGATCAGGGCGTCCAGGCCGCCGATCGACTTTGCCCACTTCAGCGCATCGACATAGTCCTCGACGCAGAGCATCGACGGCGTGTTGATCGTCTCACCGACGAAGATACCTTCAATCAGCTTGCCGCCAGAGGTCATGCGAAAAATCTTCGGCAGCGGCCAGGCCGGCACATATGTCGTCAGGCGCTCGACGGCACGCGGGGAAAGAATGATCACGCCGTGACCGCCCTCGCCGCCCAGAACCTTCTGCCAGGAGAAGGTGGTGACATCGAGCTTCGAGAAGTCCATGTCCTGCGCGAAAGCCGCAGACGTGGCGTCGCAGATCGTCAGGCCCTTGCGATCAGCCGGAATGAAATCGGCATTCGCAACGCGCACGCCAGACGTGGTGCCGTTCCAGGTAAAGACGACGTCACGGTCGAAATCGACGGCGGCGAGGTCAGGCAGGAGGCCATAATCGGCGTTGAACTTGCGGACGTCTGCGAGCTTCAGCTGCTTCACCACATCGGTGACCCAGCCGGCGCCAAAGCTTTCCCAGGACAGCATGTCGACGCCGCGTTCGCCGAGCAGCGACCACATGGCCATTTCAACGGCGCCCGTGTCGGAGGCCGGAACGATGCCGATGCGGTAGTCAGCGGGAACGATGAGAATTCCGCGGGTAAGGTCGATGGCCAGCTTCAGCTTTTCCTTGCCAACCTTGGCACGGTGCGAACGACCGAGCGGGGCATCGGAGAGCGCTTCAAGCGACCAACCGGGACGCTTCGAGCAAGGGCCAGACGAAAAATGAGTGTTTGCCGGACGCGCGGCGGGGGCGATTACATCAGCCATATAGAT
>JARXAQ010000002.1 GCA_029865825.1 Rhizobium sp.
CGTGGCGAGGGGCTGGGCGTCGAAATTCTGAGCACGGCGTTGCGCTGGGCCCGGATGCGCGGTGCGCGCACTGCCTGGCTGCAGGTGGTCGCCGACAATGAAGCGGCGCTTGCACTCTATGCCAAGATGGGCTTTGCCGAAGCCTATCGCTATCACTATTGGCGGAAGGCAGAGGTATGAGCGAGCCGACGAGACCGATCCTACTGGTGGCCGCCTGTGCGCTGGTTGATGCCGATAATCGCATTCTTCTCGCACAGCGCCCGGAGGGCAAATCGCTGGCCGGGCTCTGGGAATTTCCCGGAGGCAAGGTCGAGACCGGCGAGACGCCGGAGGAAACGCTGGTGCGGGAGCTCGACGAAGAGCTCGGGATCGTCACCAGGGTTGCGTGCCTCGCACCACTGACATTCGCCAGCCACACCTATGAGCGCTTTCACCTGCTCATGCCGCTCTATATCTGCCGGCGCTATGAAGGCATTCCGCACGGGCGGGAAGGCCAGGCGATCAAGTGGGTCAAGGCGAAGGCCCTGCGCGACTATCCGATGCCGCCGGCCGACGAGCCGCTGATCCCGTTTCTCCAGGACCTTCTCTGAGCATTCGCGAATTCTTCTCGCGTCGTTAACACAAAGTTTATACCCCGCACCGCAATATATCCGCTGTTCATACGTCGTAAACGTGTGTGGAGCGTAACATGGTAAACGAGGATTTCTGGAAGGCCGCGCGGTCTAGAGAGCGGTCTTCGATCAAGTCTGGACGGATTGGGGTTCTGAATATCGCCTTGCTTTTCGGCACGGCTGCGATCGCCCTTTCCCTTGTCCTGACGCCAATGCTTGCTGCCAAGACCGATCGCAAGACGCTGGCCTTTCAGCCTGACGACTACGACATGATCACCACGGGTTCGATCCCGAAGGCCGATACGGGAAAGCGCTATACGATCCGTCGCAGCGTGCTCCAGGAAACGCCGGGTTCCGTCTGCATCATCGACGGGTATGGTTCCGGCCAGGCCTGCTAATTCACTAGTGGCCGGGGCGGGGGGCAACCAACTCGGATCCAGACCTTCAGGAGCGAGAATGCGTCTATTCCGTCAGTTGGTATCCGATCGCCGCGGCGCGACCGCGATCGAATATGGCCTGATCGCCGCGATCATGAGCGTGGCGCTGATCAGCGGCTTCGGCGCAGTGAGCGGGTCCGTTCAAGGGAGCTTCGAAACTGTGGCAACGACCATTACCGATGCCTGGAACTAAAATCCTCGATTGCTGACCGGCTCAGGTTACTTCCCATCCTCTCGTGGCGACACTGACTTGTTCGGGTCCAGTGCATCAGCGAGCCGCATCTTGGCGGAGCCGGGCTTCAGCGGTTTTTGCTGGCTTTCATGCGGTGCCCAACCCGAGACGAAGATGATCGAGAAGGTGGCCCGGATGCGGCCATCCGGATCGGCGTAGCGTTCGGCGTAAAGTTCTGCTGCCCGCAGGAAGAAGCGTCGAGAGACCGGCCGCCGGCTGCGGCCGATCAGCGGATTGGCCATGCCCATGGCCTTCAGATCGCGCATCAGTGCGAAGATATGGTCGTAGCGGACCGTGAAACTCTCCTCATCGATAACCGGCAGGGCAAAGCCCGAGCGTTGCAGCAGCGAGCCGATATCGCGGATATCGGCAAAGGGGACGATGCGCGGGCTTGCGCCGCCATAGAGTTCGGTTTCCGCCGCAAGCAGGACGTCGCGCAATTCCGCAAGGGTTCCGGCGCCCGGAATGGCGGCGAGCAGCAAACCGTCGGGTTTGAGCGCGCGACGCATCTGGATCAGCATGCCAGGCGTGTCGTTGGTCAGATGGAGCGCGAGAGGCGAGAGGATCAGGTTGACCGACTGCGGCTCGAGCGGCACGCTTTCGAAGTTGGTCACGCTACCCCGGGAGCCGTTCAAGAAACCCGCCTCGGTTTCGATGCGCTCCAGCTCGCCGATCTTGCCGGTCGCCATGGCGGCCTCTGCCGCGGCACCCGTGCCACCGAAGAGCTCGACCGCCCGGTCGAACCGCCGCTCGACGAGGGACAGACGGTCGGCCAGCTCTTGGGCCGTCAGCGCCAGCAGGAAATCGGCTCCCTCCGCCCGGTGCGCCCATGCGCGGCTGCGGTTGCGGGCGATCAGGGCTTCATCGAATAGTTCATTCATGGCGGCGGTCCTGGCTGAGGCGGATTGGCTCTGCGCCCATGTGAGCGTAAAGTCGACGTATGCTGGCTCATTTAGTGCAGAAATCACTCTCCGTCAGCCTGGATCGGTCCGGGACGATGCTGCGCGGGCTGTTTCATCTCGTCTATCCGCCGATCTGCGCCCATTGTCATGTGCAGACGCTGCGGCACAATGCGCTGTGCAGCGATTGCTGGGCCACCTTGCGTCTGATCGAACGACCATTTTGCGAGATCCTTGGCCAACCTTTTGCGCATGACCCGGGTGATGGGATGATTTCACCCGAGGCGATTGCCCATCCCCCAATCTTCGACCGCTTGCGATCGGTGGCGCTGCATGAGGGCGTGGCACGGCATCTGGTGCATGGGCTCAAATATCGCGACCGAACCGACCTCGCGCCGATGATGGCCGCCTGGATGGTGCGGGCGGCTTCGGCCGAGATTACTGCCGCCGATGCCATCGTTGCCGTGCCGTTGCACCGGATGCGCATGTTCCGGCGGATGTTCAACCAGTCGGCGGAACTTGCGCGGCATGTGGGCCAGCAGACGGGCAAGCCGTTTCTCGCGGAAGTGCTGGTGCGGCGCAAGCGTACCCAGCAGCAGGTGGGGCTGACGGCAAACCAGCGGGCGCTCAATGTGCGTGGCGCCTTCGTGGTGCCGGAGGGGCGCGAGGATCTGGTCTTCGGTCGGCGGCTGGTGCTGATCGATGATGTCTATACGACCGGGGCAACGGTGAGTGCTGCGACCGCTGCCCTGAAGAAGGCAGGGGCGGCGGATGTTACTGTTTTGACCTTTGCAAGGGCCTTGTCCGGGCCTATATGAGGGGTCCGATCTTGGGCCCGTCCGTGCCTTTCACCAGCGGAGTTCTTCATGGCTGATGTCATCGTCTATACGCGTCAATTTTGCGGCTATTGTGCCAGCGCCAAGGCGCTGCTCGACAAGAAGGGTGTGTCCTATGTTGAGCATGACGCGACCGGCAAGCCGGAACTGCGCGAGGAGATGATCGCAAAATCCGGTCGCAACACATTTCCGCAGATCTTTATCGACGGCAAACATGTCGGTGGATGCGACGATCTGCATGCGCTTGATCGGGCCGGCAAGCTCGATCCCATTCTTGCCTGATTAGGAACAGAGATCCATGGTTTTCAAGGCCGCTGCCGTCCAAATGTGTTCCGGTGTCGATCCGGTGAAGAATGCCGAGAGCATGGCGCGCCTGGTGCGCGACGCCGCCTCCCAGGGGGCGATTTATGTGCAGACCCCGGAGATGACCGGTGCGGTGCAGAAGGATCGCGCCGGACTGGCAGAGATACTGCGCGACGAAGAGACCGACCTGATCGTCAAGGCGGCCTCCGAGCTCGCGAAAGAGCTTAAGATCCATCTGCATGTCGGGTCGACCGCGATCAAGCTTGCCGATGGCAAGATTGCCAACCGGGCTTTCCTGTTCGGGCCTGATGGTGCGAAGATCACCTCCTATGACAAGATCCACATGTTCGACGTCGATCTCGACAACGGCGAGAGCTGGCGTGAGAGCGCCGTTTACCGGCCGGGTGAGCGGGCCGTGGTGGCGGATCTGCCGTTTGCCAAGCTTGGCTTCGGTGTGTGCTACGACGTGCGTTTCCCGCATCTCTTCCGGACCGAGGCGATGGCAGGCGCCGAGATCCTGACGACGCCGGCGGCGTTTACCAAGCAGACCGGCGAGGCGCATTGGGAGATCCTGCTCAGGGCGCGCGCCATCGAGAACGGTGCCTATGTGATTTCGGCGGCGCAGGCCGGCGTGCATGAGGATGGTCGCGAGACCTTTGGTCACTCGATGATCGTTGGCCCCTGGGGCAAGGTTCTGGCGAGTGCCGGCGGCTCGGGTGAGGCTGTGGTGATCGCCGATATCGATCTCGAGGCGGTCAAGGCCTGCCGGGCGAAGATCCCGAACCTGAAGAACGGCCGCGATTTTCAGCTCGATATCGCGCCTCAGCTCGCCAAGGGAGGCGTGACGGTTTGATCCGCTATTCCCTGAGCTGCGAAAAGGCCCATGAATTCGAAGGCTGGTTTTCGGAAGGCGCCGAGTTCGACCGGCAAAAGACGTCGGGATTTCTGACTTGCCCGGTCTGCGGATCGGGCGAAGTGTCGAAAGTGCTGATGGCACCCTCGGTGACGACTGCGCGTCAGAAGGAAGGCACGCAGGCGTTGGCCGTGTCTGCGGCGCAGAAGCTGGCGATGAACAAGCTTAAGGAAGCGATCCAGGAAATCCGCGCGTCGAGCGAGGATGTCGGCGAACGTTTTCCCGACGAGGCGCGCAAGATCCATTACGGCGAGGCGGAAGCCCGCGGGATCATCGGGCAGGCATCGCCGGTCGAGGTGAAGTCGCTGATCGAGGAGGGCATCGAGATCGCGCCGCTGCCGGTCTTGCCGGACGAGGCGAATTGACGTCGGCTTCCCATCATCTGGCGATCTACAACTTCGGCATCCACGTCGAGACCTACGCAACGTCCCCTGTTCAGGGTTTTGCATTGCGCGAGCCGTTCAATTTCGAAGCGGCGGCGCGGGCTGTCGGTTTCGTCGGTCGGTCCGGACACGAGGGCGAGCCGGGGCCGGAGAGCTGGGGTGACCATGTCGTTCCGACTGCTCTTGGCGATCTCAGCGGGCATTCCACTGTCTCCTCCCTGTCTCTCTGGGAGGATATCGAGAGCCTGTCGGCTTTCAGTTATGCCGGCGTTCATGCCGATGCGCTGAAGCATGCGCGGCAATGGAATATCAAACAAGACTGGCCACCACTGGTGCTGTTCTGGGTTCCCGCAGGCGAGAGACCCACCTGGTCCCAGGCAGTCGAGCGGTTCGAGCGGCTGATGCGCAATGGGCCTGCGCCGGCGCATTTTTCTTTCAAGCATGCCTTCACGGCCGAAGGGGCGCCGTATCAGCTCGACCGTGGGCAGGTGAAGCAATTGTCCGAAGCCAACGGGATCGCCCAGCGGGACTTGCTGGCCATCGTCAAAACGCTGCCGGTCTGACCCTCACCCCTTGAAGCCGTCCCCATCGAGATAGGCCTGTTCTTCGGGCGTCGTTTCGCGACCGAGGGCGGGATTGCGATGCGGGAAGCGGCCGAAGCGGGTGATGATGTCCTGGTGGACCACGGCATAACGCAGGCAGTCTTCGTCGCCTACACGCTCGTGATGAGCGGTGAACAGAGCCATGCTGCGTTCCTGCTCGGCAGGATCCTCCGAATGTTCGAAGGGCAGGTAGAAGAAGATCGCCATCGGCGGCTCCACCTGATGGTCTAAACCTTTGGCGAGCGCCTGTCTGGCGAGCGACAGCGCCAGCGGATCGGTGGCGAAGGCGTGG
>JARXAQ010000011.1 GCA_029865825.1 Rhizobium sp.
ACCTATGCGGACCTCTCGGCGAAGAACGAGTGGTTCAAGAAGCTCTATGACAGCCAACAGGCCTTCAAGCAGGACGCCTATCTCTGGAGCCAAATCGCCGAATACAGCTTCGACACCTATCAGATGATCCAGCAGCGCCAGGGCACGCTCTAAGCGTTTTCCATCATCCGAAACGACAAGAGGCCCGGGTTTGCATCCGGGCCTCTTCGTTTTTGCAGTCATCCGCCTTAGTGGCAGCAGCCGCTCTTCGTCTCGGCCTTGGGCGCGCAGCAATCCGCCTCGCGGTTGTCCTTGCTGTGACCGTTCTTGTCGGCCGGCAGATCCATCGCGATATTCGCGTCGAAGAAGCCGTTCGGCTTCAGGGTGAAGCCCGCATATTCGACCGGCATGATCGGAAAATCCTCCGGCTTGCAGACATGGGTATGGCCGAAGGAGTGCCAGAGAACCACATCGGCATTCTCGATGTTGCGGTTCTGGCTCACATATTTCGGCAGGCCGTCGCCGCCGGCATGGACGTTCGGATAATCGCCCGAGGCATATTTCTCCGCCGGATCGAAGGCCGTCACCCAGATATGCTTCTTGGCGAAACCACCACGCTGGGCAACGGTCGAACCTTCCTGCGCCAGCATCAGCGGGCTCGGCATCACCACCATCTTGTAGCCCGGCGCCTTGCCGACGGAATTCTCAACGTTGGGGTTCTGCACCTTCCAGTAACGCCCGGTCTCGCCACTGGCGATGGCGGGTGAATCCAGTTCGCGCTTCAGCACCTTCGTCTTGGTGTCGAAGACATTGCCATAAGGGTTATCGTCGCCCCAGGGACGCGGCACGAATTCATGCTCGGTGACGGTATTGCCGCCGCCATCGACATCCATGTGCAGGCGGGCGTTGAAGAAATGCTGGTGTGTCGGCCCGCCGAGATCGTCATCAACCATGCCGCCCCATTGATAGGTCTCGCCAGGGGCGACGGCTGCCGTCTGGATAATACCCGTTAGCTTCGCCTCCAGTTGGATCGTACCGTCCTGGTAGAGATACCAGTAGAAGCCGTAGTCGTAATTGCCGACGGTGGCGAAAAACGAGATGACGAGACGGCGCGAGCGGCGGACTTCGAAGATGCCGTTGCGGAATTCGTAGTGCTTCCAGAGGATGCCGTAATCCTCCTCATGCATGCAGATGGCATTCTTCATCACCATCGGCTGGCCAAAGTCATCGGCCGAGGGCACGTCGAAATAATGAATATGCCCCAGACAGTCGCAGCCGAGTTCCAGGCAGTTGGCGAGACGGCCAAGGCCATATTCGCCGGCGTCGAAGGCGCTCTTCCAGAAGTGGTTGGCGGTCGGATCGGCATAGGGCACGACCATTTCCGTCACCGAGGCGCGGAAGACGATCGGGCGGATCTTGCCGCCGTCCTTGATGCCGAGTTCATGCAGCACGAGGCCTTCGCGCGGGGTGAAGCCGACACGGAAGGACCAGTTCTGCCATTCAACGTTCCAGCCGTCGACGGTAAAGCTCGGTCCGTCAGGCTGGACGATATCGAGAGGTTTCAGACCCTGCCTCGTCTCCGGGAAAGCCTCCTGGCCATAATTGCGCTTCTTCTTGCGCACCGGAATGATCTTCTCGTCATCGACGAGATCGACGACCTGGTTCTTCACCAGATCGACCACGGCGACGACGCCCTCGATCGGATGGGAGTAACCGTTGTCGCGCTCGTCACCACGCCAGTAGGAGACCGCGCGCACGATGCGCTGGCCCTTTTCGAATTCCAGGCCGAAATAGCCTGAGGAGAAGGGGTCGATCTGGACGAGCGGAATATCCTCGTCGGTAATGCCGCGCTTCTTCACCGCCGCAACCCAGCGCGGATCGGATTTCACCGTCGCCTCGACGGTCTCGAATTCGCAGAGCATGACCGGCGGCTGACCATAGGGCAGTTCGTCATGGGCCAGGCGCTTGTGGTCGGCGACGGTTTTTGCCGTCAGGTCGACGATGGACTCAAATGTCGCGCCGGTGGAGATATCGAGCGACAGGATGAAGGCGAGACGCGCCAGCGGCTTGCCCGTCCGAAAGGCTGCGAGATCCGACTTCGTCGGCTCTTCCAGACGGATGATCGGAAAGCGGATGGTCTCGGCAAGCGCGTTCTCGTCCTTGAGGATGGCGACGGCTTCCGCGATTTCGGCAAGGCTCAATGGATCGAGCGGATGGAGAATGGTGTCGACGACGGCGTCCATGGAACGGTCCTTTGGCAATCTTGAGGGCTTGGTGGTGGCGCCGGAACTTGGCGCCACCCGTGACGTGTCAGGCGCGGCCGGCACAGATCTCCGCTTCAACGACAGCCATGCCGTGGATGCAGAAGAGATTGCAGAAGGCATGGGCCTCGGCGGCGACGAGGATGGTCGCGGCGGTCAGCGCGACGAGAATGGCAGTGAGCAGCCGGTCCGTCGGGCGAAGGGTGTCGAGCGCGGTCATTCGAAGGCCTTTCCGAGCGAGGCGTAGAGCTCCGGCTTTGCCTTCCTGATCTGCATGGCGAAGGCCGCACCGATCAGGCCGATGAGCACGATCAGATAGGGGAAGGACTTGACGATCAGGCTCTCGGAGCCCGAGAGCAGCGACAGGTTGGCGATCACAAGAGCCAGCGCACCCAGCAGGCCGATAAGCCCCAGCGCCGGTGCGATTACCGTTGTCCAGACGCCGTGGGTCGTCTCAACCTTGCGGAAGAACAGGATGATCGCAACGGAAACCAGCGCCTGGACAACCAGGATACCGATAACCGCAAGCGCCGACATCCAGGAGAAGACGATCGTGTAGGGGTCAGCACCGGCGAGGATGAAGAGCACCAGAACGATTGCGGCGATGGCGCTCTGCAGCATGCCTGCGACATAGGGCGAGCCATGCATCGGATGCACCTTGCCGAGCAGCTTGAAGGCAAGACCTTCGCGGCCAAGCGCAAAGAAGTAGCGGTTCAGCGTGTTGTGGAAGGAAAGGATGCAGGCAAACAGGCTGGTGATCAGCAGGATGTTCATCACCTGCGAGGCCCAGGGGCCGAGAATGGTATCGGTTGCCGCGAAGTAGAAGCCCTCGAGACCCGCTGCTGCCGTCGGCTGCACGGCGGCGGGGCCGTAGAACTGGACGATGGCCCAGGTGGAGAATGCATAGAAGCCGGTGATCAGGAGTACCGCGACATAAGTCGCACGCGGAATGGTCTTTTCCGGGTTCTCGGCTTCCTCGCCGAAGATCGCGGTGGCCTCAAAGCCGATATAGGAGCCGACAACGAAGACCAGGGACACGCCGAGGCCCGGCGCAAAGACGGTGGCGGGCGAAAACGACGTGACACCGAAGCCTTCCGGTCCGCCGCCAGCCAGAACGATCCCGATATCGAGCAACAGAAGGATGGCGATCTCGGCGATCATGCACACACCGAGGATGGCGCCGGAAAAGGCGATGTTGCGCTGGCCGCAGACATGCACGATGAGGAGTGCCGCGAATGACCAGACCCACCAGGGAAGCTCCACGATCGGCGCCATGGCACCGGCCATGAACAGGCCGAAGAGGCCGTAGACAGCGATCTGCACTGCCGAATAGGTGACCAGCGCCATCAGCGCGCCGCCGACGCCGGCCGGCTTGCCGATACCATGGGTGATGTAGGTGTAGAAGGCGCCTGCCCCGCCGACATGGCGGCTCATCGCCGTGAAGCCGACCGAAAACAGCAGGTAGAGAATACCGGCGAGCACGAAGGCGCCGGGCACGCCGGCGCCGTTGCCGAACGCAAAAGCGGCCGGCGTCGCGCCAACGACAGCGGTCAGGGGTGCTGCCGCAGCCACGACGAAAAAGACGATATGGGCGAGGCCGACGGAATTCTTTGCCAGCCGGTCCGTGGGACCATCCGCAATGGATTGTATTGTCATGGGAACCCCTCTTTTGCTTGATTTTCATCAAGAGAGTAGGCGCGACATTCTGGCCCCGAAATTGCAGCTTACGCCAATGAATCGATAAATCACGCCAGCAATGGCCTTCGGGGCTCTGAAAATGGCATCTGCATCGCAATTGATCAGTCGACTGCCTGCAATAGCGTCGATCCGGGCCTCTGTTCTCTCACCGCTGGTCGAGCAAATCGACCGGCGGAGCGGCAAGACCGACCTTTTGCTCGCGTCACATGGCCTGTTGCGCAGCCAGCTGGAAGATCCCTACGCCATGATCCCGATGGCCCGCTACATCGCGATCTTCGAAGAAGCCGCCCTGATCACCGGCGAGCCGTCGCTCGGCGCGCGGCTCGGCACCCTGTTCAAGCCAAGCGATATCGGCCCGATCGGCGTGCTGTTCTCGATCTCGGGCACGATCCGCGCCGGCTTCGAACGGCTCGCAAAATACGTCAACACGGTGCAGAGCGCCACGAGTTCCGGCGTCTTCGAGGAGAACGGCAATCTCGTCTGGAGCTACAAGCTCGAGGATACGCGCATGTGGCCGAGACGGCAGGACAGCGAGTTCTCCGTCGCCGCCTCCTGCCAGCTGGTGCGCTCCTGTTTTGCCAAGAGCTGGAAGCCAATCGAGGTGCATTTCGAGCATCTGGCACCGCGCGACAGGACGATCCTCGAGCGGATCTTCCGCTGTCCCCTAGTCTTCGGGGAAACGGCCAACCGGATCATCGTGTCCGGCGAGGATGCGGCACGGGTCTACCGCCACGAAGACGCGGCTCTCGCCGCCGTACTGGAGCGCCATGTCGCCGATCTCGGCGGCAATACAGACCATGCAGAGACCACAGCCGAACAGGTGCGCACCCTGATCGGCATCTATCTCGGCCACAAGCCGATCACCCTGCCGGCATTGGCAGAAGAGTTGCGCATCTCGGCCCGCACGCTGCAGCGACGGCTCTCCGAAGAAGGCACGAGCCTGCGCGACCTCGTACGCGAGACGCGCCAGGCGATCGCTGCCAAACAGAGCAAGGCACATGTGCAGAAGTCGCGCATTGCCGAGGTGCTGGGTTATGCGGATTCAACCGTGCTCTGGCGGGCGCAGAAGGGGTGGCGGGGGGACGGGTCCGACGGATGACGAAAGCGGCCGGCACCGGGCACGAACCGAGGCGCGCAGGCGCAGATCGCAGGTATGTTTCGAGACCCGCGCATCCGCGCGACACCTATATTATTACCTGTTGATTTAGGCATTCTTCATGCCCTCTCGGCTATGATCCGGCTCCAGAATGAGGAACCGATATCATGCGCCTTAGGTCGGCTGTTGCCGTTTTACTGTGGGTCTGGCTTTCGGGCATCAATGCCCTGGCCGGCGACTGGACCGCAACAGCGGTTCGGCAACCCGTGAACTACACGGTCGACAAGATCACCTGGAAACGCCTCGTAAGTGGATTGGTTGTGCCTGATGGTGCCTGGATCAGCACGGGTCCACGGGGCCGTGTCGTTCTCGCGCATGGCAGCGACCTGATCGCGGTGAAGCCGGGCACCATGACTGCGATCTTTTCAAAGGCTTCGGGCGGGGATCATTTCGAAGTTGCCCAGCCGAAGGGCGAAATCTCGGTCGAATTTGAACGCAGACCTGGCCGCAGCCTCAGCGTCCAGACACCCTTCCTCGCCGCCGTCGTCAAGGGGACCGGGTTTACCGTGAAGGTTGACAAGGATCGCGCCGATCTGTCCGTCCGGCATGGCGTCGTCGGTGTCCGGGATCAGAGCAATGGTCGTGCCGTCGACCTCAGCGCCGGGCAGTCTGCAGCCGTCAGCCGCAAAGACGGGCTGACTGTGAAGGCCCCGGGGGCAAAGCCTGACATCATCTCCACTCCCGTCTCCAAACCCACCGTGCCGGCCACGTCACCTTCGACGACCAGCAACGCTGCATCGCGTGGAGACGCCGCCGCCTCCGGCAATACCCCAAGCACCAGCAACAGTTCTGGAAAGGGGAAGAGCGGCAAGGACAACGCAGGGAATGATGATGCTGACGACGGCGACGGACACGAAAAAGGGAACGGGAACGGGAACGGGAACGGGACCGGGAACGGGAACGGGAACGGGAACGGGAACGGGAACGGGAACGGGAACGGGAACGGGAACGGGAACGGGA
>JARXAQ010000027.1 GCA_029865825.1 Rhizobium sp.
CGGCCGGTGCGGGCCGCTGGGTGAGCTTGCGGGTGATGCCGTTCAGCCGCTCGGCGACTTCGGCCAGCGTTTGCGCCACCGCCTCGTCCCGCTTGTGCGCGCCGTCGAGCACGCTCTCGCGTCCCTGCCGCAAATCGGCAAGCTCCCGCTCTGCCGTGGCTACACGACGGTTCAACTCGGCCATCTCGTCCATCACCATGATCCCGGCCATGACGGTGATCCTGAGGTCACCGATCTCGCCGAACTGGCTCTTCAGATGGCCGACATAACGATCGAACTGGCCGGCCAGCGTCGTCAGATGGGGCTCCTGCCCTTCCTCGCACACCATGCGATAGGCCTTGCCGTCGATCGTGACTGTCACCTGGGCCATCGGCCATCCAACTCTTTGTTACATGGGCGGGGCGACGCCCGACACACAATCTCGTCTCAACAAACGCCTTCGCCGCAACCGCTTACCGATCGAGCACCGCCCGGATCGTTTCCATCGCCGTCACCAGACGTCGCGACACCTCGCGATTGACCTCTTCCAGGCTGTTGGCCCGAAACTGCGACTCGTCGAGTTCCTGGGCCAAACGCGCGCGGTCGGCATGGACGCGGCGCACCTCGCCGTCGATCTCACTGCTTTCCCGCTCCGCCTCAAAGCGCATGTCGACGGCATTTTCGAGGCCACCCACGGCCTGACGAAGCGCCGCGAGCGCGGCTTCGACCGAATTTTCCACCGGCATTCCCTGATCCCTGCCTCAATTGCAATGCGTTCGCTCTACGAATCGTCCAGCAATCCGGGTGATTTGAGCCTCGACAGTAAGCCCCCGGCTCACCACGCGTCAATAAAGCGCGCCCCCTCCGGACAGCCCAATTCTGTGGACGATCCACTGCGATCTGCCTGAGCGGAAACCACGGCGGCGGATCGCACAGGAAAGCGGCAAATCAATGTGATCTTGCACGATAAAAAGCTTCTACCCGGCCATTTTGTTGACTTGCGCGATGCACCTGATATGGATCGCTCGCTTCTCATTTGGTCCTATGAAGGGCCGTGATTGACACTGCGAACCAGCGGACTAGCCATGATCTCTCCAGAAAAACATAACCGGATGGCGAACGCGATCCGTTTCCTCGCCATGGATGCCGTCGAGAAGGCCAATTCCGGCCATCCCGGTCTTCCGCTCGGCGCGGCTGACGTCGCCACGGTCCTGTTCGGCCGATATCTGAAGTTCGATCCGAAGAACCCGCTCTGGCCAGACCGCGACCGTTTCGTGCTGTCGGCCGGCCACGGCTCCATGCTTCTCTATTCGCTGCTGTATCTAACCGGCTACGAAGACATGACGATCGAGGACATCAAGTCCTTCCGTCAGCTCGGCTCCAAGACCGCCGGCCACCCCGAATACGGCCATGCCACCGGCATCGAAACGACCACCGGCCCGCTCGGCCAGGGCATTGCCAATGCCGTCGGCATGGCAATTGCTGAGCGCAAGCTGTCACAGGAATTCGGTTCTGAGCTGCAGAGCCACTATACCTATGCGCTGGTCGGCGACGGCTGCCTTATGGAAGGCATCAGCCAGGAAGCGATTGCGCTGGCCGGCCACCTGAAGCTCAACAAGCTGATCGTCTTCTGGGACGACAACAAGATCACGATCGACGGCGCCGTGTCGCTCTCGGATTCGACCGACCAGATCGCGCGCCTGAAGTCGGCCAACTGGAACACCATCGAAGTCGACGGTCACAACGCGGACGAAATCGCGGCCGCCATCGAGGCTGCCCACAAGTCCGACAAGCCGACCTTCATCGCCGCCAAGACCATCATCGGCTTTGGCGCACCGAACAAGCAGGGCACCCACAAGGTCCACGGCTCGCCGCTCGGCGCCGAAGAAATTGCCGCTGCCCGCAAGGCGCTGAACTGGGAAGCCGAAGCCTTCGTCGTACCGGCTGATGTGCTGGACGCCTGGCGTCTGGTTGGCCTGCGCTCCAACAAGGCGCGCAAGGAATGGGAAGAGCGCCTCGTTGGCGCCGATGCCGAAAAGCGCGCCGAGTTCAACCGTCGTTTCGCCGGTGAACTGCCGGGCAGCTTCGACTCGACGATCGACGCCTTCAAGCAGAAGATCGCCGCCAACAACCCGACCGTTGCCACACGCAAGGCTTCGGAAGACGCACTCGAAGTGATCAACGGCCTCTTGCCGGAAACCTTCGGCGGTTCGGCCGACCTGACGCCGTCGAACAACACCAAGACCAGCCAGATGAAGGCGATCACCCCGACCGACTTCTCCGGTCGCTACATGCACTGGGGCATTCGCGAACATGCGACGGCTGCTGCCATGAACGGGATCGCGCTGCATGGCGGCCTGATCCCCTATTCCGGCGGCTTCCTGATCTTCTCCGATTATTGCCGCCCGTCGGTGCGCCTCGCAGCCCTCATGGGCATCCGCGTCGTGCATGTCTGGACGCATGATTCGATCGGCGTCGGCGAAGACGGCCCGACCCACCAGCCGGTCGAGCATTTCGCAGCGCTGCGTGCGATCCCCAACCTGCTCCTCTTCCGTCCGGCCGATGAGACCGAAACGGCAGAATGCTGGCAGATTGCGCTGAAGGAAAAGCACCGTCCGTCGGGCCTGGCGCTGACCCGCCAGAACCTGGTTCCGGCCCGCACCGAATATGAAGACAAGAACCTGTGCGCCCACGGCGCCTACGAACTGATTTCGGCCAGCGACGCCAAGGTATCGATTTTCGCCTCGGGTTCCGAAGTCGAAATCGCCATCAAGGCGCAGGCGGCACTCGCTGCCAAGGGCATTTCCACCCGCGTTGTTTCGGTGCCCTGCTTCGAACTGTTCTTCGAACAGTCGGCCGACTATCAGGAAGCGATCATCGGCAAGGCCTCGGTTAAGATCGCCGTCGAAGCCGGCATCCGCCAGGGCTGGGACGCGTTCATCGGCAATGACGGTGCCTTTGTCGGCATGAAGTCCTTCGGTGCCTCCGGCCCGGCCAAGGATCTCTACAAGCATTTCGGCATCACGGCAGAGGCAGTCGTTTCCGCCGCCGAAGCCAAGCTTGCCTGACACCTTTTGCGCAAGGGCGCTGAATGGCGCCCTTCCACCCCAATCTGATCTTCGTTATCCAATCGGGAGTGCACACAATGACTGTCAAAGTTGCCATCAACGGCTTCGGCCGTATCGGACGTAACGTCCTGCGAGCCATCGTCGAATCCGGCCGCACCGACATCGAGGTCGTGGCCATCAACGACCTCGGCCCCGTCGAGACCAATGCCCACCTGCTCCGCTACGACAGCATCCACGGCAAGTTTCCGGCGACCGTGAAGGTCGAGGGCGACACCATCATCGTCGGCGGCGGCAAGCCGATCAAGGTGACCGCGATCAAGGATCCCTCGACCCTTCCCCACAAGGAACTCGGCGTCGATATCGCGATGGAATGCACGGGCATCTTCACCTCGAAGGAAAAGGCCTCGGCCCACCTGACCGCTGGCGCCAAGCGCGTCATCGTCTCGGCTCCGGCTGATGGTGCCGACCTGACGGTCGTCTTCGGCGTGAACCATGACCAGCTGACCAAGGATCACCTGGTCATCTCCAACGCCTCCTGCACGACCAACTGCCTGGTTCCGGTGGTCAAGGTGCTGGACGACGCCATCGGCATCGACCATGGCTTCATGACCACGATCCACTCCTACACGGGTGACCAGCCGACGCTGGACACCATGCACAAGGACCTCTACCGCGCCCGCGCGGCAGCGCTCTCGATGATCCCGACCTCGACCGGCGCCGCCAAGGCCGTCGGCCTTGTCCTGCCCCACCTCAAGGGCAAGCTTGACGGCACCTCGATCCGCGTGCCGACCCCGAACGTCTCGGTCGTCGACTTCAAGTTCGTCGCCAAGAAGACGACCTCGGTCCAGGAAGTCAACGACGCCATCATCGCCGCCTCGAACGGCGCGCTGAAGGGCATCCTCGGCTACACCGACGAGCCGCTGGTCTCCCGCGACTTCAACCACGACAGCCATTCGTCGATCTTCGCGCTCGACCAGACCAAGGTGCTCGAAGGCAACTTCGTCCGCATCCTGACCTGGTACGATAACGAGTGGGGCTTCTCCAACCGCATGTCGGACACGGCAGTGGCCTTGTCGAAGACCTTCTGATCCAGACGGATCGCTTCCGTTCGCCGAATGGAAGAGACAGTTCGATGATGCTTTGGGGGCAGAATTGGGAAACCAATTCTGCCCCCTATTTCGTCCGGCTAGCGGGGCTCTGCAAGGAGACCCTTCACCAGCGAGAAGCTGGCGCCGATCAGGACGAGTGCAAACGGCAGACCTGTCGACACCGCCATGGCCTGGAGCGCAGCGAGGCCGCCGCCGAGAAGCAGGGCAATCGCGACAAGACCCTCGAATGTCGCCCAGAAGACGCGTTGCGGGATCGGCGCATTGACCTTGCCGCCAGCGGAAATCGTGTCGATGACCAGGGATCCGGAGTCGGACGAGGTCACGAAGAACACGATGACCAGAACGATGCCGATGAGCGATGTGATCGACGTGAGCGGCAGATGGGCCAGCATCTCGAAGAGCTGCAGTTCGAGGCCCGCATCTGTCACGCTCGTCAATCCGTCATTGACCACCTGGCTGATCGCCGTCCCGCCCAAGGCTGTCATCCAGAGGACGGACACGAGCGAGGGGATGATCAGTACTGCGGCGAGGAGTTCGCGGACGCTGCGCCCACGGCTGACGCGGGCGATGAACATGCCGACAAAGGGCGACCAGCTGATCCACCAGGCCCAATAGAACGCCGTCCAGCCCTGGGAAAAGTTCGCATCGTCGCGGCCGAACGGGTTGGCCAGCGCCGGAAGATAAGTCGCATAGGCCCAAAGATTGAGGAAGAAGCCCTGGATGATCTGCCAGGTCGGGCCGACAGCAATCACGAAGACCAGCAGAAGCGCTGCTAGTCCCAGATTGATCTCGGACAGGAGTTTCACACCACGGTCCATTCCCGCGACCACAGACGCGGTCGCGATGGCGGTGATGGCGAGAACCAGCAGGATCATCGTGGTTTCGGTGGCTGGTATTCCGAAGAGGAAGTCCAGTCCAGCGCTCGCCTGCTGTGCGCCGATGCCCAGCGACGTCGACAGACCGAAGATCGTCGCGAAAACGGCCAGAATGTCGATGACATGGCCCGGCCAGCCCCAGACGCGTTCGCCCAGGATCGGGTAAAAGATGGAGCGCAATGTGAGCGGCAGGCCCTTGTTGTAGGAGAACAGGGCAAGAGACAACGCAACGATCGCATAGATGGCCCAGGGATGCAGACCCCAGTGAAAGATCGTCGCGGCCATGGCAAGACGCCGTGCGCCTTCCGGATCTCCGACAGCGCCGCCCAGGGGTGCCCAGTCGGTACGCACGCCGTCTTCGAAGACGGGGCCATTGAGGGCTGCCGTGAAATGGCCCAACGGTTCCGAAACGCCATAGAACATCAGGCCGATGCCCATGCCGGCGGCAAACAACATCGAGAACCAGGACATATTGCTGTAGTCGGGCAGTGCATCAGGCCCGCCAAGTCGGATGCGACCGAGCGGCGACACGATCAGACCCAGGCACACCAGCACGAAGAGATTGCCTGTCAGCAGGAAGAACCAGTCGAGATGTCCCGTGAGGAAATCGCGCAACCCGGTGAAGGCCGGCTCGAGCGTGGACTGGAAGGCGAGCGTCAGGAATGTGAACAAGACGATGGCAGTGGCGGAGACGCTAAAGACCACATTGTGGATATCGAGTTCGAAGACAAAACGTCGGCGAAAGCTGATATTGTCCTGTCCGATCTCATAGGACGTCTCGATGATCTGGGTGTCCCCTTCGGGTGCCGGTATGGCATCGTCTTTGGGAACGAGGTTCCCCTCGGTCGTCACATAGGTCAATTGCCGGTATCCTTTCCAGTCTTGCGGGCAGTCAAGGACGTACGCCGCTGAGCGGCCAGCGGCCGCAGGGAGTGTGTGGCAGGCGCCCACCGGGCGCCCTTTTTCAGCCACATTCCAACGGGGCAACCACTCACCTGCCGAATTGTTCCCTGCGTCCGGCGCTTTTCTCCGGCCTGTCGCACAACTGCGTTTCCGCAGAAAAACCCGAACGGGAGTGCCGTTTATGCTTCCCATGTCAAGGGTCGGATGTGTTTGAGATTACCCGGTCTTGAAGACTTAAGGTCGGCTTGCACGGGCTCGCCTCATTCCGTGCTGGAGTTCCAGGCCGGGGACAGATAGGATTTTTCATCCTCCGCGGAACTTTTTGCCCGGATGCGCGTTTTTTGGGATCGTGGAGTGGGGGGTGACGACCGCTTGGTTGCGCCTGAAAGGTACGGATGATTGTCGAGGGCGGAGAATGCGGAGCCTTTTTTCGCGCGTTCGATTGGAGCGGGACGTCTCTCGGCCCCTATGAGCACTGGCCTTCGGAGTTGCGCACCCTGACCAGTGTCATGCTGGGATCGCTGCAACCCATGTTGATCGTCTGGGGTCCGGACCAGATCACTCTTTACAACGACGGATATGCGCAGATGTGCGGCGACCGTCACCCGGCCGCCTTCGGCCATCCCTTCCGAGAACTCTGGTACGACATCTGGGATCAGGTGGACCCTATCATTTCGGCGGCCTATGCCGGTCAGGGCACTTCGATGGACGACATCGAGTTCACCATGCACCGCAGGGGCTATCCGGAAGAGACCCATTTCTCCTTCTCCTACACCCCGGTTCGCGATCCCTGGGGTACCGTGCTAGGCATGTTCTGCGCCTGTTCGGAAATCACCGCGGAAGTGTTGATGCGGCGCGAGCAGCAAACGATGCGTGAGCGTTTCATGCAGGTGTTCGAACTGAGCCAGGGTGGCATCGCGATGCTGTCAGGCGAGAACCACGTCTTCGACTACGCCAACGAAGAATATTATTCGATGATCGGCGATCGCGACATCATCGGCAAGACCGTGGCAGAAGCGGTATCCGAGGTGGTGCGCCAGGGCTACATCGAAATTCTCGACACGGTTTATCAGACGGGCGAAACCTATGTGGCAAGGGACGTCCCCATTGAACTCAACCGGGGTCCCGCCGGCGAAAAGCAGAACCGCATCATCGATTTCGCCTACCAGCCGATGCGCAATCCGGACGGCCGGATCGGTGGCATTCTCGTTCAGGCGCGCGACGTGACGGAACTGCGCGCCGAAGAGAAGCACCGCGAGATGCTGTCGCACGAACTCGGCCACCGGCTGAAGAACCAACTCGCCATGGTCCAGGCCATCGCCTCCCAGACCCTCAGAAGCGCGCCGGACCTCCAGACGGCGCGTCGGACACTCGCCGATCGCATCGGCGTGCTCGCCTATGCCCATGACGCCGTCATCCGCGGCGGCAACGGCTCATCGAAAGTCGGCGATCTGGTCGCCCAGATGATGGCTCTGCACGACGATCCGAGCGAGCCGCGCATCTCCATCGGCGGCCCGAACATGAAGATCGGCTCGCGCCCCTCGCTCTCTCTCTCGCTCATCCTGCATGAACTCGCGACCAACGCGCTGAAACATGGCGCCCTGTCATGCCCGGAGGGGCGTGTTGTGCTCAGTTGGGGAATCGCAGGCGAACATGCGGACCGCTTCCATCTGCGCTGGAGAGAAAACGGAGGACCGCCGGTTGCACAGCCGGTCTCGGAAAGCAGCGGGACACGGCTGATCAAGGCTGGCCTCGCCGGTACGGCCGATTGCCGGATCGAACTCGTCTATGCCCCGGAGGGGTTTCATTTCTCCCTGTCGGCCGAACTGGACGGCTTCCAGCAAGAACATTGACCGTGGACCCTATGACGAAAACGCGCCTACTCGTCGTCGAGGACGACGGCCTCATCCGGCTTGATCTGGTCGACATGTTGACCGACCGTGGCTTTGATGTGATCGATGCCGCCAATGCCGACGAGGCACTGTTCGTTCTGTCGACGAGCACCGGGGTGGCGGCGGTTCTGACTGACATCGACATGCCGGGTTCTATGAACGGCCTGGATCTGGCTCAACGTGTCCATGGACAATGGCCGGACTGCAAGATCATCGTCATCTCCGGCCGCCATCACCCGCAAGCTGACCTGCTGCCGCCGGGCTCACGCTTCGTGGCCAAACCTCTGTCCGAGGCTACTGTGCAAAACCTTCTGCGGGACATGGATCTGCGATCCTAGACACAAAAATCGACCTGGGGGACGGCACGCGAAAATTTTGAATTTGGACATGTCTTTTTTAAAGATCGCCCCACTCTGATCACGATTGCCTGCCAATTTTTGACAATGCCGTTCGGCATCCCTGTTCGTTCATGAAAACATGTCTCCCGTCTGCGTGCGGGATGATGCCCAAATGCCGCGGTTTGACAGCCACTGCATGGCGCTGGACACTTGACGGCGGGCGGATGGGTCTCGGAAGAGGGTACGGGTTTGGTTGAATTTTATGCCGTCACGCTGGTCGCAACCGCCCTTGTTCTCTTGGCTGCCTTTTCCAGTCTGATCGCCTTCCGATTCGGCGCCCCCCTGCTGCTGCTCTTCCTCGGCATCGGGCTCTTTGCCGGTGTGGACGGTCTCGGCATCGACTTCTCCAACTTCCCCTTGGCCTATGTCATCGGCTCGCTGGCGCTCGCCGTCATCCTGTTCGATTCGGGCTATGGCACCTCGTTGCAGTCTTTCAAGCTATCGGCAGCACCCGCGATCACGCTGGCGACAGTCGGTGTGCTGATGACCACCGTCATCTTCGGCCTCGCCGCCCACCTGCTGCTCGGCCTCAGCTACCTGCAGAGTTTCCTGCTCGGCGCGATCGTCGGCTCGACCGATGCCGCGGCCGTCTTTTTTCTGCTGCGCATCGGCGGCATCAACATCCGCGAACGCGTACGCTCCACCCTGGAAGTGGAATCCGGCACCAACGATCCCATGGCGATCTTCCTGACGGTGGCGCTGGTCGAACTGATCGCAAACGGCGGCGATACCAATGGTTTCGGCCTGGAACTCCTGTTGCACTTCGTCCGCCAGATGGGCATCGGCATCGTCTTTGGCCTCATTGGTGGCGCCGTCATTGTCTTCACGCTGCGCCGGATGCAGGTCGAGCGGGGGCTTGCCCCGATCTTCATGCTGGCTCTGGCGCTGATGATCTTCTCCTTTACCGGCATGATGGATGGCAGCGGTTTCCTCGCGGTTTATGTCGCCGGCATCTATGCCGGTTCGCGCAAACTGCCGTCCAGCATCACCATCAGCCGCTTCCAGGACGGCATGACCTGGCTTGCCCAGATCATCATGTTCCTGCTGCTGGGGCTTCTGGCCACCCCCTCGCAGTTCCTCGGCATCCTCCTGCCGGCGGTCGTGCTGGCCCTCTTCCTGATCTTCATCGCCCGGCCGCTCGCCGTGTGGCTCTGCCTCCTGCCCTTCGACTTCACCCAGCGCGAGACCGGCTTCATCGCCTGGGTCGGCCTGCGCGGCGCCGTCTCCATCCTGCTCGGCATCCTGCCGATCGTCGGCAGCCTCGAAGGCGGGCAGATCTTCTTCAACACCGCCTTCATCGTGGTGATGATCTCGCTCGTCATCCAGGGCTGGACGATCAAGCCGGTCGCCAAACGTCTCGGCCTGATCATCCCGCCGCGTATCGGCGCCATCGACAAGGTGGAACTGGACCTGCCCGGCACGGCCAACCACGAACTGCTCGCCTACCGCGTCGTCAAGGGAAGCCCCGTGCTGCGCGGAGAGCGCATCCCGCGCTGGGCCATGCCCTCGCTCGTCATCCGCGACGGCAAGTCGATGCGCTATCAGTATGCCGGGCGCCTGCGCGAGAACGATCACGTCTATCTGTTCATCGCGCCGAGCTATTCCAAACTGCTCGACCGCCTTTTCGCGACCGAAGCGGCTGTCGCCGCCGATGACGGCGAGTTTTTCGGCACCTTCGCCATCTCGCCCGCAGCCCACGTCCGCGATATCGATGAGGCCTATGGCCCTCTGTCGATCTCCGACGGCGAGCGCGGCAAGACGGTGGCCGAACTGATCACCCAGCGGGTCGGCGGCCCTGCCGACTATGCCGACCGTGTCCGTCTCGGCACCATCGTGCTCATTGTCCGCGACATCGACGAACACGGTCACATCGCCTCCGTCGGCGTCTCCATGGAACCGGTCGCGCCGGCCACGACCTGGCCGATCTTCCTCAACATTCGCGAACTGGCGCATGCGCTGCGCGATTACCTGCGCCGCAAGCGTGCGGCGCTCGACGCCGGGTCCAAGGCCGAAAAATGAGCGGGCTTGCCTTGCACCGTCACATAGGCGGTGTAAGGTCCGGCCCGTCAGCCCCATTCAACAGCATTCAAGACGGGTAGATCCATGCCGGCTTTCAAGACTCTCGACGACCTCACCGACATCGCAGGCAAGCGCGTGCTTGTCCGCGTCGACCTCAACGTGCCCGTCACAGACGGCAAGGTTTCGGACACGACCCGCATCGAGCGTGTTGCGCCGACGATCTTGGAACTGTCGGAAAAGGGCGCAAAGGTCATTCTGCTCGCCCATTTCGGTCGCCCCAAGGGTGAGGCGGTCGCCGACCAGTCGCTGTCGCTGATCGCGCCGGCCGTCGAGGAAGTGCTCGACCAGCGCGTTGCCTTCGCAGCCGATTGCATCGGCGCTCCCGCAGCCGACGCAATCGCCAAGATGAACGACGGCGATATCCTGCTTCTGGAAAACACCCGCTTCCACAAGGGCGAAGAGAAGAACGACGCGACCTTCACCGCAGACCTCGCCAAGAACGGCGACATCTACGTCAATGACGCCTTCTCCGCCGCCCACCGCGCGCATGCCTCGACCGAAGGCCTCGCCCACATCCTGCCCGCCTATGCCGGCCGCACCATGCAGGCCGAGCTGGAGGCACTGGAAAAGGGTTTGGGCAAGCCGACCCATCCGGTCGTTGCCATCGTCGGCGGCGCCAAGGTGTCGACCAAGATCGACCTCCTGTCGAACCTCGTGACCCGCGTCGACGCGCTGGTCATCGGCGGTGGCATGGCCAACACCTTCCTCGCCGCCCAGGGCATCGATGTTGGCAAGTCGCTCTGCGAGCATGACCTCGCCGACACCGCCCGCGCGATCCTCGAAACCGCCAAGACCGCCGGCTGCGCCATCGTGCTGCCCGTCGACGGCGTCGTCGCCCGCGAATTCAAGGCACACGCCGCCAACGAGACGGTCGACGTGACGGCGATCCCCGCAGACGCCATGATGCTCGACGTCGGGCCGAAGTCGATCGAGCTGATCAATGGCTGGATCGAAAAGGCAGCGACGCTGGTCTGGAACGGCCCGCTCGGCGCCTTCGAGATCGCCCCCTTCGACACGGCAACCGTATCGGCCGCCCAGCATGCCGCCGCCCAGACCCGCGCCGGCAAGCTCGTCTCCGTCGCCGGTGGCGGCGACACGGTCTCGGCGCTCAACCATGCGGGCATCGCCGACGACTTCTCCTATGTCTCGACGGCAGGCGGCGCCTTCCTCGAATGGATGGAAGGCAAGGAACTGCCAGGCGTGGCCGTCCTCACGAAGGGCTGAGACCAGTCTGCATTGAGTGTCTCAAGGAGCGGG
>JARXAQ010000030.1 GCA_029865825.1 Rhizobium sp.
CAGCGCTCCAAAAGGAGCGCCGCGTTGCGGCGAAACTCTTCAGGCTCCTCTTCGCCCACACGAATCTTCACCGGCACATCGTGGAGCGGCGTCAGGAGCGCTGGGGAGAGCGCGGCCGCATCCGCTTCGCTCATCCGCACCTTCTCGTTGATCACAGCCTTCACCGTGATGACACGACTCGGCGCCGGCTTCGGCGCGGTGACGCTCGCCGCCAATGCCGTGCTGATGAACTTCTTCATGATCGCGAGCTTTTACCTCGACGGCATGGCGACGGCTGCCGAACAGATCGTCGGCGAGGCGGTCGGTGCCCGCTACCGCCCGGCCTTCGTCAAGGCGGTGCGCCTCACCGGGCTCTGGTCCTTCTGGCTGGCCATTGCGAGCCTCGGATTCTTCCTCACTTTCGGCGATGCGATCGTCGGCTTCATCACCACTGCGGGCGATGTGCGGCTGCTTGCCGAAACCTACCTGCCCTATGCGGCACTCACAGCCCTCACCGGCGCCCTCGCCTTCCAGATGGACGGCGTCTTCATCGGCGCCACCTGGTCGTCGGAGATGCGCAACATGATGATCCTGGCGCTTTTCGGCTATCTTGCGAGCGTGGCCGCCCTCGTGCCGCTCTTCGGCAATCACGGGCTGTGGATCGCGCTCAATGTGTTTCTGGCGCTGCGGGGACTGCTGCTTCTGTCACGCCTGAAGGCGAAGACCGATCAGACCTTCGCCGACAGCCAGTGATCAAGGCGCGTGTCGCGCAGCTCGCGGATGTTCGACACACCCTCGCGGTCGAGCAGGGCCGATAGGCCCTTTACGATGAGGCCGGGGAGCGCTGGGCCCTCATAGACCATGCAGGAATAGAGCTGCACCAGATCAGCACCGGCGCGGATCTTTTCGAGCGCCGTTTCGGCGGACGAAACGCCACCAACACCAATGATCGGCAGGGCCGGACCGACACGCTTGCGCATGCGGGCGAGTACCGCCGTCGACTTGTCGAAGAGCGGCGCGCCGGACAGTCCACCCGCCTCGCCGGCATAGCTGCGGTCGGTCAGGCCATCCCGGGCAAGCGTGGTGTTGGAAACGATGAGGCCGTCCAAATCGTGAGCGAGCGTCACTTCGGCGATATCGTCCAGACCTTCCTCGGTGAGATCAGGCGCGATCTTCAGGAAGACGGGCAGGCGCTTGCCGGCGCGGATCGTTTCTTCCGCACGGGCGGCGAGAACGGCGGACAGGAGCGCATCAAGGCTCTCCTTCGCCTGGAGGTCACGCAGGCCGGGCGTATTGGGGGAAGAGATATTGGCGGTGAAATAGCCGGCGACGGAATAGAAGCGGCGGATGCCGGCGACATAGTCGGCAATCCTGTCCGTCGCATCCTTGTTGGCGCCGATATTGACGCCGACGATGCCGGGGCGGTTGCTCCTGGCCGACAATCGGGCCAGCGCCGACTCATGGCCCTCATTGTTGAAGCCGAGGCGATTGATCACGGCGCGATCGCGCTCCAGCCGGAAAATGCGCGGCTTCGGATTGCCGGACTGGGCCTTGGGCGTCAGCGTGCCGACCTCGGCAAAGCCGAAGCCGAGCGCGAGCAGGGCGTCCGGCACCTCGGCGTTCTTGTCATAACCGGCCGCCATGCCGAGCGGATTGTCAAAGCGGATGCCGGCGACATTCTGGGCGAGGCGCGGATCGGCCCTTGCGCTGCAGGCGGGCACCAGGCCCGTTTTCAGGGCTGCGATCGACAGGCCATGGGCCGTTTCGGCATCGAACAGGAAGAGGCCGCGGCGGCCGAGCGAGAAGAGATCCGACATCATGGCGCCTCCAAGATTTCAACGGGGAAGGCATGGGTGCCGTCCGCGCCGAGCGGCAGCGGCTTCTCCCAGAGCACGGCATTGAGCGGCAGGTCGGCAAAGAGATGCGGGAAGAGATCGCCGCCGCGCGACGGCTCCCATTTCAGGCTGTCGCCGAAAACCGTCGCATCGACCGCCACCATCAGGAGATCCTCCTCGCCGGCAAAATACAGCCGCGCCGTCTCGACCGCCTGGGTGGCTGTCGAAAAATGGATGTAGCCGTCCTTGAGATCGATCGGCGCGCCACGGAAAACACCGGCCGCACGGGCCTCTTGCCATAATTCTCGCGGCACGATCTTGTATATGGTCTTCACCACGGTCCGGCTCCTCGCAGCTCATAAGGTGTCCGGCTGCGGTTTGCCGCAAACCGCGCGAAATGTCCACGGCAGGTCTCGAGAGACGCCTATGCAAGAGGAGATGACGATGCGTTTTTCCAGATCCCCGCGCATGCTCCATGCCCCGATTGTACTCATCTTCTCCGCGTGCGCCCTTCCGGCGCTTGCGCAGGACAGCGAGCGTTTCACGCTGGAAAAATCGCAAACCGGCTTCGTCCGTCTCGATCGGCAAACCGGCGCGATGACGCTCTGCACCGAGGCCGACAGTACGCTCACCTGCCGGATGGGGGCCGATGAGCGGGCCGCCTATGATGCCGACCTCGCCCGTCTCGAACAGCGTGTCGAGGCGCTCGAAAAACAGGTGGCGACGCAGGGGCTGGCCCCACGCCAGCCGCTGCCTGACGATGCCGAGGTTGACCGCTCGATCGGCATCATGGAGCGCTTCATGCGCGCCTTCTTCAATCTGGTGCATGAATTCCGCAGTGAAGAGGACCGGCCCGTTCCCGACCGCACGTAAAGCAAGTCGCGCCTTTACCCCCGGCATTCTTCGCACAACCATTGTCTAGTGGCTCAGCAAGCGCTAAAAGATGAAGACGCGATTACGCGCAAATGACATCGCTCTTGGGAGGGGGCTTTGACATGGCTGCATCGACTTTCATCATCGCCGACGATCATCCGCTGTTCCGTGGCGCCCTGCGCCAGGCTGTGACCGGCATCGACGGCACCCAGACCATCATCGAGGCCGGCGATTTCGAGGCGGCGCGCAAGGCGGCGGCCAGCAACCCAGACGCGGACCTGATGCTGCTCGATCTCGCCATGCCGGGTGTATCAGGCTTTTCGGGCCTGATGTCACTGCGCGCCGAATTCGCCAGCCTGCCGCTGGTGATCGTGTCGGCAACCGACGATCCCGTCACCATCCGCCGGGCGCTGGAACTCGGAGCCTCCGGCTTCGTCTCGAAATCGGCGGGCATCGAGGATATCCGAGCTGGCATCCAGTCGGTGCTCGAAGGCGATATCGCGACACCCGCCAGTTATGCCGGCGGCCAGGAGACCGATCCTGACGTCGCCGACCTGATCCACCGGCTGCGCACGCTCACCCCGCAGCAGAGCCGCGTGCTCGGCATGCTGGGCGAAGGCCTGCTCAACAAGCAGATCGCCTATGAACTCGGCGTCTCGGAAGCGACGATCAAGGCGCATGTCTCGGCCATCCTGCTCAAGCTCAAGGTGGACAGCCGGACCCAGGCCGTCATCCAGCTCGGCAAGATCAACATGGCCATGGTCGCCTGATCGGACGCCAATCAGAGGATTTTATTCCTTTTCGCTTTACTACATGGCGCTGCTCCTTTATGGTTCAGCCGACTGCCGGACATGATCATCCGACATGCCGGCGCTGGGTGGGGCGCGAACATGCTTTCGCATGACAGCATATGGGCCGCGATTGACAGGCTGGCGGAGCAGCACGCGCTGACGCCCTCCGGTCTCGCACGTCGTGCCGGCCTCGACCCCACCTCTTTCAACAAATCCAAGCGAGTCGGCGCAGACGGCCGCATGCGCTGGCCATCGACCGAGTCGATCTCCAAGGTGCTGGACGCCACCGGTGCCAGCCTCGACCAGTTCATGCGTTACGTCTCGCCGGAGGGCCTGAGGACAAGCCAGTTGCCGGAAGGCTCGTTCCCGCCACAGGCAAGTTCCATCCCCCTTCTCGGCATGGCGCAAGCGGGTGCAGGCGGGTTTTTCGACGATGGCGGCTTTCCAGCCGGCCAGGGTTGGGATCTCGTCGAGTTTCCGGCAGCGCCCGGCCGCAACAACGGCGTTTATGCGCTCGAAGTCCAGGGAGAGAGCATGAAGCCGCTCTACCGGGACGGCGACATCCTGATCGTCGAGCCGGGGGCACAGGTCAGGCGCGGTGACCGCGTCGTGGTCAAAACCCGTGAGGGCGAGGTGATGGCCAAGATCCTCGCCCGCCAGAGCGCCAAGTCGATCGAGTTGCAATCCCTCAATCCCGAACATCCGCCGCGCAGCATCGAGATGAGCGATGTGGAGTGGGTGGCACGGATCATCTGGGCCAGCCAATAGGAAAACGGACCTAATGCGACGGACCGCCACCTTCATCGCGGGCGCGATCGGACTGCTTCTGTGGGCCTATCTTGTGGTCGCAGCCGGCCAGAGTTTTCGCGAAGACCCTGTCGACTATGACATGCAGGATCTCGACGTGCCGGATCCGGCCGAGCTTGATCTGCCGGAGGTGAGTGAGGTCCCGCCCGTGGCGCATGAGACCCTCGCGCTTCAACCACCGCGCCGGGTGCGGGCGATCGAGCCGCAGCAATTCGCCTCGCCGGCCTTTTCCGATGCCGACGATCTTGAGCGGGTGAGCGCACGGGCTCCGCTTGCCGACCCACCCAAGCGGGCCAAGGCCAAGGTGGTGCTGTTGCACCGTCCAACAAGCCTGATGGCCGGCGTGGTGGGTTTCAGTGACGGGCAGACCGTCCGCCTGGTCGACATTGCGGCGACGGCGCTTGATCGGACCTGTCCCGATACCGGCCCGGACCCTTGGGCCTGTGGGGTCATGGCCCGCACGCAGCAACGTCTCTTCATCCGCAACCGGTCGCTCGCCTGCGAGACCGCGAGCACCGCATGGCTAGGCGAGATCCGCACGCGATGCTGGATCGGCATGCAGGACCTCTCCGCCTGGCTCGCCAAGCAGGGCTGGGCGGAAGCCGAGCCCGGAACCGCGCTTTCCCCTTTGACCGACCTCGCCCGCGCCGAAAGACGCGGGCTTTTTGGTGGCGCGGTGCGCTAGCCATCTCTATTGGTTCGGTGCGACCAGCATCGGGCACGTGCGCACTGACGTCCCTCTCCGTGCAAAGGATGCAGCTTGGCTTGAAACGGACCGTCGCGCTCCCTACTCTCTCGCCATCAACAGGAAACAAGTGACACCATGACCAACCACGTATCCCCGCAAGAGGCCCTGATCTTCGTCATGGTCATGGCGTCTGCGGTCGACAATGCCATGGCCGAAACCGAACTCGTGCGCATCGGCCAGCTGATCGACATCCTCCCGGTCTTCGACGATTTCGACAAGGCGCAGCTGATCGATGTGTCGAAGCGCTGTGCTGTCCTGTTGTCGGGCCCGGAAGGCCTGGATGTCACGCTGGAGACAATCCGCGACGCGCTGCCAAGCTGGCTGCACGAGACGGCCTATGCGCTGGCCGTCGAGATCGTCGCCGTCGACCTGTCGGTGAAGCCGGAAGAACTGCGCCTGCTGCAATTGTTGCGAGACCGCTTCGGTCTCGACAAACTCACCTGTGCCGCCCTGGAGCGCAGCGCATCCGCCCGTTACCGCCGGCAGGCCTGACCCGTCCTCCTTGGGTTCGCCAGTCTCAATAGAGACCGGCCGGGAAGGACCGTAGATATATTTCCTCGAGCCGGCCGCTCTTTGAGAGGGCTGCGAGTGCACTTTCGAGCGCCGCGGCGAGCGCCGCATCCTTGCCGGCGACCATTACGGTCATACCTTCACCAAGATGGGTCTCCGACAGATAGGCGCCATCTAGAAAGGCGCAGCAATTACCGGCCGCCGGGCTCTGCATCCAGAAGGATAACTGCAGGGCATCGGCGAAGACGGCATCGATGCGCTTGTTCCCCAGCGCGTGCATCAGGCTGTCTCGGTCCTTGAAAGGAACTGGGCGGATGTCGGGAAAAAAGGCCTTCAGCATGGCGGCATGCGCCGTGTTCGCGACAACGCCGACCGGCCGGCCGAACAGTGCCTGCGCATCCGCCCGCGTCAAACGCTTGCTCCGATCGACGAGGAAACGGGCCGGCAGCAGCAGATAGGGCCGCGTGAACTTGAAGCGCTTGCGCAACTCCGGCGTCACAGCGATGCCGGCCAATACCGCCTCGCCCTGCCCCGCCTCCAGCGCCTCGCTCAATTGCCCATAGGGCAGCGCCTGGATCTGGCAACGGGCCTGCATGGCCAGTTCCTCACACAGCGCGCGGGCGAGATCGACATGAAAGCCGGACAGCCTGTCTGCCTGATCGGTGAAGTTGAAGGGTGGGAAATCGGTCGTCGTCAGAAAGCGCAGCCGCAACATGCCGCTGACATCTGGACGCACCAGCCGCTCGCGGGCGTCGAAGAGAACCGGCAAGTCGGCCCCTTGCGCGCGCACCGGCGCCGACGCCTGGCCGAGCAACAAGGGCAGAGCCAGCACCAGCGCTGCCAAGGGACGGCACAACCCCACAAAATCTAGGGATGTAACTTTAACGCGCATCTCTATCATCATCTACCGGGTGAGTGGGGGCGTCGTCGTGATCCGGTGACGTGTATCAGGTTGGTGTGGACGAGGGAATATGGCCCGCGGCTCGTCGCCGTGCGCCATGCGTCAGGATTGCGCGACACCAGGCCGGCTGGCGGGACGATAGCCGCAACCGACAATCCCGCTTCGGCGCTGCGGAACGAGGCCCGGCTCCTCCATACACTCGGCATCTCCAAGCCGCTTCTGGCGCGCATGGCCCGCCTCGCCATGCAGACCGGGACGACGATCGAGGCAGAATTGCTGGCCAGCGGCGAGATCGAGGAGGAGGCCTATTTTGCCGGTCTCGCCCGCATGTATGGGCTGCCGTTCCTGGCCGAGATCCCTCCAGCGCTAGTGATCGACCACCGGGCGATCGACAGCCAGTTGAACGAGCCGCGGATGCTGCGCCTGCATCATCCCGACCGGCCACCCGTCATGGCGCTCGTGCCGACCATCACGCAGATGGACAGCATGCGGGCACGGCTGCGACGCAATGACGGGCTTGCCGCGGCGATGGTGATCACCACGCCGTCAGCGCTCAGGCGGGCGGTGTGGCGGGTCGGCGAGGAGAGACGCGCGCGATCCGCCGTGCACCAGCTCTTCGATACCGAGCGCCTCAAGTCCGCGCGGCTGGTCGTCACCGGCGACCAGGGGTTCATGGCCGGGCTCTTTCTTTGCGTCACAAGCCTTGCGGCGACACTCGCGCCCCTTTTGTGTTTCAGCCTCGCGCATGTCCTGCTTTCGGTCTTCCATCTCGGCGGCCTCTTCCTGCGGCTGATGGTGGTGGCCTATGGGCGCAAACATCCGCCCCGCGAGATTTTGCTGGATGCCGAAACCGGGCAGCTGCCGGTCTATACGGTGATGGTGGCGATCTACAGGGAGGCGGCTGTGGTGCCGCAACTGCTGGCGGCGCTCGATGCCCTCGACTGGCCAAAAAGCCGCCTCGACATCAAGCTCGTCTGCGAGGCCGACGACCAGGAGACCCTGTCTGCCATCCGGGCGGTCCGGCCCGGACCGCATGTCGAAGTGGTCGAAGTGCCGGCCATGGCGCCGCGCACCAAACCGAAGGCGCTGACCTATGCGCTTTCGGGTGCGCGCGGCGAATTCCTGACGATCTATGACGCCGAGGACCGGCCGCACCCGCAACAGCTGCGCGAGGCCTATCACAGCTTTCGCCTCGGGCCGCAGGATCTCGCCTGCCTGCAGGCGCCGCTGGTCATCGCCAATGCCGGCGAGAGCTGGATCAGTGCGATCTTCGCGCTCGAATACTCCGCGCTGTTCCGCCGCCTCTTGCCAGCACTGGGCTTTCATCGCATGCCGCTGCCGCTGGGCGGCACATCGAACCATTTTCGCACGCGGGTGTTGGTGGAAAGCGGTGGCTGGGACCCGTTCAACGTCACCGAGGATGCCGATCTCGGCATGCGGCTCTACCGCATGGGCTACCGCTCATCCACCCTGACGCTGCCGACCTTCGAAGACGCGCCGGTCGATTTCAAGGTTTGGCTCGGCCAGCGGAGCCGCTGGTACAAGGGTTGGCTGCAGACCTGGCTGGTGATGATGCGCCAGCCGATCCACACCGGGCGCGAGATGGGCTGGCTGCCCTTCCTCGTCTTTCAACTGCTGGTCGGCGGCATGCTGGTCGCGGCGCTCAGCCATCCCGGCATGCTGGTCTTCGTGACACTGTCGATCCTGTCGCTGATGCAAATCCCGGCGCCGCAGCCCGGGGTGTTCACCTCGATGATGCTCGGCATCGACATCCTCAACATCATCGGCAGTTATGCCGTGTTCTTCGCGCTCGGCGCAACACCGATGACCGACCGCGAAAAGCAGGGCATGGGCTGGAAATGGGCGATGATCCCGGTTTACTGGATGGCTGTGTCGCTCGCCGCCTGGAGGGCGGTGATCGAGCTTCGGTTGCGCCCCTTCTACTGGAACAAGACGCCGCACAGCCCCAGCCGGGTGGCGATCGATCAGCGCAGGAAAGCGCGGGCCACCGCCTCGTCCTCGCCGGAGAGTTCGTGATCGGCTGACACGATCGTGAGCTCCACCTGCGCGCCCATAACACGCAGTTGCTCTGCGAGGCGTGTCGAGTGGTCCCGATAGGGATCTTCGGCGCCTGCCACGATCAATATATCCGTCCCCGAGAGATTAACGACCGGCACTTCGTCGAGCACGGGCATAGGGCGCAGCAAGACGGCGCGGCGGATCAGACCCGGATGGAGCTGTATCGCCGCCGCCAGCAGGTTGGCACCGTTCGAATAGCCGAGGAAGGCGGTCTTGTCCTGTGCCAGGCCATAGGCGAAAGCTGCTTGCTCGATGAAGGCAGCCAGTGCCTCCGTCTCGGCGCGAATGTCGGCCTGGTCGAATTCGAGCGGACCGAACCGACGGAAGAAGCGGGCGACACCCTCTTCCGTCGCACGACCGCGCAATCCGATCAGGGTCGCATCGGGTAGCATCTTTCGGCCGAGCGGCAGAAGACTCGCCTCGTTGCCGCCGGTGCCGTGCAGCAGGACCAGCGCCTGTCCATCTGCGGCATCGGCCTCGTGGATCCGGTGCACGAAGGGCAGATCGCGATAGAGGATGCGCGGTTCGCCTGGCAGGCCGAATTGCGGCAGCATGGGCACGATGTCCTCACGGCGCAGGCGAAAATGGTCGGGGATGAAAAGCGTCGTTCCCAGCATGTCTGGTGCTTCATCCACGGCGAAGCCCGGACCGTCATCGGTTGCGAGTTCGATCAGACAGCCAGCCGGCTCGCGGACGTAAAGCGAGTAGAAATACTTGCGGTCATGCACATTGACCGCATCGATCTCCTCCCCTGCCAGCGCCGTCACCTCTGCATCGACGGCGGCGACATCGGGCAGGCGCAGCGCCACATGGTCGATGGCGCCGGTGCCAGGGGCCGCCGGCCAGAAGCCGGTCGCATCGCGGATGTCTAGGACCTGACCGCTCTGCGATGTCATGCGGGTGATGCTGCCGGCCGTATCAGCCGGCATGAACCCGCCATGGCGGGCGAGAAAATCGGTGGTCTTGGCCGGATGCTCGGAGAGCAGCGTTGCGCCGCGCAATGCGATGATCGCGTCCTCGCCCTCGACGCCGCGCAAGATCCAGGGCGTGCCGCCCTCAACGGCATCGGTGCCGACCAGCTTGATGATGACACCATCCGGATCCTTCAGCC
>JARXAQ010000078.1 GCA_029865825.1 Rhizobium sp.
GGTCGTCTCTTTCGTCAGGGCCGGATCACAGCGGCCGGGTAGGGGCAGGGCAGGCACGGGTGACGGCACCCGATCCCGCGTCTCTATAAAACGCCTGCGCCCGTTTCGCCACCATGGCCAGGTGGCGCCGGGAGCGCAGCATCGGGAAGGCCTAGTCCGTCTGTCGCCGCGCTTCCAACCGCCGGCGGTCGCGCGCGACATGGTCGGAACCGAGCTTGGTCAGCCGGAACTGCCGCTTCTGGAATTCGCCGCGGATCTCGATGAAACCCTGTTCCTCGGCCTCGCCCAGCGTCTTGAGGCTGGTGCCCTTGGGCGGCGCCTGCCAGCCAATGCCTTGGGCCGCATGCAATAGGACCATGATCTTGATCATCAGATCTCTCCGGGTTTTGATGCCGGGCTGGCCGGGTCGCAAAAGAATGAGGCCGGTCTCTGCCATGCTTTGCCGGCACGAGACAAGGGGGCGCCTGGCGGGGCGCCCCCTTGCATCACGATAGAGACAGCGGCCGGGCGCGTCAAAGGCCGGCCTTTGGCTCAGAACTCCTTCCAGGAATGGGCGGCGGCACCAAAGGCATTGGCGACCTTCTGGCCTAAGGCCTTGGCCGGCGAAGGGGCCGGGCGCGCGGTCTGGGCGACGAGCCGCACTGGCGATTGCGCAGAGCTCTGCGGGCCGAGATTGAACTGCGCAATCAGCCTGTTCAAGGCATCGGCCTCGCCCGCCAGGCTATGGCTGGCAGCCGTGGTTTCCTCGACCATGGCCGCGTTCTGCTGGGTGCTCTGATCGATCGCGTTGACGGCGGTGTTGATCTCCTGGATGCCGACCGACTGTTCGCGTGCGGCTTCCACGATGGCGCTGACATGGCTGTTGATCTGTTGAACCTCACCCACCATGGTCTCCAGCGACCGGCCGGTCTCGCCGACCAGCGTGACGCCGGTCCGCACCTGTTCGCCCGATGTGACGATCAGCGCCTTGATCTCCTTGGCCGCATTCGCCGAGCGCTGCGCGAGTTCCCGCACTTCCTGTGCAACGACCGCAAAGCCCTTGCCCGCTTCACCCGCACGGGCGGCTTCGACACCGGCATTGAGCGCCAGAAGGTTGGTCTGGAAGGCGATCTCATCGATCACCCCGATGATGTTGGAAATTTCGCCCGACGACTTCTCTATCTGCTGCATGGCCTGCACAGCACTGCGCACCACCTGGCCGGCCTTTTCGGCGCCGGTCTTGGTCTGCGACACCAGAACACCGGCCTCCTCGGCCCGGCGGGTCGAATCGCGCATCGTTGTGGTGATTTCTTCGAGCGCCGCTGCCGTTTCCTCGACAGAGGCCGCCTGTTGTTCGGTGCGCTTGGCAAGGTCGTCGGCCGCCGAGCGGATTTCATTGGCACCGCCATCGATGCCGCGGGCATTTTCCATCACCGCCTGCAGCGCCTCGTGCAGCTTGGTCAGCGAATTGTTGAAGTCGAGCCGCAGCCGGTCGAGATGTGTGGCAAAGGGTGTGGTGATGCGGTAGGCGACGTCGCCATCGGCCAGTTTCTGCAGGCCGGTCGCCAGCGAATCGACGACGAATTGCGATTCTGCTGCTTCGCGCGCCTTATCCGCTTCCCGTTCCAGCCGCTCGCGCTCGCTGAGCGAACGGTTGGCCTCGGCTTCCGCCTCCATCGCCGCCTTCTGGATGGCGTTTTCGCGGAAGACTGAAACGGCCGCTGCCATCGCGCCGATTTCGTCGATGCGGCCGAGCCCCGGCACCTCGATGAAAATGTCGTTCTCAGCCAGCCGCGCCATGGCACCTGTCATCTGCCGGATCGGCGAGGCGATGCTGCGGGCGACGAACCACATGGCGGCAATGCCGCCGGCGGCAATGACGAGGCCGACCAGGATCTGGAACTGCGTATGAGCCGTGTTGCGGTCGGCAAGCGACGCAGTGAGCGCCGTCGCCTCCGCCATGGCAACGGTCCGCGGCACTTCGATGACCACCGACCACGGTGTCTTCGTCCGCCCGATCACGATGGGCGACAGCGCTGTGAAGATGTCGGCATTGGCTTCGATTTCGGCACGTCCGGCCTGGATTGATGAGAGCAATGTCGAGGCGTCGGTGTTGATCTTGTCATAGGCGGCGCCAATCGCCTCGGGATGGTCGCTGGAGGCCACCACCAGCCCCTTGTAGCTGACGATGTCGACGCTCGCCTTGCCGCCATAGATCGACGCCTTCACATCGCCCGCAAGCTTCTGCACGAAGGTCAGGTCGAAATCGGCGCCGGCGACGCCGACGAATTTGTCTTCGACGGTGATCGGCACGGACATGGTGGCGAGATAGACGTTCTTGCCCTGCACCACGTAGGGCAGGGGATCGAGAATGCTCTCGCCGCCGCCATTCTGCGGGCCGATATACCAACCGCCTTTCATCACGCCGTTCGGATGCAGTTCCTTGCTGTCATATTCGACGAGCGGCTGCACGGCGAGCTTGCCGTCGGCACTGCGCGTCCAATAGGGCAGGAACCGCCCGGTCGCATCCGACCCGACGTCATGCCGGTCGACGAACAGCCTGTCCTGGCCATCAAGGGCATCAGGCTCCCAGGCGCTGTAGGTGCCGTTGAAGCCGGGATTGTCTTTCAAAACGTTGAGCAGGATCGCGTTGAACCGGGCGCGTTGCTGGCCGACATCAGGCGTGACGCCGCCGTCGTTCACCGCCGAAATCTCGAACATGCGGGCCATGTTGCGCGCAGCATCAAAGGCCGTGTTGAGCGGCGCCTGGATCAGCGAAGCCTGGGCCAGCGCCAGCGTCTTCAGCTGGGTCTTGGTCGCGTCCTCGGTCAGACCAGCGACATTGTCGCCGACAAAGGTCTTGGAGTGCGCCGCAGACAGAATGCTGTAGCCGACAAGCGCCGTGCTTGCCGCGACGACACAGACGCCGGCAAGCAAAGCAATTTTAAGTTGAATCGATTGGATGCGCATGTAAATTGACTCCTTGTTCGGGGCGTTCGTCCGCCTGAGAACCCGGAGCCTGGGTTGCGATCCTTAATTTTGTCGTTGAGTACGATATCTCTAAATTTAAATAGTCGCAGAAATGCGACAAAAGCTAATACAGAGATATAGAATGGACGAAAAAGCCTTCCGGATGCTCTCTCGTCGAATTTTATACTTGATGAAAGCCAATTTTTACGGCGATGCCGGTTGCCGGCGCGAATCGATTTCCGTGAAGAATATGACAGCGATCCCGATCGAACGCGCATCGTCATGTCAGATCTGGTTGCATTCAAATTGGGAACGGCGGTTCCTCGAAAGCCCGGATTGGCGGCAATGTTGGCATAGCCTCGATTGACGATCCCCAAAAGGCGGGCGCTTTGACCCTGGCCCTTCATCGCATCTCGACTGGAAAAGGCTGTGACAGCCGCAGAGCCGCAGAAAAGCTTGTCAGCGCCGAAATGCCCGCCGATCAACCGGGACTGGACTTCATGCCGGTCAACTGAGCGCAAAGGGGCGGTCTGCGACGGATCAACGCTGAGGCCGCCAGCCGTTGTCGCGAACGACCCTCCCGCTTGGAACGCAGAAACCGCCCGGCAACCCACGCTGAAACTCCATCCTTCGCAACCGCGGCAAGCCTCTGCGGCTGCTTGACTTTCGGGCAAAGCAGGCACATTTATCCCCCGTGAGGCAGGGTCTTCGAGCCCGCCAGACAAGAGGACAGAAAGATGAACCCCGACAGTCGAAGTTCGACGTCACATATCCGGCCGATGGCCCGCTTCTAGTCCTCTCAATGGCAGGGGCTGCGGCGGCCAGATCGGCCGCCGAAGGAGAAGCCCATGCGGCGCTCGTTTTTTCGCGAATCCGATCACCTGGTGCCTGCCGATGCCATGCGCGTCGTTGTGCCCGCACCCCCAATCGAAGCCGATGGCGACGGTGCCGGCCTGACGCTGGCGCCCGCACCCGTTCCCGCGCGCCCCATCTGGTTCGATCTGGTCAGCCCTGAACTTCGCGAGACGAAGGAAGTCGAGGCGAGTCTCGCCATTGCCGTGCCGACGCGGGACGAGATGGAGGAGATCGAACTCTCCGCCCGGCTCTACCAGGAAGACGGCGCCGAATTCATGACCATGACGGCGCTGACAGGCCTCGACGGCGATGATCCGATCAAGACCCCCGTCACCTTCATCCTGAAGGGCGGCACGCTCGTCACCGTGCGTTATGCCGATCCCAAGCCCTTTGCCGCTTTCCTCGCCCGCGCCAAGCGCGGCAACGGTCTCGTCTGCTCGACCGGCGAAACGGTCATGCTGGGTCTCCTGGAAGCCATCATCGACCGCATGGCCGATGTGCTGGAGCGCTGCGGCAACGAGATCGATGCCGTCTCCCGCGAGGTGTTTCGCGCCCGCAAGGGCTCGTCAGCGGACAAGGCCGGCGGCAAGCGCAAGTCTTCGCGTGACCTCGAAGGCCTGATCGAACAGATCGGCCGCAAGGGCGACCTGTTGACCGCCACCCGCGAAAGCCTGGTCTCGATCTCGCGCCTTGTCGCCTATCATGCGGCACTCGAAGCCCCCTCCCGCAAGGTGGCCAAGGACACCCGCCAGCGCATCAAGCTCCTGCAGCGCGATGCAACCTCGCTCGGCGATCACGCCCAGTTCCTGCAGGGCAAGATCAACTTCCTGCTCGATGCGACGCTGGGTCTGATCAATCTCGAGCAGAACCAGATCATCAAGATCTTCACCGTCGCCTCGGTCGCCTTCCTGCCACCGACGCTTGTTGCCTCGATCTACGGCATGAATTTTCAGTCCATGCCGGAGCTCAACTGGACGGTCGGCTACCCGATGGCGCTCGCCTTCATGGTGCTGTCGGCGCTGCTGCCCTTCCTCTACTTCCGCCGGCGTGGCTGGCTGTAAGGGCGGCAAAATGATCCGGAGCGTCGCACACATCTTGGCGCTTCGGTCTCACTCCTCGACGATCACGAGCTCCGCTTGGCCGTCGATCTCCAGCCGCAGGCGTCCGCGCTCGGTGCTGTCGAGCCGGATCGGCCCACCCTTTTCCGATAGCCGGCGGCGGAGCAGGATCAGCCGTGTTTCCAGGTTGTCCTTGATGTCGGGCAGCATCAGGCTGCCCTCGCGGCGGATCTCGCGGTTCAGAAAATCCCGCTTGCCGCTCTTCAGATATTCCTCGACCAGATGTTTCAACAGCCGCCCTGGCACGCCCCGGATCAGGTAGTCGTCGCCGAGGAAAAGCGAGCCGTCGCGCGGATAAAAGCGCAGCTGGAAGCGGGCTGACGGCAAGATGGGCGCCGACTGTGGGGCAGGCGCTGCCTTGCGCGGCGCGGGCCGCTCCCGATCCTGCTCGGCCAGAAGCAGCGCCTGGGCAAGCTGCGCGGCGATCACACCCAACGCCTGCTCGTCACGATGGCGAAAGGCGAAGCGCTGTTCGGATTCGGCAAACAGCAGCCCGATCAGCCGCCCTTGTGCCATCAATGGCAGGGCGATCTGGCTGAACGGCAATTCGAGCGCCGGCAGCGGAATGCTGGTGGCCCGCTCCAGCCCGGCCATCGACCGCACGGCGTCGCCATAACGACGCCCGCGGCTGAGATCGGTGATCCGCACCGTCTGCCGGGTCGCCGCCGCAATCCCGATCACACCCTCGCCGAACGCCACCTCCGCGCCGAAACCGAAGCGCTCATAGCTGGCGCTGGCAATCGTGATCTTCCGCCGTCCGCTCTCGTCCGGCACCAGAACCATGGAATGCCGGAT
>JARXAQ010000139.1 GCA_029865825.1 Rhizobium sp.
GTTATGATCCGCGTCTCGGCCACTACGTCGGAAGTTGGGTCGGCTCGATGATGGACAAGTTCTGGGTCTACAAGGGCTGGCTGGAGGATGACGGACAGACGCTCGTGCTGGAAGCCGAAGGGCCGAGCATGGAAGACCCTGAACGCACCGAGCTTTATCGTGATGTCATCCATTTCATCGATGATGACACCAGAACCTTCTCCGGCAGCGTCCGCAAACCGGATGGCAGCTTCCACACCTTCATGACCAGTCAATCCAAACGCGTCGCCTGACGACGGACGAGAGAGGGACCCCGCATGCACGGCACATTCATCTGGCACGAATTGATGACACCCGATCCGGCCGCGGCAAAGGCATTCTACGGCCCGCTGCTCGGCTGGGAGCCGACCGATATGCAGATGGAAGGCTTCACCTATACCAGCTTCGCCGTCCCTGGCTTCCCCTTCGGCGTTACCGGCATGATGGCGCTGACCGACGAGATGAAGGGGCAGGGCATTCCGCCCAACTGGACCGGCTACATTGCGGTTGACGATGTCGACGCGATGGTCGCCGACTATCAAAGCAATGGCGGCGTGATCTGCCGTCCTGCGCAAGATATCCCCGGCGTCGGACGCTTCGCGGTCGTCGCTGATCCTCAAGGCGCCGTGCTCTGCATCATGACGCCCATGATGGAAGACCGGAGCACCGGTACCTGGCCGACCCCTGGCAGCACCGGAACCGTCGGCTGGAACGAGCTGATGGCTGGCGACTGGGAAAAGGTCTGGGATTTCTACGCCGCCCGCTTCGGCTGGCAGAAGGACATGGCCGTCGATATGGACGCCATGGGCATCTACCAGACCTTCAAGCTCGGCGATCAGGGCATCGGCGGCATGATGACCAAACGGCCGGAAATGCCGATGCCCTATTGGGGTTTCTATTTCATCGTGCCCGCCATCGATGCGGCGATCGACAAGGTGAAAGCACTCGGCGGTGAGATCCTGATGGGCCCGCACCAGGTCCCCGGCGGCTCCTGGATCGCCGCCTGCAAGGATCCGCAGGGTGCCTATTTCAATCTGACGGCATCTGGGCGCTAGCCGTCAATCCCCTGACCCGGCGATCCCCTGACGCTGCCGATCACGCAACCGTGGTCGGCAGCGCTGATCCATGGCTGGTCTTCGGCGCGTACGGATGGGATGTCTTCTGAACAACCGGACGGGACATCCGACATGCTGCTGCGACGCCATTTCATCGCCATCTCCGCCGTCGCCCTTGCCACCCGGGCGCGCGCCGCGACCGATCTCTGGGGCGCCTTGCGCAGCGGTCGGGCGATGGTGATCGTCCGCCACGCGCTGGCGCCGGGAACCGGTGATCCACCGACGTTCAGGCTGGGCGTCTGCGAAACCCAGCGCAACCTTTCCGCCGAGGGGAGGGCGCAGGCGCGCCGAATGGGAGAACTCTTCCGGGAGAATGGCGTTGCAGAGGCGCGGGTCTATTCCAGCCAGTGGTGCCGATGTCTCGACACCGCGGCCGGGCTGGGGCTCGGTCCGGTAACCGAGCAACCTCTGCTGAACTCGTTTTTCGGCAGCCCGGAAGATGGACGCGCGCAGACGGACCGATTGCGCTCTTGGCTGACCAGCCGGCCGAAGGAGCTGCCGCTCGTTCTCGTCACCCATCAGGTGAACATCACCGGGCTCACATCGATCGTACCGCAAAGTGGGGAACTGGTCTTCGTGTCTCTCGATCCCGCAGGGGTCGTCACGTTGGTCGGCAGAGAGCCAACCGCTTGACGGTCAGCGGGGGACGACACTGCGACGGCGCGCGCGTCCGCTGTGTTGGTTCGATCGGCCTGAACTTTGAGAGGTCTGCGCGACGTCAGCCATGGCTGCGTCGGCGGGAAAGGGATCAGCCGCGCTTGACGGCGGCTTTCTTCACGGCGCGCTTCTTCGGCGCCGGCGCATTTTCGGCTTCGATCGCCTCGCGCTGCAGGCGCAGCGCCTTCAAGGCTTCGGTCTTCTTCTCACGCGCCACGGCTTCAGCCTCGATCAGCGAGCGGGCAACGCTGTCGGTGGTTGCCGCCTTGTCCTGCGGCGAAACCTTGTCAGGCTTGAAAAACGTGTCTTTGGTAGCAGTCATATCCGGTCCTTCCTGCAACGAAGTGCGTGTCGCCTGGATGGGACGACGGTATGGCCCCGACGGGACGCAGTGGGGGACGGAATGCGATGGGGCAGGCGATCCGCGCGCCGCAAGGGCGCACGGATAGATTGGGGCAGGTCTTAGCGAGCTGCGGCGCCGCCGCGGACGACAGCCTTCTTCGGAGCCGGAAGCAGGCCTTCGCGCTGCATCTTCTTGCGCGCCAGCTTGCGCTGACGGCGAATGGCTTCGGCCTTTTCGCGAACGCGCTTTTCCGACGGCTTTTCGAATGCGCTGCGCGCCTTCATTTCGCGGAACAGGCCTTCGCGCTGCATCTTCTTCTTGAGCACGCGGAGTGCCTGGTCGACATTGTTGTCACGAACGAGAACTTGCACGGTCGTTTCCTTTCCGGGCGGGTGGCCCGATGATCTCGAGTTTCGGATGAGGGGTGCGTTAGGGCAAACGCGCCAAGCCCCGGCGAAGATCCCGATCAGATCGGGACGAATGGGCTGTCGTATAACCTGTAGGCAGGTAATAGACAAAACAAAAAAGGCCGGGCAACACCCGACCTTCCCTCGTCACTCTACCCCGCAAGCCGACAAAACGACGAAAAGCGGGGCGAGCGACAAATTCTTAAGCGGCGCGCAGGTTGTCGGCCGAGCTCTTGCCCGAACGCTTGTCCTGAACCAGGTCGTAGCCGATCTTCTGGCCTTCGACGAGGTCGCGCATGCCGGCGCGCTGAACTGCGGAGATGTGGACGAACACGTCGGCCGAGCCTTCATCCGGCTGGATGAAGCCAAAACCCTTGGTGCTGTTGAACCACTTTACGGTACCTGTGTTCATAACGATTTCCTTTCAATCGTTGGGCTTGCCGGAGAGACATTCGACCGGCGGTATATCGACGTTGAAGGAAATCTGGCGTGCGCTTGAGGCGCGTAGACAAAGTCACTCGCAATCTTCGATGGCGACAATATAAGGGCTGTCGCTGGGCGTGACAAGCAAAAATGCGTTTTTCCCGGAGCCTTGCCCTGAAGCTCACCGGCGGGAAGATCGAAATCGCCTGCTGAATATGGCATTTCAGCGCCGAGTGCCATCGATTTTCTCTGTATGCCCGCCGTCTGGCAGTGTCTTTACCGCCCGCTTTTTGCAGCTTTTTCCCACAAGGCGGTCGGGTTTTGAAGCGTCTTTCACCCTTTTCCAACGTGCCAAGCATTCGTCTGTGAGTCTCTTCAAAAAGAGTACGTCATTTCTTTAGCTGCACCTGCTATGAAGCCGCTTGTGCAGTCCGTCGCCGGCCGCAAGGCTCCGATCGACCGCTCAGGACCATCTCTCACCAACGGGCACATCCGATGAAAAAGCTCCTTGCCACAACGGCTATCCTCCTTCTCACGGCCGGCACCTCGCTGGCCGCCTCCTTCAACTTCCCCTCCGACGATCCGGTCGCAACCGTCGAGATCCCGGACAGCTGGAAGCCGACCGAGACCGACTACGGCGTCGAAGGGAACTCCCCTGACGCGGGCACCTACATCTCGTTTGACGCGGCCGGGGCCGAAGACACCGAGCAGGTGATCACCGACGTCTTTGCCTTTCTCGAGGAAAATGGCGTGACGGCCGATCCGGCAAGCCAGACCGAGAGCAAGGGCGATCAGAACGGCATGCCGTATCAGACCCTCTCCTGGAAGGGCACCGACAAGGACGGTCCGGTGACCATCGGCGTTGGCATCATCGGCATTTCCGCAGATAGCCTCGCGATCGTCACCTATTGGGCGTCGACTGAGACCGAGGAAAAGAACAATGCCGACGTCAATGCGATGCTCGGCTCGATTCGCGCAGCCGAGTGATCTGAAACGGCCATTGATCGCGACAGGACGCCGCAGCCACAGCTTTGTGTGCTGCGGCGCGCAATCGTGGTTTTCGCACCCGATTGCGCTGTCATGGCCCATGCTGCCGTAAAATGACGCCACATTGGCTCTCATTCCGTCCCGAAAGGTCGCCATTTGGAAGAATGGCGGCCTTTTGGCTTGCTGCGAGGTCCGGCCCAGTTCGCCCGGGCGCGGCCGCCCGCAGAGTTCCGTGGCGACAAGCCCGCCCATACCTGCTAGGGGAACGCTTCCGTCGGCGAACCGTTTGCCGTCGTACAGTCTTGTCCATCATGAAAGCCAATCGACCATGACCATTGCTGCGGGCCTCTCCTCGGGAAGCCCTACGCCTCTTGCCGCTGGGCAGGGCGCGTCCATTGTCGCCACCAGCCAGGCAAATCCAGTCATCGCAAGGGAGGAAAGCCGATGAGCGCCGCCCTCGATTTTTCTGCAGACCAGCCGCAGGAACCGGACGCCCCGGATGCCAAGATGTGGCTGAAGATCGTCAACGCCTATCGCAAGCCCCGCCTTGCGCGCAGCTATTTCGAACTCGCCATCACCCTCGTGCCTTTTGCCCTTCTCTGGGTGGGCGCACTGGCCAGCTATCACTATGCCTTCTGGCCCGGCCTCGTGCTCGTCGTGCCGGCGGCAGCCTTCCTGCTGCGCCTGTTCATCATCCAGCACGACTGCGGCCATGGCGCCTTCTTCGCCCGCCGCAGCGTCGATGACTGGACCGGCCGCCTGCTCGGCGTGCTGACCTTCACGCCATATGATTACTGGCGCCGGGCCCATGCCGAACACCACGCCACTGCCGGCAATCTCGAAGAGCGCGGCGTCGGCGACATCACCACGCTGACGGTTGCCGAATACAAGGCGCTCTCGGCCTGGGGCCGTTTCGGCTACCGCCTTTATCGCCACCCGATTATCCTCTTCGGTGTCGGCCCGGCCTGGGTCTTCCTTTTGAAGCAGCGCCTGCCGATCGGCATGATGAAGGAAGGCGCTCTGCCCTGGGTTTCGACCATGGCCACCAATCTCGGCATGGCGCTCTTCGCCGCCCTGATGATCTGGGCAGTCGGCCTCTTGCCCTTCCTGGTCGTGCACCTGCCGATCGTGCTGCTCGCCGGTGCCGCCGGCATCTGGCTCTTCTATGTGCAGCACCAGTTCGAGGACACCCACTGGTCGGCCCCGCCGGAATGGCAGTTCCAGCACGCAGCCCTCCACGGCGCCTCGCATTACGATCTGCCCTGGGGCCTGCGCTGGCTGACCGGCCATATCGGCGTGCACCATGTGCATCACCTGTCGAGCAAGATCCCCTTCTACCGTCTGCCGGAAGTCCTGCGCGACCATCCGGAGCTGAAGAGCATCAGCCGCATCACGCTGAAAGAAAGCCTCGCCTGCGTGAAGCTCGTCCTCTGGGACGAAAAGCTCGGCCGGCTCGTGTCGTTCCGGGAGGCCAACCGCCTGACGGTCGTCGCCTGAGGCGTCATCGCTGCGTAAGTGCAAGGAGATGGGCTGCCATGCGAAGTGCAGCCTCCGACGGTCCGGACTTTCCGGGCCGTCGTTCCACCACCGAATAGCGGACGGATGGCAGGTCGGGTAGGCCTGCGACATCCGGGACATCGGACCCCATGCCTGCCTGCGTTCGGCAGGCAATGCCGAGACCAGATCCCACCGCAGCCTTCACACCATCCAGGCTCGGCGTAACCAGAGCCAGCCGCCAGGGCCGCCCGATGGCATCCAGCGCCTGGGTCGCCGCGGCGAGAAACGGGCAGGGCGGCGTGATGCTGACCAGCGGCACGACTGCCTCGTCAAGCAGGTTGGCCTGCCCGAACCACTTCATCGCCAGGTCCTGCCCGCCAAGGCCGCCCGGAATATCCCCCGCGCAGACCGCAGTGTCGATCCGGTCTTCACTCATTGCCTGCAACAACTCGCTCGTGCTGCCGATCACGATTGAGAAGCTGCGTGCGGGATCCTGAACGCGCAGGTCCTCGAGCGTCGGCCGCAACACCTGCGCCACGAAATCCTGCACCACACCCAGCCGTACGGGCGCTTTTGCCGCCGGCCCGAGCTCCGAGCGCGCCGCGTCGATCCGTGCCAGGATGGCGCGGCTATGCGCCAGAAGCCATCCGCCCGTGGTGTTCAGCTTCAGCGCCCGGCCATCCCGGTCGAACAGCGCCTGGCCGACAATGGTTTCGAGCCTCTGCATCTGCAGGCTGATCGCCGATTCGCTGCGCCCCACACGCGTCGCCGCTGCCGCCAGCGATCCACAATCCGCCACCGCGACGAAACTGCGCAACAATGGTGAGGGGAGATCGGGAATCATGAGTTTTCCTCAATTCAGAAGCGGTCAGAATTCGATTATACTCCAGCGTTACGCGATTATGCTGTCTCCGTCATGTTCCCTCTGGAGACTTTTGCCATGCCGTTTGCCCGTTTCACCTACCATCTCGCGCCCACCAGTCCTCGGATCGACACGCAGGCGCTCGCCGAAGCACTGACCGACCTCATCGCCCGCGATCTCGGCAAACGCCGCGACCTCACCTCGGTTCTGATCGAGACACCCACCGCTGCGTGTTGGGCGATCGGGGGAGGGCGGCAGGCGGTTGCCGCTCATCTTGAGGTCTTCGTCACATCGGGCACCAACACGACCGAAGAGAAGCGCGAATTCCTCGCCCAGGCGATGGCCCTGATGCGCGCAAACATTCCGGATCTCCATCCGGCGACCTATGTTGTGGTGCATGAACTTCCGTCGACCGACTGGGGTTACGACGGTGTGAGCCAGTTCGACCGGGCCGCCGGCCTTCCGCTCTAGCGCGCCGGACGCGAGGGGGAGGTCCCCTCGCCATCCGCATCGGGCAAGGCCGCCGCTGGACCATCGCTCCGCCACCCCGCAATCCACAACCGCCGCAGCGCCTCGCCCTCGCCGCGAAAGCCCGTGCCCGTCGGCGCACAGGTAAGCGTCCGATCAATGCGGAAATTGCGGATCGCCTGGCGCAACTCGCACCAGCCCACGACCACAGCCGCCTCGGAGTAATAGATGAGCGCAATCGGCCGGATGATCCGTTGCGTCACGCGGGCTTGTTCGTCGCGATAGTCGATCGCGAGTTTCTCCTCATCCCGGAACGTCCGGCGCACCAGACCGAGATCGACGGCATCT
>JARXAQ010000182.1 GCA_029865825.1 Rhizobium sp.
CCAATCACCGGAAGACAGCTTCCGCTTCGGACTAGATCGATGGCTAGGAGGTATGGCTGATCTCATCGCTGCGCGGACTACGAGCAGGTGAACTCAGCCAACAGCGTCGGTGAAGAGGGGCATCTGAGATTGTTTCACAGCGATAGCGCCGTACTAGTTCAAAATTCTCGAGGCCCCGAAAGGACCGACCGTTATCAGGAAGTCGAAAAGGCAGCCCGGAAGGAATGAAGGCAGGAAGCGGTCATAGCCTCGCCTTGAACGGATGTGAACTTTCCGCCCCGTTGTTCGAAGCATCAGGGATCCCGAGAACGTAAATATGCCAAGAACTTAATACCCTGGAGCGGCGACGGATAAATCAAATCGCTTCGCTCTTTCTCACTGTCAATTGCCAAACAATTTTTGGTTAAATTTCAAGGCCCTTTCAATGAAGGTTGCTTCCTCTATTAGAGTGTAATTGACAGCCCGAGGGGCATATTCTGTGCCCGATAGGCTCTGCGCAAGAAACAAACAGTGGAGTTGGTCCGAAACCAAGACGCGCCAGTTGCCGGCAAGGTCCGGTATGAAACGCTATTATTCTACATGGAAGAAGATCTGACTCGCTTCTATCGATAAAATCCACGATGTTCTATCTCATGCAATTAGCGGCTTCCCCAGGGCCGGCGTCGCCGTCAGGGCGGTGGCCGCCTCTTGTCTCTGGCGACTACAACGCTGGCGTAGTGCGCCTAGTGACACTTGTACGCGATCGGGTGAACCATTTGTTGTTCGCTTCGGTTGAGCTGTTGCCGACCGAAATGCCAGTTCCCCCAAATCCGCCAGGCGGCGGCTGGTGGGACAACTTTGGTGACGATCGGCTGTGCGTGGGCCGGACAGCGCTGCGATTGGCGGACGCGCTCGACTGGTACGACGCCTTGAAACAAGGGCGCGCTACTATCCCGGGCAAGGCCTTTGCGATCACAGCCTCGGCGCTGGGGCCTGAACCCGACTACGAAGGATTTACGGTCCTCACGGAGCCGCCGCCCTTCTCGCCATCATGGCATGGCCGGCCGCGGCTACATCGCTTGGTGCCGATGACGGCTCTGGCCGAGCCGGTTCAAGCGCTGCGCGATAGCATGGTGAACGTCAGCGCCGAAGGTCGCGCTCGGCAATGGCTTCGTGACCACATCCATTTTGATTTATTGGCTTATGATGACTGGCTGGGCTCGGGTGTTCTAATTGCGCCTAATCCGCTGCTGCGCAGTTTTGGCGCGCGCATCGTCAATCGGTCGGTGACTCCAGAGACTCTCGAGCTTGGCGGCACCCCGCGACGGGGTGCCAGTGTTACGTCACTGCGAATGGCGGTCGAAGAGGTCCGCGCGGGAGCGCCGGCTTGGCGCGCCGAAGGCTCGCCAAACGCACTTGGCCGCTTCCGCGCGCCAGCGCCTTCCCAGGTCGCCATGGTACGCGAGGAGTTGTTCTGTCCCGTGCGCGGCGTATTGGATCGCGAGCCGCCTGCCTTCTTCTTCCGCAGCGTTTCTGTCTCCTCCTCTGTCGTAGCTGAGGCCAAGGCGCGTTACGTCGCCCCACCGACACGTGCCCCTGATGTGGGTGCGCGCACGGTCTATGTCCGACCCGCCCCAGCGCGGCAATCTGCCCCCCCTATGACACCCTTGCGGGCGCTCGAATGCCTCCAGGACGCGCGGGCCGAGCGACAGGGCGCGCTACGACCTACAGAAGCTCCGCAAATCCCACCCGGCGTTCGCCTGTTTGAGCACAATCGCGAGGAAACAGTGGATTGGATGTGCGGGCTGATCGCCCGCGCACGCTCTCATGTCCTATTCGTTGACCCCTACTTAGACGCTGACGACCTGCAACAGTTCGCGACGGCCACCCAGTACCAGGGCGTCTCGATCCGCGGCCTTATCAATCCTCGTCCCCGCCGTCACAAGCGTGTCGACCCCAACGGCGATAACTTCGGGGATCTCATGCTGAAGAAAATCGCGGCCTTCCGCGACCCCGCCCAAGAGTTCGGCGAGATCGACATCCGAGTGTCCCGGGGGCGTCGCCTGCACGACCGCTTCCTTCAGATCGATGATGTCATCTGGCACTCCGGCCATTCATTTAACAAGGTGGGAGGTGGCGAGATTAGTCTGATGACCGTCGTCGCCCACCCTACTGAATTGGCCCAAGCCTTAGCGGAGGCTTTCGCCGAAGCTGAGCCGTTCGAGACATGGTGGGCCAATCGGCCGCCGGCAACTTGGTCGCTGAGGCAGGAGGCGGGCTATCAGCTGCGTCGCTTGGCCAAATGGATTGAACATTCGCCTACCGGCCAAGTGCGAGGGAACGTCGATGACTAACGGCCTGACCCTTCCAGCGCCGGTCGACGGCGCTGCTGCGCTTGCTGCGACCATGGAGTGGATTACAGCATCCGAAGGCTCGGATGAGCTCTTTTCACCCGGCTTAAAGCCGCTGGACGTCTCGGGCGGCTCGGAGAGCCTAGCCCAACATCTGGCAGCGGCCGGGTTATTCTCGTGGTGTAACGCGATCGTGGCCACAGCGACCCCGGGGCAGCCTCTTCACCTTGATCCGCCTCTCTCGTGGCTGATGGCCAACGCAGCCCTGGAAGTCGCCGTATCTGCAACCCGGAAGGGGCTTTTCTATGCAGTCGGCGAGCTTCAGATGCTCGGCAATGTCGGTGACAGGGACCTGGCAGCCGCGATCTGCGCCCGCGTCGCAGGTCAAGCGGACACCTACCCGATCCTGACGCGATTACAAACGCGTCTGCACGGTTTGTGGGACTCTCGTTTTAATGATCGTCTGCGACAGTACGCCGAGCGGACGGCTGGAGCGCCACTGACCACGCGCGACCTGTGGCCCCGCCACGACGGCATGCCGGTAGGCGATGGCTGGGCGCACCAAGCAGCCGCTGCACTTTGGCCCGACCGCTACATGGCGCTGCTGACGAGCCTACCGTCGCTGTTTCAATCGGGGTTCGCCGAGCCGCTAGAATCGCTCAACATCGACCGGATTGCAGCCTTGGTCAGCGCCTGCCCGCCGATCTTCTCGGACGGCGGCGCGCCCTTGGGGCCGGTCCTTCCGTTCGCGCTGCTTGAGGCTATGGAAGGGCGTCTCGCGGCTATGGCCATGGATAACATGCCTAGCGCGGATGGCTGCGTTGTGCGCATCTTGGAAGCGGTGCTATCTCGGCCTGACGGGCACTGGCTGGGGCGGGCATGGTTGCAGCAGATCATCTGGCGCGGCAACTCGCGCCGGGCCGGCCGAGCCTGGACGGATGTCGACACTCAACGCAAAGTCCGGGACCGTATTGTCGCTGGCGTATCCACTCAAGTCGCACCGCTTGGCGCAGCGGCATTTGACTGGATACGCACGGAACAGCCGCTTTGGATAGTTGATAGGATCTTGGCCGAGGCCTCGATCTTAGAGGCACATGGCGATGCGGCTGCGGCTGCCGAAATCCTGGCCAGTGGGGTCCTGCAGGGGTTGGTGACGGCGACGGGCCGCGCCGATGGCATGACTACACGCTCGCCAGAGTCCGACGTGGTCGGCCGCGTTCTCTCCGGCCTCCCAGACCTCACCCTGTGGTTTTCAACCTTGTGGAGGGAAACCTACGAGGTGAGGGAGGCCCTAAGCTATCCGTTCAAGGGCAGCCTCGACAACCCGGCATACCCGGTCCTCTCGTGGGGCTTGAACGGCTTGAACGCCTCGCCGCAAGCCGCAATCGACCAGGCGGGGCTTTGGCGGGCTATCGCCGGCGCTGTGTTCGAGACTCAGCGGATCGACCCCAATGCGTGGTTGTTCAACGGCGCAATGCCGCCCATTACCCGGGTCACCGTACAACTAGGTGCCGCGCTCGCCGACCGGGGGATCTTACCTGTCGATGATCTGGCAGGGTTTTTGGGCGATCAGCTTGAACCGACCGCCGAGCACGCCCGGCTTTGGCAAATCGCACGGGCCGAAGCCTCTGATGCGCTATCACTGGAGGCCGGTCGCAAAGTCGGTGCTGCCTTGGTGCGTGAGGCAATCGAGACCGCCCTCAATGAACCACAACCTAACTGGGACATGGCCTTGGACGCTACCTCCAAGGCGGATCTGGCGGACTTCGCGCGGCGCCTCTGACGCTTGTTGGGGTTTCTACTCGACTCCATCGCGTGATCGGTGACAGCCCAACTCATCTCAAATACGCCATCTGAGAATCGTCGGATGCGTTTCGCGTTGCCTTCTAAAACCCGGATTTATAGCTATTGCGCTCAACCTCTAGCAAATCGTGCCAGTCGGCGGCGCACCTCAGTTGCAGGAAGCCGGCATCTGGGATGCGCGAAAAGTCTCCCCAACCCGCTGTGCAGCCGATCAAAATCGACATGGTTGCCGTCCGCAAGTTGGTCGAACAGCCAAAGGACTCCGTGCATATCGACCTGTTCGGTGATGGCGAGCCCGCGTAGCGTACCATCACCTGTCAGTAACCCCCATCTGCGCGACTCGGCGATGGCGAACGCAAATGTGTCCGGAACCGAAAGCTGGGCGTATTGCCGGTTTACGGCAGTGGCACGTCGGAGTTCGACGGACGTGAGTTCCTCGATGCGCAGGCCAAGCTGAAGCAGCCTGTCGCCGAGTTCACCAGCAAGCTCTCTCTCGAACAAAAGGTCTGGTACGGCGAACTCGAACGGCAAGAGGAACATTTCCTCAAGCAAGTTTGCCCTTTCGAGGTCAATCAGTACCGATGTATCGGAGACGAGGATTGGCACGGGTCAAACTGCCACCTGATCGAGCCGTTTGTCGAGTTCGCGCACGGAAATTCCCAGAAGTTCGGCGGCCCGTGATTCACCGATCACGCCTTCCGCAAGGGCGCGGTAGCAAAGACGCTCGAAGCGATGAGGCTCTTCCACCTCCGGTGCGAGACTCTCGGGTTCCTCATAGGGAGCCGTCCGCCATCCCCGTTCAGCGAATATCTTGAACAGCCGTGCACAGGCTGACTGGTTGATGATGCCGAGATCCTTGCAGCGGTAGGCGAGCGCCTGAATGCTCACGCCAAAGCGTTTCTTCACGGCGACCAGTTCACCGATGCTAATCGATGAGCGATGGGCACCTATTTCCGCACGCAGAACGTCCGCTGGCATCAGGAACGCGCCAGCGAACCGATGCGCGGCCTTCTCCTCATCGACCCCATCCGAGGGAGCGATAACCATGTGGCCGAGCTCATGGGCCAGATTGAACCTCTTTCTCTCGGACCACGTACTCCGCTTGACCACAATCACGCGCGCGGCGTCGCGATCCTTGCGGCGAACCTTGGCAGCGAGACCATCAACATTGTCGAGGTCGAGCGAAAGCACCTTGATCCCGCGCTCCTCTAGAAGTTCTGCGAGCTGTGGGATCGGATCATTACCGAGGCCCCAATCGTCGCGAACTGAGCGGGCGGCATCCTCCGCGTCGCGAATATCCGCGACCGGATGTGGTGCGCTGCGCGGCTGCTCCCATTCGACGCTGCGCATCTGAAGCAGGTCTTCCACGGCAAGATAACGCTCCAACATGTGGATGGCGCGCGCCTCCAGGGCTGCTTCCTCCTTTGAGGACGTTCCGACCTTTTTGCGGAAATCCACGCCCTCCAACGAAAGCTCATCCTCGCTCAGCAGGTATTCCTCTGAGACGTGGAGTGCCTTGGCGAGCGCGATTAGGACACGAGAACTCGGCATATCCTCGTTTCGCTCGTATTTACCGATGGCCTGCGCGGAAACGGCCCCGTCCATCGCATCGGCAAGAGCACGCAGAGAAAGGCCTGACGCGGATCGCGCGACCTTAAGCTTGTTTCCGATCATGGCGGTCTCCTTGCGTCGTTCGGTTTCCATGTTTAGAATATGGGATCAATTTTGTAAACTGAAACCTCTTGAAACAGCGTTAATCGCCTCCCATCTGCGGAATATGGCTGGTCATCTGGCAGTTTTGTAAACCAAGGTACGTCGATGCGGGGAGCTGGCCTGTTCCCGGTCGTTTCGATCAGAAGCAGGCCTGCGGGAACGATCATGGCTCTCACCAATACCGAGCTTCGCTACTACGACAGCAATGTGCTCCGCCTGTCGGCGGACAAACGCAAGGAATATCATGCGCAGGTCGATCGCCTGATCGATGCATTGCATAAGAGCGTCAAGGACAAGACGGAAATCAAGATCACCAAGGTCGTGAAGGCGGGATCTTTCGCCAAGTTCACGATCCTACGTAAGACAACCTACGATCCGGTCGATGTCGATGTTGTGTTTTACATCTCAGGACGAGATGCCAGCAAGGAAACGCTCGATAGCCTCAGCGCGACGATCTACGACCTGCTCATCAAAATATATCCGAACAAATCCGTCGAAGATTTCGAAATTCAGCGCAAGGCCGCTACTGTGACCTTCGTGGGCTCGGGTTTGAGCGTCGATATCGTTCCGGTGATCGAAGACGAAAACCGTGCTGGCTATGGCTGGCAGTTCGACATTCGCGATGGCTCGAAAATCCAGACCTGCGCACCATGCCAGATCCAGTTCGTCCGCGACCGCAAGAATCAGGACAGTGACTTCCGCACTTTGGTCCGCATGGCGAAGAAATGGCGAAACTACGCGGAAATCAAGCCGCTCAAATCCTTCGCTATCGAACTCATTATGGCACACGTGCTCGCCACTCAGGGTAAGGATGGCAGTATCGAGCAGCGCTTTCGCAACTTCCTTCTTTACATCGCGCAGAGCGGTCTCAAGGAGCAGATCAGCTTCCCCGAGAACACGCTTCCGCTCGGCTCGTTCTCAGACCCGGTCGTGATCCTCGATCCGGTTTACAGCTTCAATAACGTCACCAGCCGGATTTCCGAAGCCGAGCGGCAGGAGATCGTCTCGGCGGCGCAGGAAGCCTGGGAGACGGTGAATTTCGCATCGGTCGAGGATGACGATGCCGTCTGGAAAGAGGTCTTCGGGCCGGGCTTCAAGGTGGAGGATTGAGATGAGCCAGACGAGAACGGCTTCGGCCACCTATACGACGACGGATATCGAAAACGTCGTCCGGCGCGTGAAGGCAGATTTGGCCATGATCGCCGACAGCACTGGCGGATGGACGCCTCAGAAGGCCGCCGACTACGCCCATGATGTCGAGGTGCTCGCCAAGGCGGGCTATCTCGCGTGGGTGGACGTGACCTTGTTGCAATATGGCGTCGAACTGAAAGCCGTCCGCTTCGATGTCGATACCGATGCGGGAACCCTGAGCACCAGCCGTCCCGGCGGTGTGCTGTGGCCGCGTGTCACCGGTGCTGATCTCCGGATCGTGATCGGTTACACCGATGCCTACACCAGTGCAGCGCGCGAAGCGACGCGGGGCAAGCTCAAGATCGGCTGGACTTCATCGAGCGCCGATATCAGCCATTCCGGCCTCAATTCATCCGGCGGCCGCAACTATGTCAGCAGCACCTACGGGATGCAGAGGAAGGATTGGGCCGCATGAGCCAGCCGAGCATTTTTGACAGCGAAATCGCGCTTCCGAACGATACGCTGGCCAAGCGTGAAAAGAGCCTACTCGGCTTCGATCAGCGCTATGTCCGCGTTCATGACCAGCTTCGGCTCCTGCTGAATGTTGGCGGACTTGGCGACTGGAACAAAAAATATCATGGCGGCAAGCTCGCGCTGTGCGATCTGGTTGCCGAGCAATATCCTCTGGTGATTTTCCACGGCGACGTCGGAACAGGCAAGACGGCCATGGCCGAATGCATCGCCAATCGTCTGGTCGCCGAGGCGCGCAGTTCGGATTCGATGCTTTTCAAGTTGTCGAACCGGGTGCGTGGTAACGGCATGGTCGGCGAAATGGGCACCCTTATTGCCGAGGCATTCCATAAGGTTGCGCAGTCGGCTGGCAAGACACGGCGTGCGATTCTTATTATCGACGAAGGCGACAGCCTGGCGGCCTCCCGCGCACAGGATCACAGCCATCATGAAGATAAGGTGGCAGTGAACACCCTGATCCAGGGCATCGACGATCTCAGGCAATATGGTGGCCGTATCGTTGTCATTCTCTGCACCAACCGTTTGTCAGTGCTCGATCCGGCTTTGCGCCGACGCGCCGCGATCACCGAAACATTCAGCCGCCCGACGGACGCGGAGCGTCAGCAGCTTTTCCAGATGGATCTGGCCGGGATGGGGCTGGCACAGAACCAGTTGGCTGAGCTGACACGATTGACCGGCGCGCATGATCGGCATCCGTCCTGGACCTACTCCGACATTCGTACCCGGCTTTATCCGGCGGCCCTCGCAAAGGCTTATCCCGACCGGGCTCTGAGCTTCGCCGACTTGTCGGCCGTGGCGTCCACGCTTCAGGCGTCCCCGGTCATGGAGGACAAGTGATGGCCAAATCTCCCCTGTTCGGACGCCGCATCCATATTTCCGGCAGTATTGTAAACGACCTGACGCTCGCGCCCACGGCAGACGTCGAAGCTGCGCGCGAGTTGATTGCTATGCTGGTCAAGGAGTTGGTCAAGCGTGGGGCCAACTTCGTCATTCCCGTCGATGCTGAACCCACGAGGAAAGTCGATGGTCTGCCGGTCTGCTTCGACTGGCTGGTCTGGAAGGCCGTAAAAGACAATCTCATCCATCGGCCGCAGAATGCGCCCGGGCCGTTCGTCGTCGCCGTGCAGCACCATAAGACCGAGGAACAAATCCCGGAGAACAATCTTGATCTGTGGGACGAACTGCGCGCCTCACAACTGGTCAAGATCGAGAGCGCTGCATATTGGAACATGAATAGCAAGCGCATGGAAGCGCAGGCTCGGTTCGGCGACGTACTCATCGCACTTGGTGGTGATGAGGGGGTTCTCTATCTGGCGAACCTCTATCATGACGCCGGAAAGCCGATCGTGCCGCTGAATCTACCCCTTTGTGCGGAGACGAAAGGCGCCCGTCGGCTTTACGCCTTCGGCCTCGCGAGCGCTCAAACCCGCCGCCTGTTCCAGATCGCCGATGACGGCGACGCGCATGACTGGATCAATCGCATCGGCTTCCCAAAGCGGCAGGGGAATGCTGATCGTGTTACGGCCTTGATCGACCTGCTCGAATCCCTCGAACGCCCCAAGGCGTTCGCCGTTCGCCTCCTTAATCCCGATCACGAGGATTACGCCGCTGTCCAGGATTTCTTCGATGTCGTAGCAAAGCCCGTGCTCGAAGACGAACTCGGCTTTCGTCTGATCGTTATTGACGGACGGCAGACCTACGATCACGCGCGCATTGATCAGGAGATTTTCGCCAAACTGCACCGCAGCAGAGTCGTCATCGCCGATATCACCGGCACGAGGCCGAACTGCTTTCTGGAGTTGGGCTATGCGCTCGGACGCGGGTTGTCCACGATGGTCACTGCGCGAGAGGGCGCATCCCTGCCGTTCGACATCACGACTTTTGCGGGTCATCACTGGAAAACGACTGGTAGTGCCGATGACCGCAGGCGCGCCTTCCGGGAACACTGGAACGCCATTCGCAATCGCCCCACCCTCGTTCCCACGGAGCCGTTGATCTCATGACCGAAGTTCGCGAAATATTCGTCTCGGTCGATGTCGAGACTTCAGGTCCAATTCCGGGCGAGTACAGTCTGTTATCGATTGGTGCCTGCTCCGCCTTTGATCCTGACAACGGCTTCACCTGCGAGGTTAAGCCGATCACTGATAAATGCGACCCGAAGGCGCTGGAAGTGACAGGGCTTTCCATGAAAGACCTTAAGAACCGCGGCCTTGAGCCCGAAAAGGCAATGGAGTCATTCTCGGATTGGCTGTCGAGCTTGGCCGGTCCCGACGATACGATCGTATTCGTCGGCTTTAACGCGCCGTTCGACTGGTCCTTCATCAACTACTATTTTCATCGTTTTGCAGGGGAGAACCCATTCGGCTTTACCGCCTTGGACATAAAGGCCCTCTATATGGGCGCAACGGGCTGTTCTTGGCGCGATACACGATCCAGCAAAATTGCGGCGCACCTGAAACCAAACCTGTCAGGTACGCATGACGCCCTTGAGGATGCGCGATACCAGGCAGAAATTTTCCGGCTCGTATTGTCGATCATCCACTGAGCCATCGCGAAAGCGCGCACGAGCTCACCCGCCGCTCGCGTGTCTACAAAGCAGTTTGGCCGGAGGTCGGAATGTTATTGTGGCTTGACCCATTAATGGCCCACTTCGCTATTTAGCCGATGATCGCTTGGCTTAAATAGGAAACGAGCCAAAGTAAGCGCCCTCTAAATAACGGCCGTACCACCATAGTCGGTGGCTGTTCCGCACCAGACAAACCAATGACGATGATGCCTTCAAGGCTTGGATCACGGCGGCAATGGTTGCGCTGTCCGCGCCAGATGCGATCCTCACGCTCGCGCGGCCAACCTCCAGCTCGATTGCCGCAATGGCAGGTGCTTGCCTCGCTATCGTCTTTCGCGGTGGCGGAGGTGGCTCTACCGCACGATCAATGACGGCAGGCACAAACATCGACAGCACGGCTGGCTCCGCTTGCTGACGCGCCTGCCGCCGCCAAGTGAACAATTGCCCTGGGGACAAACCATGCCGCCGCGCAACAGCACTCACGGACATCTCGCCGCTATAGCTCTCGGCGAGGATTTGGTCCTTCTCCTCGTCGCTCCAGTCGCGCCGCCGGCCCGCTCCCGTGAAAACCTCAAACCATTGCACCGGCACGTCCACACTGGTGCTATGCGTAAACCCTGTAATCGTCATATGTCGGAGCCTCGTTCGGCCACAACACCAACAATCGCACGCTGATCCGGAAGGTGGGGTCAAGACATCGCTTCGCGGCATCGTGATGAGTGACGGTTATTCCGCTTGGCGCACTCTGGAGGGGGCAATCCACATTGGATGCATGGCCCATTACCGAATTCCCATTCGCGAGATCAGTGAAAACTAAACTTCACCATGGGCATAATACGCTTGGCCGTGGACCGGAGATCGTCTTGCAGCCGCTGCGAGCCTAGTCGACAGGGCGAAAGAGCGGGGTTCGAGATGTCGCAAAATGAGCCAGTCGATCCAATGTTTATTCGTTGTTAGTTGCAAATTGAGACAGCGCTAGGACACGGTTGCGAAACGTGCGACAGCGGCTTCATCCGTGACAGGGGACTGTCATTGATAGCGCTTACTCTCGCTGGAGATGGTGTCTCAGCTTGCACGCCTTGTCATTCTCGACATTGCGGCGGTTGCCGACGGCAACCTTGGCAATCTGGAAACTACTAACCAGTGGCGGGCCGTCGACCGCACATTGGAGAGTAAATGCTCAAGTTCGACGATCTTACCGGAATCCCCCTCCCAAAAACGGAGGCGGAGCTCCGGAGTTCTCTCTACTTCGTCGGCTGGTTCGCCGAAGAGGTGGAGGCCCGAGTACGCGTGGAGTTGGATGGTACCTGCATGGCCGAGCTTATTGGCCCTAGCCGGGACCACCACCTTGATTGTTCGACGACCAACGCTGGAGTGATCCGGATGATCGGTTGGGAATGTGCGGTGCTCGAGGCTGCGCTTGCTGCGGTCGGTATCCCGGTTGCAGATCAATGAGAGCCCTGTCGCAAAAGGCCCGCCACATTCCGGTGGCGGGCCTTTCCGTTATGCAGCTCCCATGGGCTCTTCAACTGCTGCCAGCCGCGTCATTACAACACTCATTTCGCATCATCGTGATCGCGCGACCACCTTCCTGGGATGCTCACGGGCCGATCATGGCCCGAAAACCGGGATGAAAGACTTTGGCCGGCTCACGCCGGCGCCAACGATGGTCGAGCGTAGCCAGCGCGGCGTGAGGTAAAGGATCACGCTCATCTCGCGTGGTTGGAATTTTCACGTGACTGCTCTGTGGCCTGGAAATCAGAGATAGCGGTCGTCTGCTCGCCGATCACCGCCTGAAATGCCTCGAAAGCCGCGTAGCAGAGATCGCGTTCCGCTGAGAGGAGATCTGCGATATCTGCCAGAGCAAGCGCTGGCTTTCCACCAAAGGCATATCCTATCGCGTCATCTTCGTTTTTGAACCGGGAAGTGATTGAGGTCATCCCAAGCACGAGCCTTGAGGAACATCGATGATTGTATCCGTACCGTCTTTTCATGTGACTGTCGTATTACAGCTTCTTACGAAAGCTCAGTTATCGGCTAAAAAGGCGCGGTTCTACCTCCGTTAGACTCCTGCGACCATCATAGCAATCTCTCAAAGGCTGAACTGTCTGGAGAAATTGTCACGTCCTTCAACTCGGTCGTGAGCCAAGGCGGCATCGCCATCCTGCCTGAGCGCTGAATTCGTCGACCGCCGCGACGAATAGGGGCGGAGGCTCAATCCTCCTTTATCCGAAGCTATATAACTCCCCACGCCCGAAACCTTCCCCTCCCCGTCATCTCCCTCAACCCCAGCTCCTGAACGATCCGCCTTGCCCCTTGCGGCGTCACCTCAAGCGTCTTCGCCACCATGCCGGCGGAGATCAGCGGCCGCGCCATGACAAGCTCAACAAGCTCCGGCAGCCTGGATGACGTCCGCCGTCCCTCCAGTTTGCGCATCATCATCTGCCGCGCCAGCACCAACCGGTCATGCTCCTTCAGCCCCGTCTCGGCGGCAATGATCAGCGCCCTTGATATCGCCAGCAACCGCGTCTCGCGATCACGATGCCGGCGCCGATCGACGGGGATGGCTTTCAGCCCGAGATTGATCGCGGCGAGATGGGTGCCGGTCGTGACGCCACCCTCACGCAGGATCGAGGCGGCAAGCAGCCGACCGAGCCAAGGCGCATGCTGGAGCACGGCGATCTCATTCCAGGCATCGAGCGCCACGATGGCCTGAAGGACCGGCGGCAAATCTTGTGCGCGAGCCAGTACGGCCTGCCACTCCGACAGCCGCTCATCCTCATCCCAGTCGAGATCGTAGACGAAAGGATCTTTTTCCGGAGCGTTTTTTACATGGCCCGGTTTTTTCGCCTCTTCAATCGCAGCCTCGGATCGGGCGAGCACAGCATCGATCGCGGCGAACGCATCACCCAGACCATCAATGCCGGGATCCTCCGCCTCCCCTACCCCGGCCGGAGCGTCGATCACCTCGACACTCCCAACAGGCACTCCCCCTCCATCTCCACCTGATGATGCTGCAGGCCATTCCTGCCCGCGGATAGAGGCGAGGCCGGGGCTTGAGAGCGCCCAGGCGGCTGGATGGGCAGCAATGCGGCGTCGGGTTTTCAGGATGTCGCGGGCGATGGTGAGTTCGTGGGTGGGTGCGCGGATATCTCGGAGCGCGTCATGCAGGACGAGGTCCTCGAGATGAACGAGTTCACCGTCGACCCAGAGCGAGGCGTGTGCCTCGAGGAAATGCGAGCGTTCGAGAAAGCCCTCCCCGACGGGAGAGCGGGCGATGCGCTCATCGAGCCGGACAAATGCGACGGCGGCTTCGGAGATTGGCCGCAACAGGCTCTGGATGGGCAATCTTCCGAGATCGTAAGACATTGAATTTATGGTAAATGATTCGTTAAGCGAAAGCCATACTCTAGTTATGGTTCTGTACTCCTCATTAATGAGCCCGGGGTCGCTGACCCCCGATAAGTAACTCTTATCAGAGGTTAGCCATCTCTTGGCACTTTCTTGCTATCTCGCGCGACAAACATTATGTTGGGGCCAGCATTCGACGAGGAGCGCCATGTCCGAACCACAGCTTTCCATCCGTAGCACCAAGGCGAGAGATCTGGCGCACGCGCTTTCGCGCCGCACCGGTCAGCCAATCAATCGCCTCGTCGAACTGGCGCTTGAACGGTATGATATCGAATTGAGGCAGCAGGACAAAAAGCATCCGCTGGATGCCGTCTGGGAGCTTGCAGCCGAAGGCCGCCGCAATGTTCCGGCTGGCACCACGTCTGCGCATGATGATCTTTATGACGAAAATGGCCTACCGATATGATTGCGATCGATACCTCGGTTCTTGTTGCAATCGTCCTTGAGGAGCCGGAAGCCGAAACCTTCAAGTCAGTCCTACGGCAAGAAGAGATTGTTATCGGTTGGCCTACTCTGTTTGAAACAAGAACGGTTCTGACAGCCAAGGGTTTCTCCAATCCCGCTGACATCGTCTCCAGGTTCGTTGACGCACCGAACATCATGCCAGTCGCCTTCAACGAGAAGCACTATCGTGAGGCTGAAGCGGCGCTAGACCGATATGGCAAAGGACGCCACCCGGCTAGCCTGAACATGGGTGATTGTTTTTCCTACGCTGTCGCTGCAGTTGCCAAGGCACCCCTTCTGTTCAAAGGCCATGATTTCGGCCAGACGGACCTTAAACTCCATCCAGCATCGTCAACGGCATGACTCGTGGAAGCCGAACTATCGTTGATCGCAGAGCTGAAGAACTGGACACGATCGCAGCCGTCCTACCGATCGATCGCCGCGACGAACTCGCCGAACTGTTGACCGACCAAGACGTCGAAACGCTCCGTCATCTGGTGAATGAGGGCATGGGCGCAAACACGCTGCGCGCTCTCACCTCCGATCTTGCTTACCTGCAAGCCTGGTCGCTGGCCGCAACAGGACGCTCGCTTCCTTGGCCTGCGCCTGAGGCGCTTCTCCTAAAATTCGTGGCTCACCACCTTTGGGACCCGGAGAAGCGTCTGATGGATCCCCAGCATGGAATGCCAGCAGATGTCGAGGACAAGCTCCGCCTACAAGCGTTATTGCGGACTGTCGGGCCGCATGCACCCGATACTGTCAGGCGGCGGCTTGCCACCTGGTCGACACTCACTAAATGGCGCGGGCTGGATGGGAGCTTCGCCTCCCCGTCCCTCAGGGCTGCCATCCGGCTATCGGTGCGCGCGACGCCACGCCCGAGGACGCGCAGGAGCGCTAAAGCAGTCACTGGCGATGTCTTAACGAAGCTGATTGGCACGTGTCGGACAGACAACTTGCGTGACGTCAGAGATCGGGCGATCCTTATGGTGGCTTTCGCGTCGGGTGGCCGGCGCCGCAGCGAGATCGCTGGTCTCAGGAGGGAGCAGCTACAGCCGGAGGCGCCGATCCAGGTCGACGGAGCCCCTCCCCTACCTTCCCTTTCCATTCATCTCGGCCGCATCAAGACCAGTGGCGCTGAAAACGACGAGGTCGTGTATCTCACCGGTCGGCCGGTAGATGCTCTCAATGCGTGGCTTGAAGCGGGAAAAATCGAGAAAGGCAGCATCTTCAGGGCGATTGATCGTTGGGGCAATGTATCGCGCCGGCCATTGGACCCAAAGGCCATCAATGACATCGTCAAGCACCGTGCCGGATTGGCAGGGCTCGATCCTGCGGAGTTTTCCGCTCACGGCCTACGATCCGGCTATCTGACCGAAGCTGCAAATCGCGGTATTCCGCTCCCCGAGGCCATGGAGCAGTCGCGCCATCGCTCCGTTCAGCAGGCATCACAGTACTACAACCACGCGCAGCGTCGTAGCGGGAGAGCCTCACGCCTTTTGGGCTAGTAGGCCTCGACGCAGAGGCCAAACAATGTCCTGAACAAAACCACCTTAGACGTCCAGAAGGAAGGGTTGGTTCCAATCGGATTTCTGTTGTTGATTCCTGCGGATTGCAGTTCTTATGCAATTGTTCACTAACAGCAGAGTAGTGGCGTCAGCTGCAATCCTACCCCCGAAGCCCCCGGAGCGGGCGCCGCTACACCCCCTTCGGCGGAAGCGCAGTCCGCCTCTCGGTCACTACTCGATCAAGCTAGAAATCACACGCCTCGTTATGGAGCTGCTGCAGCTTGTCATTGCAAGCCTAGAGGTCAGCCTCTTAGACGGAGGGAATGCTGTGTTGCCGGGTCTGAGCTCGATCCACTGCTCGCCCTCTCGTACGCAATTTAGGGCCGCAGTTCACGTGCTAGAAGCATTGAGGGCCGGTCTTAAGCACTAGCCGGCGCGCTTGAGCGAGCCTGAGTTTCTCAACGGGTAGAGATTTTACGGGGTTTCAGGAACCACGGTGCCATCAAACCGCCACTCCTAGTGAGAGCCTGCTAGCCAATCAGGCCGACGTCAAGAAGGAGCCGCTCTACAACCGCATCACTGCAATGATAAAACCGTTTGTCTATCCCTGCGTGCTCGAACGACACCCGCATGGCGGAGCTTTCCCAAATGTTGGGACAGGGCTGATTGGCCCATCTCCAGTTCAGTCGCCAATTCGTTGACCGACCATTCCCGCCCGATCAGCCTGATGAGGATAGCTAGCCGAACGCTGTTTGACAGACTTGAGAACAAGACCGCTGCTTTTTCCACTGACAATCCCGTAATAACCTCCTTCAGGGACAAGCAGAGCGATATTGGATCGCAGAGTTGGCTCAGCCCCAACTCGCCGCCGTTCGTTTTCAAAATTACATACCGGACGGTGTAAACGAAGTTAACCGTCTCTATCGCAACGTATAGGGTATTGCCGGATGGTGCATGATCGGAGAGTGGCGCATGCGCCTTGAACCTGTCTTGTCCAGACCGGCAAATCCACGGCCAAAAACGTCTCGGTGATATGAAGCGACCCAATCGAAAAAGTGGTGCCCGGCGGATGAACCCAAGGGCTACCGCCGTGCGTGTCGATACAGTTTGTCAGCAAGGCAAACATCCGGAATCCTGGCCGCGACACTTTATCCACTAGGCATATCTAACTTTTGGGATTCAAGTGAAAGCAGGCAGACGACCGGCTCAAGATCTCTCAAGGAAACCTCTGCCCCGTCAGCATAGCTATCAGCTGATGCCTGTTTCGGATGCCACTCTGATACAGATTTATCAGCACTTTGGCACTCTCCAACGCCGGCGGCGAAGTCTGAGAAACGCCGCGCACTTCACACACCCGCGCAAAGGCGTTCTGAAGAAACGTCAGATCTTCAGGTGTCATGACTGTATTTAGTTTCTCGGCAACTTGATGGATCATATTCGAGAGTTGGGCGCCTTTTGGCGCCGTTCAAATCCTCTATCTTTCAGTCATGCTCATAACGCTTGCATCGCTTCGAACCCGCTCACCGTAGCGCAAAAGTCAAATTTCCATAGCCGGCCGAATGATTCAGGATGCTGCTGCGCTGAACCATCGCTTTCAGCTCTTCCTCGCTGCGAAAACCAGACTTGAAGAGAGCCACGAGCTCCTTTGCTAAACCAAGCTCTTCATCTACACCCGGAACATCGGCCTGATCTCTAACCAGATCTGCAAGCACCTTGCGTAACAAGATCAGTCCATGAGGGCCGATCTCCTGTTCATCATCGAAATAAGTTCCACCCATCAGCGGCCCCGTCCAATCAACCCGCTCCACCTGACCATGAGATGATACTAGCTTCATAAGCTTCGCAACACATTCTCTATCGAAACGTGCACCTATCCCGCATCTTTTCGATCGGGTACGTTTCTGTCACCTTTTCCCTTCTACGCACATCGGTGGTTGACGACTGGACCGTCGCAAAGTGAAGCCATAGCTTCTTTGCCGGAAAGCCGAACACTACGTTAAAGCACACATCAAAGCGCACATAACGTTCCAGCGACATCAATACACCTCAACGCTACCAAGTGATTGTTATAAATGGGAAATCGTCGAAAAAAAACGGCTGACAAGTCTGCCGCGTGGAGTTCTTGCCCGTTGAACTGGTCCGTTTGAAGTAGGCGCTGGCCCGTTGAGAGGACCGGAGAATGAAACACATCGGTGTCACAGACGAATCGACTAACCGAATAGTGTTGAAGAGTGAGGCAGGCTTGCCGGTCTCGGAGCTTTGCCGCAAGCACGGTGTCAGCGATGCCAGCGTCCCAATTGGAAGGCTAAATTCTTTGGAATGGACGTGTCACAGGCGAGGCGGCTGAAGACTCTTGAGGACGAGAACGCGGAGCTGAAGCGTCTTCTGGCGGATGTGATCCTCGACAATGCGGCTTTGAAGGGCCACTTGGCAAAAATGAATGGTAGGCCCCGTACGTCCAAAGGGTCGCGACATCACAAAGGAAGTCAGTTGCATAGATGTATCCGGCCGCTCGCGTATGACGTCACCGATAGGTTGCCTCAATTGGTGTAGATCGGCAAACAGACCTGCCAGCATTTGCGCATCGCCGCCGAAAGGTCATTTGATTGGTCTTCGAGAACATGTGCAGGTCAAGCTTGAACACACCCGCACCCTGGCGCAGCGCAATTCCTTATTTCAGCCAGAAGACCCGCATCTGATTGATCAGGCGCGTTTTCGTTCCGAACATCTGGTCCCTCCCCCATTGCAAAGCCTGAAGATCAGGCTTGTTCTTCACTTTTCAGTGTCGCAAGCCGCATAGTCGGCCGTGTTACTGCCTCAGCGATCGCCTCCGTATCGATGATGTCGTTCTTTTTCAATTTTACGTAAGGCTTCACAAACTGCGCGGGGATCAAGCGCACCTTATGTCCGAGCGCCTGTATCTTCCTGGTAGTCCATTGAGAGCCAGCGCAGGAATCCATCCCTACAATCGCTGGCGCTGCTCGCTCGAAGAATTGCAGCGGCGGGTCACGTCGGAATCGAACCTTCTGGGCTGGTACACCGTCGCTTCCAAGACCGAACCAGCTGGAAGATGTTCTTGCCGATATCAATTCCGTAGACAGCCGAAGGACGGCGCACATTAAATTGCGGCATTGCAACTTCCTTCGGTTTGGCCGCCTCTCAATGCGACGGGGCACGAGGCGGACCATCACCATTAGTGGTGCGCCCGCAGCCCAGCGGAACGCTGTCGCATCAAATTGAAGCATTCCGATCAAACGAGAGCGCGGCAGCCGTGTAAACCCATCGGCTTTTGCCGGATGACGATCCGTTACGAAACCAGGCGCGACGACGATGACACTCTTCGCGAGTGGATGAGAGTATCTGCGCATCGACGCGATCGCTTCGGTTATCCCTTGGCCGTCAGCTAATTGCCACTCAATCGCCGTCAGGCACCGCATTCATGCTCTTCTCAAAAGAGAAGGCAACCGTTTGGACCACAAGAAGCTCTTCCGGCTCTCTCGGGAGGAGAAGCTGACATGAGCAAACGCAGCGACCGGAAACGAGCAATTGGCACGCGAGCACCGATGCTGGTCCCGATGGCGGCCAGTGATCGCTGGACTTTGTGTCGGATCAACTCACCGATAGCCGCAGCTTCCGGATCCTAACAATCGTCGATGATTGTACCAGAGAAAGCCCGGGCCTCGTGGCCGATACAGCGCTCTCACGGGCAGTCGGTTGCCCGTGAGCTGGATTAGATCATCCCGGAAGCGTGGCAAACCAGAATGATTGTCAGCGACAACGGTAGCGAGTATCACCAGCAATGCGATCGTGCCTTGACGGACAGCGCCAAGGTGGCTTGGTACTACGTCGCGCCGGGTAAGCTGACCCAGAGCACCTTCATCGAAAGCTTCAATCGCCGACTGCGGGACGGTATCTTGCATGAGACCCGCTTCTTTTCACTGACACAGGCCCGATCAACACGCTCAAGCCGCCGCAATCGCCCCCGAATACAACATACCAAAACCGCTAGAACGAACTCCAATTTGGGCAAGGCCACACGCGGCCCCTCAATGGTCAGTTACGGGTGCCCATTCTCCACCGATCATCAACCTGCGCGTTGAGAATTTTCACCGTTTGCCTTTAGCAGCGCCATCAGCATAGGTCCCAGCGAAAACGCCCCAAGCTCCGCGCGCTTCGTAAGATCTCGCAGATACCCGCCAGCCGAATTTATGAAGTTCGATCTCTCAAGAATGCAGGCCATTGCCACCGCCGCGTTTTCCGCCGTCATGGCAACGCACGCTTCCTCATAAGCCGACGGACTGACCCCGAGCATTGATCGGACCACGACTGCAGCGGACATCAGGTCGCGCCAGCTTGCAACCGTCCCGCCTGGGCCGTACATCGCGATTTCCGGGCATGCCTTCAGCACCATCCCTAGTGGGAAGGGCTTTATCGGCTCACGCTGACCCCGAATGGCTTGGCTCGACTTCGCCCCCTGCTCTTTTCCAGAGCTAGGTTCAAGTTCATAGATGGATTCGGTATTTGAATTCTGTATGTGCCGTTCATTTTGAACAGCATTGCCATCCATTTTTTCTGAATTTAGCTGCATATCCAGCAAGTTGACGATTTCTTCGCGTAACATCTCCATTTCCTCGGCGATCGGCTCGATGTCAGCGGCTGCAGGGCTCTTTGGGACCCTCGCTATCAGGCCGATGTAATGCTCCTCAATCATTCCCCAATCCCCGGCAGCCCCCTCCTCAACGGCTGCGGAGATGAGCTTTCGAACGTCGCGCAAGCAGATTGACAGCCGTTCTTTGGTCAGTCGGAGGGCTTTGCGGTCGGCGGCGACTTGCTGAGCCATGTGCGCGAGTTCTTCAGACCTCGCAAGCATTGGAGCCAGGCTGAAGCCAAACGCGTCCTTGATGGAGCCTGAGCCATCCTTGTGCGCATAGCGCTTCCCGTTCGGGCTGTCCTTGCGGATAATCAGACCGGCATCGACAAGTGCCGCCAGGTGACGGCGAAGCGTTGTGCCGGTTATACCGTGTGCCCGCACCGTCAACTGATTGTTCGACGGAAACACGATCAGTCCACGCTTATCGGACAATTGCTGCTCCGGATAGAATGACAACAGCGCGTTCAATACCGATAGCGCCCGATCTGTCAGTCCGAGAAGGATCCTTGCCTCACACGCGTCGCGAAACACTTTCCATTTATCGACCGACTTGCCGGGCTTTATGTCTGCTGTGGCCAGCTGACCTTTCACCAGAGCAAGCGTCATCGGCCGCCGCCCAAAGGGCGTCGTCACATGTCCCGTATGCATTTTTCTTTCACCTTCTTAAAGGCAATAGAAATCAACTCACCAAATCGGCGCCAAGACTCTTGACTGTGATTCCGGGAAATGCGATTCTCGATCCTGCTAGAGATGACGAGAGAGGCTTCCACGGTTTACCGGTTGGGGGCCTTTTTCTTTTGCGGTTTAGTCTCCGTTGTATTCCTGCTTCGATCCTCTGTACTCGTCGTACAAACGATCCATATGCGCTGACAGCCACTCGCTGAAGGGTTTCGCTTCGACGTTCGAAAGCTCGATCGCAACCTTCTTCGACTTTGCGTTCATCACGAAATTCAGCGAGTCGTCTTTCGACGTCCAATCGTTCCCGGACGCACCAACCTTTGGCTTCTTTGCAGCCGATTTGGCCTTATAGCGCTTCAGGTAGCCATGAAGGTCATCAAACCGCTTGTCTTCAGCCAGTTCACCAAAGCCTGCAGTCTCGACGTGCTCGCTGGCAACCTTCAGAAGGGCAGGAGCAAGAAGCAACTGGCGCAGGCTCAGCCACTTATCGCGTCCAATCTTCTTGGACCCGCCGAGTGCCTTGATGACCTGAGCAGGGACCGCCTCAACAACACCTAGCATTTTTGACAGCATAGCTTCATCGATCGCGAGGGATGACCGGACCACGTCCTTCGTCATTCCGGACGCTATTAGGTTCTGTGCGAAGTAGGCACGCTCGATGAACGACAGATTTGAGCGTGCGGAATTTTCCTGCCCTTGTGCGATAGCGGACGTGATGTCGTCCAGTTTCTTGACAACTGCCTTGACCGGAATTCCGAGCTCTTTGGCAACTTTGAGACGGCGATGACCGAAGACGACCATGAAGCGTTGGCTATCTGAAGAACTAGGCCGGACCAGAATGGGCGTGGTCTGGCCGGACGCCGTGATCGCCTGCTTAAGCTCCTGATACTCCTCGCCATCGTCGGACAGGCGATCGGCGACGAAGGAACCGTCAATCAACTGCGGGTCCAGATCGACAATTACCTCGCCTTCCATCAGCTTCTTGCTGTTCTCCGCCAGATCCTCAATCGACCGGACGACAGTCTTTGCCGCCCCCGTCATGCCGTAGCCAGGTTTTGTCGGTGTCTGGTTTGACGCGATTGAAGCCATGTCTAGTTTTGCGAAAGGATTTTCACGCGCCATTGCCGACCTCCAAACTCGCTTTCAACCTCGCCAGGGAATTGATAGGCTTCACAAAACCCGCCGCAAAAACGGCTGACAAGTACGTCATTTCCGCCCCCATGCCCCGTGAATTAAGTCCATGATCTCACCGTTGGCTGCGTTCAGGCTCTCCATTGCCCGGTCATAAGTCGACCGGACGAAATCCCCTCGCTCGACCTCATACAAGGTTTGCTTTTTTATCGAAGCGTCGGAAATTGCGGTCGACTTCAGGACGTGATTTCGCAACATCTGTTGGGCGAACATTGATTGCATGAATCCGACCATCTGTGCCTGGGGGATGTCCGTCGGTTCGAAGCGCGTCACCAGATAGCGAAACCACTCGACACGCATCTCGGCGCCCGCCTCCGCGACTGGCCCCATGATGCCGCCCAGCATCATCAAGAATTGGCTCATCGACATGATATCGAGCATTTGAGGGTGGATCGTAATCAGGATGCCCGTCGAGGCCATGAGCGCAGTGATCGTCAGGTATCCAAGTTGTGGTGGGCAATCAATGACCACCACATCGTACCGGTCGTCCACCTGCTTTAGCGCATTGACAATGCGCATATAGAACAGCCGGCCGTCCTCACCCTTCTTGGAGGATATTGCTAGGGGGACATCATACTCGTACTCCTGCAGGACCAGATTTGCAGGCACTACGTCAAGACCGGGAATATTTGTTGGCTGTATAACATCCGCAATCGATTTCTGCTCGTCATCGAAACGAAGGGCCTCATACAGAGACGCCGTATCATCAAGCTCGGGCTGGATCCCGAACAGAGAGGTGAGGGACGCCTGAGGATCAAGGTCGATCGCCAACACCCGATGGCCGGTCAGTGCAAGGTATTGTGCAAGGTGTGCGGCGGTGGTGGTCTTGCCGCTCCCGCCTTTGAAATTCACGACCGAGACGACCTGCATTGGTTCGCCCTCACGGCGCCTAGGAACGTAGTACCTTTTGTCAGATTTCTTATTGGCCTCGAGATAGTCCCGGAGTTCCAACATTTGATCCGCCGTATAGTAGCGGCGTCCACCGACCGACTCGATCTCTGGGCCCTTGCCGTCGGAATGAAGCTGTCGGAGGTGGGTTTGAGTAACCCCCATGAAATCCGCGACTTCTCCAAGTTGGAATTTCCGCAGACCTTTGCGCGCGTCCGGCGGATATTGCTGGCTGCGCAGCATATGCAACGCGTTTGAGATTTTGGCGCCCTGTTGGGCAATCTCAATATCAAATCGGTTGGGCAGCGAGTTGCTCATTTTGCGAACTATTTCCACTAGGGCTTCATTTTCGAAAAAATGGCCGCAAAGCCATCATTTGAGAAACTATCTCCCGATTCCATGGATGCCGCAAGGGATTTAAAGTTAACGGAGCGTTAAGACGCGAGAATCTGTTCGGATCTGTCTGTGAAAAATTGCCTAAAGAATCAGTATGTTAATTTTATTCCCGGTGAATTCGTTCGCTATACGTTTTACTGTGAATCCTACAAAGCCCTCTGGCGCTGAGCGCATTCGAAAGAGAGGCGCAACGGGACGACCTCTATGGAAGGGCGGCGACTCACGCTTCGAATTGTAGGATCATACAACTGCCGAGGCCTTCGAATCTGTGCTGATTTCCCCACCGTCTAACAATGGCGGAGAAATTCCATGCAGGTTCTCGCGTTTTCAGCACCCCGAACGATTCAAGAGGCTAACCTCCTTCACCTCCACTACCAGCTTCGTGCGCGGGTCTTTTCCGAACGTCTAGGTTGGGAAGTCGATGTATCGGCAGGGTGCGAGTCGGATGGTTTCGACGCGCTTCGACCAACCTATGTTCTCGCCATCGCTGAGACCGGCCAACTTGCTGGATGTGCTAGGCTCCTTCCTTCGCTCGGTCCGACAATGGTGGCCGATGTTTTCCCCTCGCTTCTCGCCGACGGTCAACTTATCGGTCATGCCGCGGTGATCGAGAGTTCCCGCTTCTGCGTCGACACGACCCTCGCTGAGGGGAGGGGCGACGGTTCCATCCATGAGGCGACGCTGACCATGTTCGCGGGCATCATCGAATGGTGCTTCGCAAATGGCTACACCGAGATTGTCACGGTGACCGATCTCCGGTTCGAGCGCATCCTTGCTCGCGTCGGATGGCCGCTGCAGCGTCTGGGCGAGCCGAAGAAAATCGGTGTGACGATGGCCGCGGCGGGCTTGCTGCCCGCCAATGCGGAGACCTTCTTCAGGCTCCGTCCTTCCAACTACCGTTCTGAACTCAGCTCTCTAAGCCAGGCAGCGTAAGGAGAAATCCGTGAACCAGCTTCGCTCTCATCCCCGGCTCGTCCGCAAACTTCAGGAGGCGCTCGGCGATCAGCTTTGTGTTGCCCTGGACGACGCGACTGTCGTCGAGATCATGCTCAATCCGGATGGAAAGCTGTTCATCGAACGCCTCGGTCACGGCGTTGCGCCGGCCGGCGAGATGTCATCCGCAGCTGCGGAGATGGTCATTGGTACAGTGGCGCACGCGCTTCAGTCAGAGGTCGACACGGAACAGCCAATCATCTCCGGCGAGTTGCCAATTGGTGGTCACCGCTTTGAGGGTCTGTTGCCTCCAATCGTTGCCAAGCCTACCTTTACAATCCGGCGGCGCGCGTCACGCCTCATTCCGCTCGAAGACTATGTCCGCAACGCCGTTATGAACGAATACCAGGCGGCGACAATTCGAAGCGCGATCTCTGCGAGGCTAAACATCGTCATTTCCGGGGGGACCGGTTCGGGGAAGACGACGCTTGCAAATGCCATCATCAACGAGATCGTCAACTCCACGCCTGAGGATCGTCTCGTTATTCTAGAGGATACCGCGGAAATCCAGTGCGCGGCCGAAAATGCCGTTCTCCTACACACCAGCGATACGATCGACATGGCGCGGCTCTTGAAGAGCACCATGCGGCTTCGTCCCGACCGGATCGTCGTTGGCGAAGTTCGCGACGGCGCAGCTTTGACGCTGCTCAAGGCGTGGAACACCGGTCACCCGGGCGGTGTAGCGACCATTCACTCGAACACCGCCATGTCGGCGCTACGCCGCCTTGAACAGCTCACGGCCGAGGCAAGCCAGCAGCCGATGCACGAAGTCATCGGCGAGGCCGTCGACCTGATCATTTCGATCGAGCGGACGCCACGCGGGCGGATTGTTCGCGACATCATTCAAGTCGAGCGGTTCGCCAACGGACGGTACGAGATCGAATCCGATCACCTCACCGAAGAGCAGGAGGCTCGCCATGTCGCGTAACAAGCCATTCATCGCCATTATGCTCCTGGCGGCACCCATCGTTCTTGCCTGTGTCGCGCCGGCGCTCGCCAGCTCCGGCGGCAGCCTTCCATGGGAAGAGCCTTTGCAGCAGATCCAGGAGTCGATCACAGGCCCTGTTGCGGGTGCGATCGCGCTTGCAGCCGTGGCGATCGCCGGCGGCATGCTCATCTTCGGGGGCGAACTGAACGACTTCGCGCGGCGCCTTGTCTTCATCGTCCTCGTCGCCGGCATCCTGCTCGGCGCCACCAACATCGTCGGCCTTTTCGGCGCAACCGGTGCGTCAATCGGCCTAGCCAACGAGCCGGCCACGTCAATTGAATCAAACGGAGGAGGGGAGGGAGATCATGGCTGAGTCCCTGTCCGGTCTGCGGCGCAACCGCATCCATCGCGCGCTTTCGCGCCCGAACCTGCTATTGGGCGCAGACCGGGAGCTGGTGCTCATCACCGGTCTTGCGGCCGTGATCCTGATCTTCGTCGTGCTTACGGTTTATTCGGCGCTCTTCGGCGTCGGTGTCTGGGTCGTGATCGTTGGGGCGCTGAGGATGATGGCGAAGACCGATCCACTGATGCGGCAGGTCTATATCAGGCATATTTCCTACAAGCCCACCTACAAGGCGACCACCTCGCCGTGGCGGCGGTATTGAGGAGGCGACCATGGTAGCTCTCAAACGCTTCCGGGTGACCAGTCCGTCCTTTGCCGATCTGGTCCCTTATGCCGGGCTCGTCGACAATGGTGTCCTCCTCCTGAAGGACGGGAGCCTGATGGCCGGCTGGTACTTTGCAGGACCGGACTCAGAAAGTGCGACTGACCTTGAGCGCAATGAGCTGTCGAGGCAGATCAATGCTGTCCTGTCGCGACTCGGAAGCGGGTGGATGATCCAGGTCGAAGCAATCCGCATTCCGACCGTCGACTATCCCACAGAAGACCGTTGCTATTTCCCGGATCCGGTTACACGTGCAATCGATGCCGAGCGTCGGGCGCATTTTGCGCGAGAACAGGGGCATTTCGAGAGCAAGCATGCCCTGATCCTGACCCACCGGCCACTTGAGACCAAGAAGACTGCTCTCAGCAAATACATCTACTCGGATGAGGAAAGCCGGAAAAAATCCTACGCGGACACGGTGCTCTTCGTCTTCAAAAACGCAGTACGAGAGCTTGAGCAGTATCTTGCCAACTCCCTTTCGATCCGGCGAATGGAATCCCGCGAAACGATCGAGAGGGGAGGGGGGAGGATTGCTCGCTACGACGAGCTCCTTCAGTTCGCCCGGTTCTGTATCACCGGCGAAAGTCATCCGATCCGGCTTCCTGACGTTCCTATGTATCTCGACTGGATCGCGACTGCCGAGCTTGAGCACGGGCTGACGCCGAAGGTTGAGAACCGTTTCCTTGGTGTGGTGGCGATCGACGGTCTGCCGGCCGAAAGCTGGCCGGGTATTCTGAACAGCCTAGACCTGATGCCGCTCACCTATCGTTGGTCATCGCGCTTCATTTTCCTTGATGCCGAGGAGGCCCGGCAAAAACTCGAACGCACGCGGAAGAAATGGCAGCAGAAAGTCCGGCCGTTCTTCGACCAGATATTCCAGACGCAAAGCCGATCCGTCGATCAAGACGCTATGAGCATGGTGGCCGAGACCGAAGATGCGATCGCACAGGCCTCGTCGCAGCTGGTTGCCTATGGATATTACACACCGGTCGTCGTCCTGTTCGACAGCGATCGCGAAGCACTCCAGGAGAAGGCCGAAGCGATCCGGCGGCTGATCCAGGCGGAAGGCTTTGGGGCCCGGATCGAAACACTCAACGCCACCGATGCTTTTCTTGGTAGCTTGCCCGGCAACTGGTATTGCAACATCCGTGAGCCACTGATCAACACCAGCAATCTCGCCGACTTGATTCCGCTGAACTCTGTCTGGTCCGGTAACCCGGTTGCGCCATGCCCCTTTTACTCGCCGAACTCCCCGCCCTTGATGCAGGTCGCGAGCGGATCGACGGCGTTCCGGCTGAACCTGCATATCGATGATGTCGGCCACACACTGATCTTCGGACCGACCGGTTCGGGCAAGTCGACGCTTCTGGCTCTGATCGCTGCGCAGTTTCGCCGGTACGAAAATGCGCAGATATTCGCCTTCGACAAGGGCAGTTCACTACTGCCCCTGACGCTCGCCGCCGGCGGCGATCATTATGAGGTCGGTGGCGACAATGCGGAAGAGGGGAGGGGGCTGGCTTTCTGCCCGTTGTCCGAACTCAAGACTGATGCGGATCGCGCCTGGGCGACGGAATGGATCGAGATGCTGGTCGGTCTGCAGGGCGTTACTATCACCCCGGATCATCGCAACGCCATCTCTCGCCAGATCGGCCTCATGGCGGCTGCATCCGGTCGCTCACTCTCAGATTTCGTCAGCGGCGTGCAGCTGCGTGAGATCAAGGACGCGTTACATCACTACACCGTCGACGGCCCGATGGGCCAGCTTCTCGATGCGGAGGAGGATGGTCTCACACTCGGCGCCTTCCAGACTTTCGAGATCGAACAGTTGATGAATTTGGGCGAGCGCAATCTCGTTCCCGTGCTGACCTATCTGTTCCGCCGGATCGAGAAGCGTCTGGATGGTTCGCCGAGCCTGATTGTTCTCGATGAGGCCTGGCTGATGCTCGGCCACCCGGTATTCCGCGACAAGATTCGCGAGTGGCTGAAGGTGCTCCGCAAAGCGAATTGCGCTGTGGTTCTCGCGACCCAATCAATCTCGGATGCAGAACGATCCGGGATCATCGACGTGTTGAAAGAATCCTGCCCAACCAAGATTTGCCTTCCGAATGGCGGCGCTCGCGAGCCCGGGACGCGAGAGTTCTACGAGCGCATTGGCTTCAATCAGCGGCAGATCGAGATCGTCGCAACCGCCATGCCGAAGCGCGAATACTACGTTGCCACGCCGGAAGGCCGGCGGCTCTTCGAGATGTCGTTAGGGCCAGTCGCCCTGAGCTTTGTTGGCGCGTCGGGCAAGGAGGACCTCAAACGCATCCGCGCACTGAAATACGAACATGCCCGCGACTGGCCGATCCGTTGGCTTGAAACGAGAGGAGTTCACGATGCTGCATCACTATTCAAATAGATGGCTCGCCTGCGTGGCGGCCGTCGCTCTCACGATTGGAGGCACAGGCTCAGTGCAAGCCGGTACAGCCACTGGCGCTGCGACCGAATGGACGCAGCTCGCCAATAACGCGCAGCTCGTGGACCTCATGAAAAGCTCCGGCATTCAGGTGGACAACCAGCTGACCCAAATCAGCCAGCTTGCAGAGCAGATCCAGAACCAGCTGAAAATCTACGAGAACATGCTGCAAAACACTGCGCAGCTTCCCAGTCATGTCTGGGGAGAGGTCGAAAGCGATCTCAACCAGCTGCGAAGCATCGTCGAACGGGGTCAGAGCATCTCATTTTCCATGGGCAATGCCGACGATGTTCTTCAGCAGCGCTTCCAAAGCTACGCTGACCTGAAGACGAATTTACCTGATAATGCAACGTTCTCCTCGACCTACCAGACCTGGTCGGACACCAACCGCGACACGGTCGCCAGCTCGCTGAAGGCGGCGAGCCTCACGGCCGACCAATTCGATAGCGAAGAAGCTACGATGTCGTCACTGCGCTCGATGTCCGAAACGGCAGATGGGCAGGTGAAGGCTCTGCAGGTCGGGCACGAGATCGCCGCTCAGCAGGTTGCCCAGATGCAGAAGCTTCGCGGTCTCGTCTCGCAGCAGATGACGATGATGGGAACCTGGCTGCAAACCGAACAGACCGACAAGGATTTGGCGCAGGCGCGTAGGGAAAAGTTCTTCAACGCTGAGGTCAAGAGCGTTCCCGAGGGTCAGAAGATGGAGCCGCGATGGTGAGCCGCGCCGTCCTGATTGCCTTGCTGTTGGCTGTCGGCGCTGCATCGTCTGCAGCGACAGTGCTGATCGTCAATTCCCGAAACACACGAATACCTGCGCTCTCCGAGGACCAGCGCGCCACCCGGGAAAAGTTCTTGGGCTCAGACAAGGAGCTGCCGCCAATCGAGGAAGGTCAGGAGGTGCTACCCAGATGGAAAACTTAGTCGTAGTGCGTTGCTCCCTGGTTACAGGTCTCTTTCTCCTCGCCTATGCTAGTCCCTCATTCGCGCAGGAAGGACAGGTCCTCACGGAGCTCGAAAACCAGGTCTCATCTGCCGCGAAGGGGTGGGAAACTACTGTGGTGGATGCTGCAAGATCACTGTTCTGGGTCCTTGCAACAATTGAAATCGGCATTGCAGCAGTCTGGCTGGCGATCCAATCCGCCTCATTGGACAGCTGGTTCGCCGAACTGGTCCGGCGGATCATGTTCATCGGGTTCTTCGCATTCGTTCTGACCCAAGGTCCGACCTTTGCTCGAGCGGTGGTAGACAGCCTTTTCCAGATTGGCGCCGGCGGTGGTTCAGCTTCGCCCGCTGAAGTGTTCGATGCCGGCATCCGCGTCGCCTCGCAGATGTCGGAGCAGGCACAGTTCGGAGTGTTCGAAGACAATGCGCTTGCGATTGCCGCCGTTCTCGCCATGGGCGTCGTTGTCATCGCGTTCTCCCTGGTTGCCGCTATTTTCGTGTCGGTCATGGTCGAAATGTATGTCGGCTTGCTCGCCGGCATGATCATGCTCGGACTGGGCGGCTCTTCCTTCACGAAAGACTTTGCCATTCGATACCTCGTCTACGCCTTCGGCGTCGGCATGAAGCTCATGTCCCTGGTGATGATTGCCAAGATCGGATCGAATGTCCTGCTTGGCCTTGCCCAAGCTCCGACCGCCTCATCGGATCAGTTCGTCACGACCTTGGCCATCGCCGGTATCTCTGTCGTCGTCTTCATCATCGCCATGTATGTCCCGAACATCATCCAGGGCGTTGTCCAGGGCGCATCGGTGTCCGGAGGAATGGAAGCGATCCGCCACGGCGGGCAAGCGGCGTCTTTTGCCGCCGGTGCTGGCTTCCTCGCCGCCGGCGCTGCCGGCGCGGGCTTTGCGGCCGCGCAAGCCGCACGAGCCGCCGGTTCATCGGTCGCTGGTGCTGCCCTGCGCGGCATGGGCGCGAGCTTCAGTTCCGGCGCACAGGCTGCGGGATCTGCCGCGAAGGAAAAAGCGATCGGTTCTCCCGGCGCCTATGCCGGATCCATTCTTGGATTGGCGAACGCGAAGCTCGATGAACAGCGTGGCGGTCACAGTGGGCCAAAACCTCCTCCCGAACTCAACGACAAACCGTAATCGAAACAAGGGAATAATAAATGGCAGCGAACCGCGCCCCGGAAAACCCGTATCTTGCCGCTCGGCAGGAATGGAGCGAACGCTATGGGTCCTATGTCAAGGCGGCGGCCGCATGGCGCATCGTCGGGGTCCTTGGGCTGTCCATGGCGGTTATCGGCTTCAGCTACGCGATGTATCTGAGCACGCAGGTAAGGCTCGTGCCTTACATCGTTGAGGTCGACAAGTTTGGGACCGCCGTCACAGCAGGCTTTCCGCAACAGATCGAGTATGCCGATGTCCGCGTGGTACGCGCCACGCTCGGCAACTTCGTCACAAGCTTTCGCTCGATAACGCCGGATGCGGTGGTGCAGAAACAATATATCGACCGCACCTACGCCCTTCTGCGCACGGCCGATCCCTCGACAGCGAAGGTCAATGCGTGGTTCCGAGGCAATTCTCCATTCGAAAGGGCGAGAGCTTCGACAGTTGCCATTGAGGTCAACAACATCGTCGCGCTTTCAAACCAGACCTATCAGATCGACTGGACGGAGTATGAGCGGGACCGCAAAGGCAAGGAAACTGGCACGCGACGGTTCCGCGGGATCGCGACGGTGGCACTCACTGCGCCCCAGGATGAGGCGACGATCCGCCTCAATCCGATCGGTCTTTATGTCCGGGATTTCGATTGGACGGCACAACTTTAAGGGCAGGGGATCTTCAATGCACAGAACACGACTACTGTTGGCAGCAGCCTGCTGCATGGCTGGGCTCGTCCTTGCCGCGGGCGCACATTCGCAAAGCATGACGAACAACGAGGTAAAAGGAATAGACCTTTCCAGAAAGTGGCGGGGGACTCCTGGACTGGTCACGACGGGTCCGGACGGAAAGGTCATCTTTCTGTTCGGCGAGACACAGCCCTCCGTCGTCTGCTCCCCCCTACAGGTCTGCGACATCGAACTACAAGGTGGCGAGATCGTTCGAGACGTGCTTGTCGGCGATACAGTGCGGTGGAAAGTAGAACCGGCAACGTCAGGTGCGACAGGCGGACAGGCGATCCATCTCATCGTCAAACCGTCGGAGCCGGGCCTACTCACCTCAATGGTCGTGACGACATCACGGCGCACCTATCATATCCAGCTCAAGTCCCATCCGAGCCAGTATATGGCGCGCATTGGTTTCGAATATCCGGAAGACGTGTCGACTAAGCTCGCCGACATCAACGCCCGTCTCGAAACGGGCGGCATTCCGGGCTCAGCGCCGGACAAGCTGAACTTTTCCTATTCGGTGAGCGGCGGTGCTTCGTGGAAGCCGAAGCGGGTCTATTCGGACGGGGTAAAAACCTACATCCAGTTCCCGAAGTCGATCTCGGGCCAGGATGCGCCTGTGCTCTTCGTCGTCTCGGGTGGTCAAAATCGCATCGTCAATTATCGGATGAAGAACGACATGATGACCGTCGACTATGCGATCGACAAGGCGATCCTCGTTTCCGGAGTCGGGTGGCGGCAGCAGAAGATCACCATCCGGCGGGGAGGCTGAACAATGCGCAAGCCTCTCGCATTCTTCATAGCGGCTGCGCTGCTCTCTAGCTGCCAAACGGCAGACGACGCACTGACCACCAGCTCGACCCCGGTGGCCGTCACCGGACCGGCTGCAAGCGCCATCGCCGGTGACATGGCGAGCCGTTTGGCTGAGCAGATCGGGCCGGCTGGGTCGACGACGACGATTAGAATGGACAAGGATGCATCGGAGTTTGCAGTTGCCCTCGAAGCCGCCCTGAAAGGCTGGGGCTACACGGTCATCACGGGCGGCAAAGTCGCCAAAGACCTCAAACCGGTCGAGCTTGCATATGCGATCGAGGGCTTCGGCGGACAGGTGCTCGTGCAGGTCTCGACGCCTTCCATCGCTCTTGGCCGCGCTTATACGCCGACGGAAGCCGGAGCCACGCCCGCCAGCCCCCTTTCGATCATGCAGCGCAACTGACGGAGATTAACATGGTCCAGTCGCTCCAGCTTGGCACGTCGAGCCAAGCCGCCGATCAGCAGGGCATGCAGCGGCTCAACCGCCTGCCGATCATTGTCGCTATCATTGTCATCGCGCTGTTCGTCGGCGTCGTTGTGATTGGTCTGTCCCTGCGCGGGCTTTCCGTCAATCGTGGCGACATGGAGAGCGCTTCGAACAGTCCTGCGACGAGTTTCGGGGATCAACTAAAGCGGGGGATTTCCGATGGCATTATCGGTGAGCCGGAAAAACAGGAGGTGTTCCCACTGACGCCCGTCGTGCAGGAAAAATCAAAGAAGCAGGAACCGATCGTCGAGCGCCATTTGGCTGAGCGACAAGACCGCAGGCAAAGGCTTGAAACGGAAGAGGAGTGGAAGGCCCGTCTGAAGCGAGAACAGGACGAACAATATTTGCGCGAGGCGCAGCGCCAACGCATGGCCCGCCTTCAAGCTCATGCCACGGCGCTGGATTCACCGCTCAAGGTTGACGTCTCCAATATTGATAAGCCTGCAAATACAAAAAGTGACACCGGCCGACAGGCGACTACCATGACGGCAAACTCGGCTTCCGATCTATATGCTGCGGCCCTGCAATCCGGTTTGATGGGACAAAACGCCGGCCAGAATGGCCAAGGATCGAAGGAGGTTTTTTTCAATCAGGACATCAAGGATCTCGGCTACCTGCCAAACCAGGTCGTGCCGCAGATGTCACCCAATGAACTGAAGCGCGGCTCGGTCATTCCCGCCACATTGGTCACTGGCCTCAATTCTGACCTGCCGGGCCGTATTACCGCTCAAGTCAGCCAGAATGTCTATGACAGTGCCACCGGCTATCGGCTTCTCATCCCGCAGGGTGCAAAGCTGTTCGGCCGCTATGATTCCAAGGTATCGTTTGGCCAGGAGCGCGTGCTTGTGGTTTGGACGGACCTTGTTTTCCCGAATGGATCTACCCTGCAGATCGGCGGCATGGCCGGTACGGATGCCGAAGGGTATGGCGGCTTCCGGGACAAGGTCGACCGCCATCTTTGGAGGACTTTCGGTTCGGCAGCGCTGGTGGCGTTGATTGGAGCGGGGATCGATATGTCCATGCCTCAGAGTTCAACGCTGGCAACACAAGATACAGCCTCCGACGCGGCACGCCGAAATTTTGCCGAGAGCTTCGGTCGTGTTGCAGAAGAGACGATATCGAAAAACCTGAACGTTCAGCCGACGATCAACATCCGTTCGGGCTACAAGTTTAACGTCCTCGTCGACCAGGACATTGTTTTCCCATCAAATTATCGCGGTTAAATCGCGTCGCTCGCCAGGCGTCACCGAGAGCGGAGTGAGGCTCAGCTACAAACCGGTCATAATTTGCTATGCTTGTTTAGGGGTTGGAATACTCGCCAAAGCTGAGTAGATTTAGGCGGCTCAACGATCCTGAGTGCGCTTCGCGAACAAGGCCGGTGAGATTGGCTTGGCTATAAACCAGGCACCTGGCCGTGATGGCCCCTCGATCCTTGGACGCCAATAGCGCGCTATCGAGGCTCGCAGGTGCTCAGGGGAGACAACTCAGTGGACGGTGACCTTCGCTCACTCATCGATATGACAGAAGCCGCGCACGACGAGCGCATGATCAAAAGTGCTTTGAAGGCATTCGCGCACGCATGCGGCTTCGAGCGGTTTGCATATTTGCAGACCACGGGATCGGAGATACACACATTCAACTCCTATCCGGTGGAATGGCAGGGGGTTTACATCGATAGCCACTATTCCCGGATCGACCCAGTGGTCTGGGAAGCGAAGACTCGCATGGAGATCTTTCCGTGGACGGCCGACAACTGGCCTTCTCGGGGAAGCTCCGAACTCAGACAGTTTCGCGACCGGGCGATCGATCACGGCATTCGCAGTGGGGTGACGATACCCGTCGAAGGAAGTTTCGGCTCCACGATGATGCTGACGTTTGCATCCTCAGCGCAGACGGCTGACGGTTCAAAACTGCAGGATTCGCAAAAAGCGGTCCGGGCGGTTCTGGGGATCCACTACCGCCTGAAGATCATCGCTGCGACGACGATTGTGGCTCCAAAACGGTTGCTTTCACCAAGAGAAGCCATGTGCCTGATGTGGGCGGCAAAGGGCAAAAGTGCCCCAGAGACCGCGATGTTGACGGGAATCAACCCAAGGACAGTGCAACACTACCTCGATAAAGCGCGTGAAAAGCTCGAGGCGGCGACCGTTCCGCAACTCGTCGCAATCGCAAAAGATCACGGTCTGGTCTGATATCATTCATCGCCGTCCAAGGGCACGTCAGGGACATAGCCAAGGGCGTCGATGATGTCTGAAAGCTCTTCCTGCTGGGCTTCGGATTTCTTCTGACGCGCCATATGCTCGTCATGCAGGCTCTTGAGGACGGCGCTGGAAACCGACTGGTCAGCAGTCGCGCGGGTCCACTCCTCATAGACTGCTTCGTCGGCGGCGAGAAGGCGCCGGTGTTCGCGGATTGCAGAAACCGCAAGCTTTTCTAATTCCGACTTTTCCATTGAACGGAAGCGCGATCCCATCGGTTTTGCTTCCTCGTTCCTCCCGGATGAGTCCACGTCGTTCATCCGTTTCCCTCTATTTCTTCAATACCGCGCGAAAGCAAAATCCTGGTGAGCATTATATCGTTTGGGTCACAACTGCACGACATGTCTCGCGGATGATCATTCGCTCTTATCCCATAGGAACTCATGCATTGGTGGGCGACCAATATCACATGCAGGAACGAATCGGAATTATAGTTCCTAGAACAATAGTTCCGATTCAGGTTCCGCTCACGTCATGGATCTCAACGAGGTCATGGCGATGAATTTGCGTCGAATACGTCATGGCAAACAACTGACGCAGGAGGAATTGGCGCACCGTACGGGCCTTAGTACGCGCCATATCGGTGCGATCGAGCGCGCCGAAATGTCTGCGACCCTCACCGTCGTTGGTCAGATCGCGGAGGTACTGGGTGTCGAACCTGCCGAGCTTGTGACGAAATGAAAGCCGCGCGCGTTGGCTCTTAGTGCGATGTCATGGCCGGCCTTGAGGTCAATGGCAAAACGCAGCCGGGTTTGCCTGCTCTAGTTTTCTTTCCGGCCAGCAGTGGCTTGCGTGGATGGTGCTGGCGCTTTAACCAGCTCGGAGACAAAGTTCGTGAGGGGCACGATGTTTTCGTGCTGGCTCGCCTCTTCCAGGGCGTTCATGTACTCGTCACGGCGCGCGTACGGTATGACGGTCCACGGCGCTCCGCTCTCGGCAAGAAGCGCATTCATAATAAAGCGCGCCGTGCGTCCGTTCCCGTCCGGGAATGGGTGGATATAGGTGAACAGGAACGGGGCGAGGATTGCCTTCACGCGCGCATCGGATTCCTCCGATATGCTCTCGAACAATGCGTCCATGGCGTCGGCGATTGCATGCGGCGGTAAGGGGACATGCGAGGATCCCCGCAGATAGACATTGTGCGATCGGTAACCCGCGAGTTGGTGCGCCTTGATGATACCCGCGGTTACCGAAGGGCTGAACATGGCTCGGAACCAATCTTGGTGCCGTGCCTCGAGCCGTTCGCCGGTAGGTGCTCCATCAAGGATCTTCCTGATGTCATCGCGCACCTCCTCAAAAGCCAGTCTGTATCCCTTGGCGGCGAGCGCGTTCTTGGTCTCGTAGTCCTGCGCGTCCTCGTCCGGTTGCCATTGACCGTCCTGTACCCTCCGGATCAGCTCTTCCGACACCTCGTAACCCTCGATCGAAAGCGAGTTCAGGGCGTCTGCCACATAACGCTCATCAATGTCCGCGAGATATCCGTCCCGGTCGTTGATACGCACTTGCTCGAATCCGATGTGATTGAGGGCGTCTTTCCCCATTTTCGCCCAGAGATTCTTGATCCGGGTAGCGGACGGCGCCTGAGTTCGTCGCGCATCCAGCGTGACCAGATCGACTGTCGGGTCGAAAGGGTTGTCCTCGTGCGGGTTATAGCCTGCCGATTCCAGGGTCTTGATGATCGTGTCCGCGTCCCTTGTCCTGCCGAGATGGCGCAGGGCTCCCGCGATGCGACTGCCAACGTGGCTCCGGCCGCCGTCCAGCAGGTATTGAAGCAGCGTGCTTGTTCCGCGGATTGAGCCAATGACTGCGATGACATCGGTCGCTGACGTTCTCCACGAATCCGGCGACAGATTGCAGATCGCCTCTTCCATCGGCATCAATCTCAATCGTTCTCTCGTCTCGGCGGGCTCGTTTTCCTTTGAGCGCAGCAGATAAAGCGACGTATTGCTCGGTAGTTTCACAAGCTGATTGTTCGCTTTCGAGCTTCTGACGATGACCTGCCCCGGGATGGAATGGTTTTCCGACCATAGAGCCACGGATGCCTCTGCGGAGAGCCGCCATTCACCCGCGAAACGGTCGTCCAGGTATCTGGCAACGAACTCCCAGTAGACGGTACTCCAGGCCGCATCGATCCTGTTGTTGGCCGACGGTCGCGAGTTCACCGCCAGCCAGCCCTTCATGATTTCTTCGAGGAATCCATTGTCCTGTAGTCGTTCCCGGTGGACACGGCTGAGCTCTTCGGATTTCACCACCGATCGGGTGCCGTTCTGCGTCACTCCCCTCAGTTCAGCCAGGGATGCCGCGAGCAGTTCATTGGGTTTCGCCACGTTGGCCTCCGGCGACGGTGTGTGAGTAGGGGACCACTACTTCCGTGCTTTGTTGTTGCACTAATTTGACGTCTTTGACAAACACTAATATTCTGCATTTGAATCACACTAATTTCGCGTCCTTGAGTCGCACTAGTTTTATGCGTTTGAATCACACTAATTTTCCGCCTTGGACTCAAACTAAAATTCCACCTCGCCAAGAACCGTTTCGCAAGGCGAGACGAACTCAATGCTATTGCTGACCACCAATGCGCGAAAGATCGATCCGTATCCCCGCGCGCCCAGCATCCTGCTCCCCCTCTGGCTGTTCCTCTCTTGATTCCGCGTCAGCGTCCTCCTCCTCGGCGGGGATCTTCTCTCTACTTTGCTGCGAAACACCAACCGGTGTTCCCGGATCCTCCGCCTGAAACACGCTCACGCCCTCGAACTCACCGGTCTTCCATGCGTAAATCGCATCCTCGAAAATCTGCGGGAAGACGTCTTTGCTCGTGGGATTGCCATACCATTTCGCAACGATCCTGAGGACCTTGGCGAACATCGCCGTGCCTTTGCGAAGGTTCTGGCAGGGGTCGACTAGATCAGGCTTCAAATCGGTCGCTTCCTTGACTCCAACGCCTGCCGGAAACTGCGTCAGGCCGACGCGGACGACGGCCTGACCAGCGTATTGGCGCACGATCGCCATCGCCTCCTCAGTCGACGCCGCTTTCGGAACGAGTATCAATCGGCCGCCCGATTTAACGGTAACAGCTAGCGGATTATCCGAGCCCGCTGCCATCACGAATTGCTCTATTATCGGCGGCTTGAGGGGGGGGTCCGCGCATTCATTTATCAGGGCGGCGTCGAGCATGGTGTCTCCTAGGCAGTCAGGTGTTGAAGGCAATAACAAGCGGTTTTGCGAAGAGCTTTGCCCATGCGGTGGCAGCGGCGCGCTGAATAGCGACGATCGACGTCCCTTCGGTCCACCATCCGTTTCCGACGGCGACGACAAAATCCGGATCGTGGAGCATGGACTGCAGGATCGGCCAAACGATCAGTTGCTCGTAGCAGATCAGCGGCGCTGCCCGGCTGGCACCAACAGAAACGACCGGGTTTGCGAAAAAATCCGCCCTGGCGCCACCATTTTCTCCGAACAAGAAACGCCACGGCTGCCACATCGAGCCGGGAACCGGCATGCGTTCGCGATAGAGGATGCTGCTTTCGCCCTTCCTGTCGATCGCGACGAGGACATTGTCGTAGCCGGTGGCATCGAGCACCGTTGCGCCGGCGATGACCGTCCCATCGGTATCGCCGGACGCGCTCGTCCAAAGCCGCGCCACGGTCGGTGTCCAGAAACCGAGCGCAGTTTCCGGCAGCACCACAAAGCGTGCGCCATCGCTGGCCGCTTCCCGCACCGTTGCGATCAGGTCACGCTGGCGGTGAAGACCGGCGTCCCGACCGAGCGAAGCGCCCAATTCGAGATCGACACCGCGCCAGCCATTGGGTAGACCCGGCTCGGTCCACGATGCAGCGGACCACAGCCAAAGGCCTGCGAAGGTGATGGCGACAGCTGGCCAGCTGTGGGTTGCGAGGCCTGCAAAGCCCGCTGTCAAAAGCCAGAGGCCCCACCATCCGCATCCTGGAAACAGAACACCCGCAGCCGTAACGGGATGCGCCCAGCCCGTGATGCCGAAGGGCGGAATGGACATGATGATGGCTGCAAGGAGATAGCGAAACGGACGCGTGCGCGCGTTCATCGTCCAAAGCAGGGTATGCACCGTGACAAAGCTCAATGATGCACACAGCCAGAGTAGCAGGCCTGGCCAGATATCCGACGAATAGAAGGCGGCAACGCCTTCTGGGAGACCACGCGACGCGGCCAGGAAATATCCGGCAGAGACAAGAGCCGCCACTGATCTCGTTGGCGAAGTCGACCAAAGAACAGGAAGCCCCAATGCGACGGGAAGAAGCAACACATGGCCACTCCAGCCAACCACCCCGATCGTGATCGACGCGAATATCAACAGCGCCGGCCGAATACAGTCACGGCGCATAGGTCAATACCTCATGCGCCAGCCCAAGAATGCCGGAGGCCGGCACAGGGCCAAAATATCTCGAGTCATAGGAGCCGCGGAATGCGGAATGCAGGAAGACGTGCTCTAGTGGCATGACGCCGCTCGGAAACGCCGTCAAACGCAGGTCTTTTCCATCTCGTAATGCGAGACTGGATGAGGAAACCACCCGCCCATCCACGCTCACGCTGACGCCGATTTCGACACGCTGTCCTGCAACGGCGATCACTGTCTTGATCAACGGTGCGACGCCGCCCGGGCAGGAACCAGAACGGAGATAGCCTCGTGCCCTCGCTGCCCGCATCGCCGCCGTTTCCGGCGGGCAGATGAACACGAGGTCGTCGACTGCTGCCGGTCGATGAAGCGGGATAATGCGCCACAGGCCGAGTGGCTCGCTCGGTGTCAGATTGATGCGGTAGCCGCCGGCGACGGCAGTCACCACCAGCAGGATGGCGACCACCGCCGCCAGCGACAGAACCACAATGGCTCGTCGTTGCTGCGTGGTCATCGACCGGCCGGTTGCAGCCCCGGTCATTTCAGCGAGAGCCCTTGGCTCTTGGTTTGCCGCAGGGCCTCGGCCTGCTTGAGCGCTTCCATCGTTCGTTCAAGCGAGCCAAGTTGCTGAATCGTGCGCATGGAATTCCACGCGGACTGTATCTCCGCCTTCTGGCCGGCCGTCATGCCTGCTGCGACGGTCTCGAAAGTCTTGCCATCAGTGTCTTTCGCAGCCAATGGAAGGAAGGTCCGTTCCCCGAAACGTTCGGAAACCGCCTTGGCGAAACCTTCGAGTTCTGCTTTCACCATTTTGTCGGCGAGCGCGTATTCGAGGCCAGCCGGGAGATCGTTGCGATCGATGGCATCGCGCACGTTTTCGAGCGTTTGCTTGGCGTATGGTGAGAGGGCAGGGATGTCGACGGAAACCTTGAGCCGGACCGCGCGCTCCTCCGTCTCATGTTTCAATTCGGCCTCGGCCCGCTCACGAAGGTAACGTTCAAGATTTCGGGCGAGCGCCAGCACATTGGCGATGGCTTTTTCCCGGTCCTGCCTGTCGGCACGGCTGGCGAGAAGACCGGTCTTGCCCTTCAGCTCACCGAAGCTTTCGGGGGCGCCGGCGACCTTCGCCAGGGTGGACTGCGCGACCGACTGGTCCTTGACCATGGCGTCGACATTGATCGCCTTGAAGGCCGCTTCCGGCTGAGCGTAGACAAGATGGAAGCGGGTCGAGACGTCCTCCCATTGCTTCTTGAGGCCGGGATCGGCGGCGAGCCTGTCTTCTACAGCATGCTCGAGCGATTTTGGATAAGTGGTGATGCCTGACACCATTGGCTTGGCCTCCTTGATCGTGTCCGGGATGGAGTGTTTGGTGCTGCCGCGGACCAGTCCAAGTGCCGCACCGATGGCGGCCAGACGGGCGCCGAGGTCGGCGAGCCTCGAGCTTTGCCGAACGGCCCATTGGAGGCGATCGTGTGCGATCGTGCGGGCGACGTTGACAAGATGAAGGCCGCGCGCTTCCGCGAAGCGCAGCGCTTGGCCATAGAACGACGCCTTCTCGTAGTCGAGGGTTGTCTCCTTGGCGTTTCGGCGCGACAGGATCGGGATGAGGCCGCCGGATTTCGCGAAGGAGCGACTGCCGTAGTAGACGGCGAGATCCTCACGATGGCGCGTCATGGCCACATAGGTGAGATGCCGGTCCAACGAGAGGGAAGCAAGCACCTTCACCTCGTCGACGGTGGCGCCCTGGGCTTTGTGAATCGTCGTCGCATAGCCATGATCGAGGTTGTTGTAGAAGCGCTGCTCGACCGTGACCTGGCGACGATGTTCGCCATCGCCAACCTCGGCGACGACACGTCCAGGCGCGGCCTCAAGCACCTTTGCGAGCATGCCGTTCTTGACGCCAAGACTGCCCTCGTTCTTGAGGAACACGATCTGGTCGCCGGTCGCGAACATGCGGGTTCCGTCCTCTGTCTTGAACGTAAAACCGTCTGTGACGACGCCGCGTTCAACCAGCTTGGCGCGGGCCATCTCGTTGAGCTTTCGGACGTCGCGGCGAAGGTGCGCGAGGATCAGGCTGGTCTTCGAAGGATCGTAGTCGTGGTTCCAATCTGCAATGAGGCTTTCGACCGCCTGCGCCTTAAGGTCCAACCCTCTGACGTGCCCATGTGCACGATAGGCATCAACCGCTTTCCCGACGTTGCCGCGCGCCAGATCAAGCGACGCGTCGCGCATCCATTGCTGGCGCTGACGATAGATCGTCTCGAGTTCGGCATAGCCGATGCGATCGGCAATGGCGCGGAAGGCGGCGCCCGCTTCGATCGGTTGAAGCTGTTCCGGATCGCCGACAAGGACGAGTTTGGCACCGGCCTTGGTGACGGTTTCGATCAACAGCGCCATCTGTCGCGACGACACCATGCCGGCCTCATCGAGTACGAAGACGGTCTTGTCGTCGAGCGGGTTGCGACCCTGGTTCCAGCGAAGCTCCCAAGACGACAGCGTGCGGGATACGATGCCGGCTTCCGTCTCCAAACCTTCGGCGGCTTTGCCCGCTAACGCTCCGCCCACCACGCGATAGCCTGCCGTTTCCCACGCCTCGCGCGCCGCCTTCATCATCGTCGTCTTGCCGGTGCCGGCGCGGCCGATAACAGCGTCAATCCGCGTGGCCGCGGCGACATGCTCGATCGCCGTGCGCTGCTCATCCGACAGACTGGAATGGCGCGCAAAGATCCCCTCTAGCACGGCCTCACGGACGCCATGAGAGGTGCTGCCGGCGAGCCAGATCGCGCGATTGGCCATCTCGGCTTCAAGTCTGATCATCTCCCGCGTGGTGAACTTCGCGGGTTGCCTAATACCGGTCCCAAAAGTGATCCGCTCGCGTTCGAGCCGGAGCGCTTCCGGACTTTGCAGAATGCGGACCATCAGACTTTGGAACACAGCGACATCGTCGATATAGCGATACAACACCTTCGCGACATCGCGTTCGTCGAAGACGCTCTTCTCCCGCGTGATCAGGTCGAGCACGATCTCCGGACGGCGCTGGATACGGCGGGCGTTCTCGCTGCGGCGCTCCTCCTGAAGCTCGATGCGTTCGAGTCTGGGAGTCGGGTTCTCCGGCTTGTGGTCGGATTGCTCGGCCTTGCGCTCGATGGCTTTGGCGCCAACGCCTAGGTGAATGGTTGGCTCGAGGTCGATACCCTGCTTTTCGAAGGAGCGGCCATCGATGCGGATATCGAGGCCGGCAAGCGCCAGATGTTTGTTCTGGCAGGCAAACCAGCCGTCGCGAAACGCATTGAAATCTTGCACGCTACCGGCCCATAGATCATACACGATCTTACCGGCATCATTGCGGATCGGCTTGCCATCCGGGCCTGTTACCGCGACCTTCTTCGAACCGAAACCGTCTTCGGTGAGCGGCCGCAATGTGGTCATCAGGTGGACGTGAGGATTGCCGGGGGCATCGTGATAGACCCAGTCGGCGACCATGCCCTGCGCAGTGATGTGCCGCTCCACAAAGTCGCGCATGAGCGCGATGTTCTGCTCGGCATTCAGCTCGATCGGCAGGGCGATCGTGACATCCTTGGCAAGCTGGGCATCAGAGCGCTTTTCGAATACCTCCACCGTGTTCCAGAACGCCTCGGATGCGCCGGCGACCGAGCGATGGTCAATCATGCTGCGCAACCATTTCGGCGCGTCGTCAGGGATCACGAATTCCTCATGCAGGAGCCCCTGCTTTCGCGTGTAGTCGATTGTCCGGGCTTCCCGCTCAAACTCCATCTTGGCGCAGTGCCGGTAGGCCGCCGACAGCACGGCGCTGCGGCCGAAACCACGGGCGACGACGCTGACGGAAAAGTGAGGGACGGCCACGGCGGAGTTCTCTCCCGGTTGCGAACGAAATCAATGCGTTCTTCGGGAGCGACGGCCCCGCCAGGCACTCTCAGCAACGCGTCGCGCTAGCGACGTATAATTGCGCCCTTGGAAGCCGCTCCTTCGGAACGGCCGGGATGATCCACGAAAGCATCGCCCCTGGCGATTGTAGGATTCACAGTAGTGCGTTCCGCACCCTGTTCCGAAAAACTGGGTGCGAAAGACAAGCTTTCTCACCCAGGAGACGATCCGACATGAAGAAGCCATCCTCGAGAATCCGTGATGAAATCGCCAAGCTGCAGGAACAGCTCAAGCTCGCCGAGACGAGAGAAGCAGAGCGGATCGGTAGGGTGGCGCTGAAGGCGGGCCTTGGAGAGATCGAAATCGACGAGGCGGAGCTTCAGGCAGCGTTCGAGCAAGTGACAAAACGATTTCGCGGAGGCCAAGGGGGAGAGAAGGGCGGTACGACCGGGGGAAAGAGGGGCACCGACGACAGCAGCAGTGCAATGTCGACCGCTACGGTCGCGTCTGGCGCGAATGCGGGCAGCACAGGTGAGGCTTGAGCGCATGGCGAGGACGATGACATCCGACGCCCGCAAGAAGGACACGCGCGAAAAGATCGAGCTCGGCGGCCTGATCGTCAAGGCCGGCCTGCGCTACGAGAAGCGAGCGCTGCTGCTGGGCGCGCTGATGGATATCGCCCGCCGCATCAAGGGCGACGAGGGTGAGAGATCTAGGCTCACAGCAATCGGTATGGAGGCCTTCAGCAATGATGATGACTAGGGTTGCGCTCGTCGTGGTGCCTGCGGCGTTGATGATCCTGATCGTCATCGGAATGAACGGGATCGAGCAGTGGCTTTCCGGTTTCGGAAAGACGGAGTCCGCGCGACTGGCATGGGGGCGGGCGGGCATCGCATTGCCCTATGTCACCAGTGCGGTGATCGGAATTTTGTTTCTGTTCGCGAGCGCCGGTTCGATCACCATCAAGCACGCAGGTTGGGGTGTCCTTGCCGGATGCAGCGGGACGATCCTGATCGCGGCTACATGCGAAACGATGCGCCTTGCCGCTTTCACGAAGGCACTCAACGCCGACAAGTCGGTCTTCGCTTATCTCGATCCAGCAACGGCGATCGGAGCGGGCGCAGCTCTCATGTGTGCCTGCTTCGCGCTCCGCGTTGTACTCATCGGCAATGCGGCGTTCGCACGGGCCGAGCCGAAACGTATTCAAGGCAAGCGGGCGCTCCATGGCGAAGCGGATTGGATGAAGCTGACGGAAGCTGCGAAGCTGTTTCCCGAGACTGGCGGTATCGTCATCGGCGAGCATTATCGGGTCGACAAGGACAGCATTGCATCACAAGCGTTTCGATCTGACAACGCGGAAACCTGGGGCGCCGGTGGCAAGTCGCCGTTGCTGTGCTTTGATGGCTCCTTCGGCTCGTCGCACGGGATCGTCTTTGCCGGTTCCGGCGGTTTCAAGACAACCTCGGTAACGATCCCGACGGCACTCAAATGGGGCGGCACGCTGATCGTTCTAGATCCATCCAACGAGGTCGCACCGATGGTCTCTGCGCATCGCAGTGGAGCGGGGAGGGACGTGTTCGTCCTCGATCCAAGGAAGCCGGGCGTCGGCTTCGACGTCCTGGATTGGGTCGGCCAGCATGGAGGTACGAAGGAAGAGGATATTGCCTCGGTCGCATCATGGATCATGAGCGACAGCGGCGGCGCGCGCGGTGTCAGAGACGATTTTTTTCGCGCGTCAGCTCTGCAGCTTCTCACAGCGCTCATCGCCGATGTCTGCCTGTCCGGCCATACGGATGAGAAGGAACAGACGCTTCGACAGGTGCGCATGAATCTCTCGGAGCCGGAACCGACATTGCGCAAGCGGTTGCAAGACATCTACGACAATTCCTGCTCGGATTTCGTGAAGGAGAACGTCGCAGCCTTCGTCAACATGACACCCGAAACCTTTTCGGGTGTCTACGCCAATGCCGTCAAGGAGACCCACTGGCTGTCCTATCCGAACTATGCCGCCCTCGTGTCGGGAAAGACGTTCTCCACCAGCGACATCGCTGCGGGAAATACCGACATCTTCATCAACATCGACCTCAAGACCTTGGAGACCCATTCCGGTCTTGTCCGGGTTATTATCGGCTCGTTTCTCAATGCGATTTACAATCGCAACGGTCAAATCAACGGGCGTGCGCTCTTTCTCCTCGATGAGGTCGCCCGCCTCGGCTCTATGCGCATTCTGGAGACCGCACGCGACGCGGGTCGTAAGTATGGCATCACGCTGACGTTGATCTTCCAGTCTATTGGCCAGATGCGCGAAAGCTATGGAGGCCGTGATGCGTCGAGCAAATGGTTCGAAAGCGTCAGCTGGATCAGCTTCTCGGCGATCAACGATCCGGAGACGGCGGACTACATTTCCCGACGCTGCGGCATGACAACCGTGGAGATCGACCAGGTCAGCCGAAGTTTCCACTCGAAGGGGTCCTCTCGGACCCGCTCAAAGCTGTTGGCAAGCAGGCCGCTGATACAGCCGCATGAAGTCCTGCGTATGCGCGCCGACGAACAGATCGTCTTTACAGCTGGCAATCCGCCGCTTCGATGCGGCCGGGCCATCTGGTTTCGCCGCAACGATATGAAAAACTGCGTCGGTCAGAGCCGCTTTCACCCGTTGATCAATTCCGCAAGGACGCATTGAGATGACATGAGGCTCCCGAAGACGATGTTCCAAAGCCCGTTGCGCATCAGCGCGCGCTATCGACCTTGACTGGCTGACATAGGTCGAGCAGTGCGGCTGCTTCCGTATCCGATCGGAAACGCTTCCGCGGCAAGCCAGTGCAGGAGACGCCAATGCCCGTTGATTCCTGGATCAAATTCTACCGCTACATAGATGCAGTTCGCTTCGCGACGCGCGAGCGACATTTCAAACGGTCTCTTCAAACCCTGGCATATAATCTCGGATTTGAAATGTACGCCTATTTGGATATCCGATCCAAAACCGCCGTCACCATTTCGAACTATCCGCAGGAATGGCAAGTCCGATATTTCAGGCAGTCATACCAAAAGGTGGATCCAGTTGTTGAAACCGCTAGACGAAAAAAGGTGCCTTTCCTGTGGTCAATGGGACAGCGCGAATTCAAGCATGAGAAAAAACGCGAATTTTCCAGAGAAGCAAACGAGGTGGGTATTCGCTCGGGCGTAACCATCCCAATCCCGACAGGCTTTGGCCATATGTCGCTCCTCACCTTCGCTTCCAGCCAGGCAATGGTCACTGACGACCAGAAGCTGGATCATGTCCCGTCCATCATTGTCGCGTCCTTGACCCACGCATATGTCAGCATACGTCATCCGCGATACAGAGCCCTCGGCGGTGTTAGAATGACGACGCAAGAAGCGACCTGTCTTCGATGGGCCTCAGAGGGCAAATCGATGGACGAAATAGCCAGTCTCTTGGAGATCAGGTACACGACCGTTCGTGCGTACCTCGACAACGCCCGTGAAAAGCTTGGTGCCGTGACATTGATCCAAGCGGCTGCGACAGCAGCCCGGCTGAACCTCATCTAGCTATCAAACGGCATTGAACCGACCCGCGCTGTTGTCAGCCTCTAGCACCTCTTCCCCTCAGAATTGCGATCCGCCACGCGGCGCAATCGCTTGATCCCTCAAGAGAAGCTCCTGTACCGTTCCAATCGTCGGCGGATCAGACGGCCGGTCCAGGCTCCCTTCGAGGCTTGGCACTGCCCTGCTCGTTTTCCGTGTCAAGACAAACAGGATTACGTTGTGCGACCTCTCATCATCATAGGCTCAACGGAAGCCGACTATTTCGGTTTGCTGGGTCATATTCTGGAGGTGGACGGCTTCGACGCCGTCTTCGGCAAAACCATTGAGGAGGTTCTTCACCTGGCCGTCGAATGCGCGCCCTACGCCATCCTCCTGGACAGCAGGGTTGGATCGTTTTCCGCGACAAACGTCTGCCGCGCACTGAAGAGCAATCCACGGACAGACGATATAGTCTTGATCGCGCTGATTGAGCCGGGGGCTGAAAGCCAATACGCAGACCTTCTGGAAACTGGAGTCGACGATTGTTTTGTGCGGCCGGTAGCGCCGGTAAAGCTGCTTGAGCAACTTCGAACGCGCGCAGGCAATAGAGGCGGCATTTCCTGGAAGGAAAGCCGCAACGTCTCGCTCGTCTACGCTGGCATTGAGATGGATCTGGAGGCGCACCGGGTGAAACGCAACGGCGTTGATATCTACCTTGGTCACACCGAATTCAGGCTCTTGCAGCATCTGTTGCGAAACCCCGAGCATGTCTGCGATCGCCGGGATCTGATCGCAAATGCCTGGCCACAGAATGTCCACGTGGAGACGCGCACCGTGAACGTCCATATCGGGCGGCTGCGCAAGGCACTGTTGCGTGCTGGTTCTGATGTGATCCGGACAGTCCGTTCGGTCGGATATGCCTTGGATGAAAACTCGGAGCGCGGAACGTTCCCCATCCCTGGGCACCGATCAGAACAACCGGAGTGATCATGACAAACATCGTACTTCGCAATGCGAGCGTGATTACCGGCGACGGAAAGACCCACCTTCCGAGGGCAGATGTGCTCGTGCGTTACGGCAAGATAGCCGATATCGACACATCGGCTTGCCTTCACACTCATCTGGAAGAGCGTGTCGAGGTGATGGATTGCTCTGGCTGCACGATCATCCCTGGCATCATCAATGCGCATGCGCACGGCTGTATTCATGGACCATCCATGCCGAGCGGCTCGGAAGGATTGAAGGCCAGCGAGGTCGAGCACCATCGCAACAGGCACCTTCTCGAAGGGACGACCACTCTGCTCAATGTCTGTGGCCTGGCATTCCCCGACGAGATCGATGACGGATCCGCGACGCCCCATCCGCTGGACATCCATGTCTCGACGGCCCACACCCAAAGCAATATCGAAGCTGCCCTGTCGATCGACGGCGCCGGGCTGTCGGCACGACACATTCACGGCGAGATTGACCGATTGCTAGCGCAAGGCGCCAAGGCGCTTGGCGAAGTTGGAGGAGGCCAAACCCTTGGTGGCGGCGCCCAGGAATACAGGTTCATTCCAGAGGCTATCAGGCGGGAAACAGGTATGAATGTTGATCCGTCCGTTGCGCGGCGTCTGAAGAATGCAATCGTTGGCCGGCATCTTGATCCGCAAGCCGGAGTGCCTGACGACGAGCTTCAGAGGATCCTGGATGCATGTGACCGTGGAATGACCAGAGCGCAGCAGATCCGGCAAGTGGTCATCAACAGCGTGATGCCATCCGTTTCGCTCGCCTTGACGGGATTTGAAGAAATAGCCCGCGAGGCTTTGCGCGTGGGCTATCCTGCCATCTTCCATAATGCCGCTCCAACGGCCAGCCTCCTGATCGCGCTGGCCGAAAAATATCCCGCGGCTCAGATTGTGGCGGGACATTCCAATCATCCGATGTTCCTGCCAGATGAGGCCGTTGGTGTCGCCGCGAAACTACGGGATCGTGGCGCTGCCATTGATGTGTCAACGCTCGATTGCATTTCGACCCGCTGGCGAAACGATGCCACCAATTTCGATGTGCTGATCGGATCAGGTCTCGTAGACACAATATCGACGGACTTTGCTGGTGGCCACTGGGATGGGATACTGGAAGCGATACACCGGATCATTCGCAAAAAGCAGATGTCTGCTCCGGCTGCAATCGCGCTGGCAACGGGAAATGTTTCGCGCGTCTTCCCGCAGTTGGCCGGAGATCGCGGCCGCATCGAAAAAGGCAAGCGCGCTGACATTGTCGTTGCCGATGCTGTGAACCTCGCGCGGGTGCGCGATGTGTTTATTGCCGGCCGGATGGTCGTTCGCAACGGACGAATTGTGTGACCCATGCCCCTTAGCGACGAGACGACAGGAGTGCTCACCGGTCCAATGGCTGTCTCAGCGTACCCAAGAGTGGAGCCGGATCGCCAAGCTTGAATCGTTCAAATCCATTGAGCAAGGCGCGCTGCTTCTCTTGGCCTATTGTCGGTGCGGTGATCCTCAAGAATTTCTCCCGTATATCGCCCCAATCCATCGGGCGGCCCACGTCTCCTCTCGGCGTCGTGACGGATGAAACAAAGCGGTGGCCCCGTCTGTCAACCATGACCACGCGAGCAAGCGTTTCAGTGGGAAAGCGCCGATCAATCTCTTCATCCACGGTTATCCGCACTTGGCGCGCGAACCGCGATAGATCCGGTCGGTTCAGCAAGTGCGCTCCAATCGGAGCAAGCGCATTGTCGCCGTCAACCGCTGTGATCGCCACGCAGTATGGCAGACTGTATTGGATATCGGTCAGGTTTTCCGGGTCGAGGCGATTTCCAAGCTTAAGTGCCCACGCAAATGTCTGGACCTCGATGGACGCAATCTCTTCGGCTACAAGGCCATGCTGCCCATTCAAATCGGAGAACGCATCGAGCGCCGGGTGAATGTAGCGGCAGCAGGCATAAGGTTTGAAGTAGACCCCCTCAATCTTGCGCGGCTCTGTAAGGTCTTTCAGGATGCTTGCGGTATCGTAGTGCGACGCGTGATCGAGGATATCCTCGGGCCCGGTATATCCGGATCGAGCAAGGTGGAGCGCGGTCATTCCTGTTGCAACGGCCCAGGGGATGCCCTCTTTCACATCATTTCCAGTGAGCTGCGAATATCCGGAGCTTCCATTCGCGTCCTGGTTCGGAGCGAGGACACCAGAGATTGCCAAGGCCTGCGAAAGACGGAGGGCCGTCATGCCGGATAGTTTTCCTGCAGCGGCAACTGCCGCGTAGCCCGCCCAGCGACCGGATTGCCGGCTTCTGATGGCATTGGGGTTTTGGGCAGCAGCAATGCGCACCCCGATTTCGTATCCGAGTGTAATTGCGGTGATGATGTCGCCGCTTGGGGTCGAGGCGTCGCTTGCAAGGGCAAGCACCGTGGGTATGACGGCAGCACCGGGGTGACCGCGTGCTGCGCGGTGACCGTCATCCAGATCGAGGGCGGAAGCGGCCGCGGCATTGCAAAAGGCAGCACCCGTGCTGCTCAACGCTTGGCCGGAAAACCATACGGCGGCAGGCCCAGGGCCGAATATGTTTGCGGCTACCCGGCGAACGGCCAAAGCGCTGGACGTCTCGTAGCCTGCGACGGCCGAGGCTATCACATCCAGCATGCAGCAGAGTGTTTTGTCCCTGATACTCCGCGTCAGATTGTCAGCATTGCAGGCACTGATATAGGTCGCAAGGGTTCTGGCCGCGTACATGGTGCACCTCGTTCTGCGTTGCGTCCTGCTCCAATTTGTCCGTCACACCGATGCCCCCGCGTTCTCAGGATCCGTCTTTAAAAAGGTTTCATAGACATATTTGGCCACATACAGATCAAGCATGGGCAGTCCAACGCAGGTGATATGGAGAGGTTCGTCCGGGCGTTTTTGAATAGCGTCGTCGAGGTCAGCGAAGTTGGTTACACCCAGGAGGGGCCCAAGCGTTTCAAGCGTGGCGAGCCCATTCGCGAAATAGAGCGCCAGGCTCTGGGAGTTGCGGCGTGACACCATTCCCACGTCGTCACAGATAAGCCTGCCTGTTTTCAGGACGCGCTGGATATAGAGCGACGGCGTTTCGTCTCCGCCAAGATGGAGCGTAATCCCGTATGGATTGGCCTGAGAATCTTCAAAAACCGGCTTCCTGGCATTGGAGGCTGTGACGACCAGATGACAGGTACGAAGGTTATCATTGTCCTCGACGGCGATGAGGGGGAACGCCACGCGATCCGCCAGCATGGCGACAAGCCTGCGCGCGGATTCCGCTGACCGGCTTCGGATGAACACCCTTGAAAAAGTACCCGGCCGAAAAATTCCAAGGCCGAGGACGACGCGCTCAGCGATGGGACCGGCGCCAAAGACGAATACGGAAAGACAGTCGCGTTGGGACAAAAATCGCTCGACCATCGTCGTCGCATAGGTCGCGGTTCTTGCCGCAGAAATCTGCGTCCCATCCATCAGGCAGATCGGGGAGAGCGTAACCTTGTCGAAGAGCAAGATCGTCGACATCGATCTTGGACGCCCCAGATGCCGATTGAGCGCATTGGCACCAACGATTTTGACGGCGGCATAATCCGGTCCGACGCTGGAGAGCGCCGACAATTTCCATCCAAGCCGCTCGCCGACAAACTCCTTCTGATATTGGAGCAATTCGCTCCTAGCCCACAACTCGCTTTCTTTAGGCATGAGAACTGACTTCAGGCCATAGGCCCGGCCACTGCGGATATCGGCCCAAGCCTCCTGGGCGACATGGTGAAGCGCGCCAGGCTCCAACTTGACGCCACGTCCCTCCATATCCGCAGCGGAGAAGAACCGCAGGTTCTCGCTCACTTTCCTCTCGATCGTAGCCCACATGGCGCAGCCCTCCCGAAACCGTAGCTTTTGTCGGTATTTTCAGGTGGGTTGCATGCGAAGGAAAGCCAATTTCTGGCCAATATCTTGTAACGAATTGGCTACGACGGCTCGCGCCAGTCTGGCTATTCAAAGGCCGGGTCGCAGAAGTCATCGAGGACGATGTCACCCGCGAAGCATGACGGCTCGCCAAGATCGAAGCGGGGTGGAAGCAGACCGAGGCGGGTCCGCAAGCGGCGAAGTGGTCGCGAACGTCGTGTGGAAATACGTCAGGTCTGCTCGACCATCATGAGCACCGTTGCAACATGGCGGCGGTGGGCTCGCTCTGAGATTGACTTGCCACGAGACGTGGTTAACCCATCAAGGGCACGCGCGACTCCTTGCTCGTGGATCATCGCGGCATCGCATCGTGCTGTGATGGTCCTGATTTCGAAACCGTGACGGTCATGCACGTGATCCAGATATGGTCCAAGCCATGCGAAGTGGTGTTTTCCAGGCACAAACCGGTCGTATCGCAATCGACCAAACCTGTGAGATCAACGCCTGCAACATCCTCGCTGCCCATCGCATGTCCTGTCGCATGACGCCAATTCCGGGGCCACCAAAGCGCTGTTTTCTGGACCGAGCTGCTTCAACACATGATTGATCGATCGGCAGTCTCTGATCTCAATGACATCGGCAAGTAGGCGCTCAGCGCGCACCACACCAATGCGCGGAATGGCCAGCCTCCTGTATTTTTCCTCCAGGAATTGGCGCGCCAATGGATTTTCCGCTTCTCCGAGCGCAACTGTGACCTCGGCCTCGAAGACCTGACCATTGACGGCGTGCAGTTGCGCGGTCGCTGCATGGTGAGAGCACGGCGCGCTTTCGCGGTCATGCGCACGCAGTTCAATTTTCGCAGTGAACCCGGCGACGACTTCACTGCGGAGCCACGCCTCTGAAGACCAGGCCGGACCAGGCTCGATCTCAAGCAGTGCCATCGCCACAGCATAGGGAGCGCTGAACTGGGCGGCCCACGCGTCCTTCGGTGCACCTTGATTGAAAGGCGGTTCGCACAGGATCGATGGCGCCGTCACCACCAAGCGCTTGAAGCTCTCGACAGCAGGCGATATTTTGGCATTCGAGAAAGCTAGGATCGAGGCCTGGATGCTGCTTTGGAGGATCCGGCAGCAACTGAAGGGCTTGAAACCGACAGCACGAATTTCAAAAGTCTGGCCAAGACCATTGTTCAATCGAACATAATCAGAGCCATCGGCGCCAGCCATCCGCCAGAAACCGGTTTCGCCCTCGAAGATATCGAGCGGACCTTCTAAACCATTTTTGGCAAGGAATGCGGCATTCACACCCGTTTGCGCCGCCGTCCCGAAATTGTTCTTCGCCATCGTCGGCTGATGACCATAAACCGTCTTCATGACAGATGCGACGGGTGCATTGGCGGCCGCAATCGCCATCGCGTGGGCAGACTGCTTAGGGTCGAGCTTTAGCAATTTTGACGCGGCGGCTACAGCGCCAAAGACTTGCCAGGTCCCGTGCCCGTGGATTGTCTTGCGCGGATGAAGATGCGTGAGCGACATCGCAATCCGACCACTGACTTCATATCCGGCAATGACTGCGGCTAGAAGCTCTTTACCGGAACTATCGACATGCGCTGCGACCGTCAACGCGGCGGATATCACCGTCGCCCCCGGATGGCCCTTGCGATAGATATCGTCGAAGTCGAGAGCGTTGATCAACGTCGCGTGCACAAAGGCAGCGGTTCCGGGATCCGTCCGTCGGTCGCTGCCAAGGATCGGACTGGAGCCAATGGAGGCCACGTCTTTTACGAACCCGTCAAGGATACCCGCAAGCGGCAGCCCGTAGGCCCCCAACAGGCAACCGATGGAATCCAGGAGACAGTCGTTTGCCTTCTGGACCACATCAATGGGCAGATCATCGAGGGAAAGTCCTGCGATATAATCTCCGAAAACCCGCGCTGCAGACTGCTGCATTGCCTTTCTCCCCGTTAAAAAGACATCGATGTTCCGTCAGCCGCATGACGATGTCCGGCGACAGATCTTGTGACTGTTAGGTTTGTTGACGACATGCCGTCGCCGCGATTGCTGTGACGCGGCTATGGACGGACAGATCGAACCGCCATGTCGGTCAGATCCAGGCGATGGGCTTCCATCGGTATAAGATTGCGAACCGCCTGGACGCGGTCAATGTCCAAATATGTGGTGAAAAAGCCAACGGCGTCGGATGCTTGGGCAATGACCTGTCCCCAGGGATCGCAGACCAGCGAGTGCCCATAGGTCTGCCGTGTTTCTCCCCCGGGTCCCGGGTAAGGGCCCCATTGGCCACAGGCGACGAAATAGACCTGAAATTCGATGGCTCGCGCCCGGCAAAGAACTTCCCAGTGGTCCTTTCCCGTCTGAAGGGTGAAGGCGGCCGGCAGAATGATGACATCCACACCCGCTTGCACCAGGCGATCGAACAAGCGCGAAAAACGAAGATCGTAACAGATTGCGCACCCTATCCGCAGGCCGTTGACTTCATAGATGAGCAGATCATTGCCGCGCTCTACGGTCTCGGATTCGCGGTAAGTCTTGCCGTCCGGGGCAACGATATCGAAGAGATGAATTTTTCGGTAGCGCCCAACCTCGGTGCCACCACCGTCGAAAACCACTGTCGTATTGCGGATACGCTCTCTTCCTTCAATGCGCTCAAAAAGACTGCCCGCATGTACCCAGACGCGATGGGTGGCTGCAAAATCCTTGAGAACCTCATAAGCGCCTCCGCCTGGAACAGCATCAGCCGCATCAACTTTCTGCTGTGCAGTGCCGCCCGACCAGTCGAAATGTTCTGGCAGCACGATGAGGTCGGGGGCGTCGCGGTCTACAGCGTCCTGCATTAGGCGAAGCGCCTGGCGCAGATTGTGGTCGCGGTCCGGTTGTGAATTCATCTGGATGAGCGAGATCTTCATGCTGTCTCCGGTGCTTTGTAGTCAAAGATTGATCTGCCAGCCTCCAGGTGTGGCCGCAGATGACGAGATCGCTTTTGCCGCTCGAGCGCGATGACAGCGAGCTGCCGCATGCGATCTCGATCGGCAACGAACACACCGTCGTCATCGGCGAGCACAGCGTAGCCCGGCAAAACCGCAGTCCCGCCACAGGCGATTGGCACATTGATCGAGCCTCCGATCCGGAACGCGCGGTTGGTTGTCTTGGAAGACACCCCGCGACACCAGACGGGAAACCCGCTTTCTGCAATTTCCAGGGCATCTGTGCAGGGCCCATCGACGACGATACCCACCGCCCCTCGCGCCTTGGCGGCAGCAACAACACCCCCGCCGACACAGGCGATATCGTCATGATCGACACGCGAGACCACCAGGATATCGCCGGGGGAAAGAAGGTCGATCGCCTTGTAGATCACGGCGCCGTCGCGGCCTGGCGCCGCGACGGTTATTGCGTTGCCAATCGCCCTTGAGGGAAAGAACGGGCGCACGTGGCAACCAACAAAGCCCAGATGCTCGAAATGACCGATCGTTGCGGTCTCCACCTCGGCCAGGAGATCGCACAGATCTGCTGGCCAGGCGGAAGGCCTGGCCTCTACTCGGTAATCTGCTGTCATGGAATTACCCTCAAGGGTGGAGTGGATTAGCTCAGATCGGCCGTTCGCCGGCGGTCGTCGTGCGATGCATGATGCGGATCGTTGACGGGTCGAAACCATCGCGCCTGTGCATGGTGCATCGATTGTCCCACATCATGATGTCGCCCTGATCCCATTGCTGGACGAACACTTCCTGACCCTTGGTCGTATGATCCCACAGCTCGACCAGAAGGCTAGCACTCTCATCGAGGGGCATGCCGACGATCCACGCGCCGTCCGTGGTTCCCCCGAGATAGAGCGCCTTGCGTCCCGTCTCGCCATGGGTGCGGACCAGTGGATGGACCATGCCGCTCCACTCCCGGAAATCCCGGGTCCTGGGTTCACTTTTGCCAAGCCGCAGGGCACCCGTCTTGTCGTAGACGTTCTGGAAGAAAATCTGCCGGCCCTCGGTCTCTTTCTTCAACGCGGCTGGCAGTGTTTCGAAGGCGCTGTACGTCGACAGGAAATAGGTGTCGCCACCGGAGGGAGGCACGGCGACTGCCCGAAGAATGGCGCCGGCCGGCGGCCGTTCATAAAACCAGGTGTCAGTGTGCCATGTCGCCTCGCTATTGCCCATCGCACCACTCGGCTTGCCGTCCTTCATGGCGTTGCTGATCACCAGGATCTCAGGATGGTCCGGGTGACCACCTTCCTGCTTCTGTTTGGGATGAATGACGAATTCCCCGAAATGGCGGGAAAACGCCACCTGCTGGGCGTCGGTGATGCCGGCTTGCTTGAACCGAAGCACGCCATATTGGAGCCACAAGCGGCGCAGTTCCTCGATGTCGCGGGTGTCATAGGACTTGAAATCGAAGCCTTCGATATCGGCGCAGACGTTGCTCTCATTTTGCACCGCGCGCAGTCGTTCTTTCGTCAGCATTTTTGTCTCCTTTGGCGACCTTCCTCTAAGGCCACCACCATCCTAGTGGCGAGGTTGACGGGCATTCCAATACCGATGGTCGAGCATTGATACGGTTGACGAATGGATCCCCGGTCAGTCCGAAAGCACCAGGACGTCCTGCGGATCGATGCCAAGGGTGACGGTGCTTGCGAGAGCTGGCGCTTGTGCCGACAGACCTGACCGGACAAGGACAGTGAGGTTCAGTCCACCTGAAATCTCCACCAACAGTTCAAGCTGGGCGCCAAGGTTGACGATCCGTTTGACGACGCCGTCCAGGCGATTTTGTGCACGGGCCTCAATGGCTGGATCGGTTATAAGCGCAATGCTTTCGGGGCGGATGCAGCAGGAGGCAACCGGATTGGAACGGTCGGTATGGCTCGATCGCAAGACGATGGAACTGCCCTCGACCAAAAGGTCCATAAATCCGGGGCCGCCGTCACTCGCCTTGACCGGGAGAATATTGGATCGTCCGATGAAATCGGCCACAAAGCGGGTGGCGGGATTGCGGTAGATGGAAACCGGCTCTCCCTGCTGGGCAATGGCACCCTGCCACATCACGACGATCCGGTCCGACATCGCCATTGCCTCTTCCTGGTCGTGGGTGACGTAGACGAAGGTCATGCCCAGCTGTTCCTGGATTTCCTTGAGCTCGATCCGCATCGCCTCACGCAATTTCAGGTCAAGATTGGATAGGGGTTCATCGAGAAGAAGAACGGAGGGACGGGGCGCGATGGCGCGCGCCAGAGCCACCCTTTGTTGCTGACCGCCTGAAAGTGCTTTTGGATAACGCGCGGCTAGGCCGTCGAGGCGCACACTGCGCAAAGCGGCATCCACGGCCAGCGCAATGTCACTCCTGGATTTACCCCGCATGCGCAGGCCGAAGCCGACATTCTCAGCGACGGTCATGTGCGGAAACAGCGCATAGTTTTGAAACACCAGGCCGAGATTGCGCCGTTCCGGCGGAACCCGGTTCTGGCTCGTCCCGCGAACGCGGATATCTCCGGCACTTGGCGTGTTGAAACCGGCAATCATATTGAGGGTTGTGGTCTTGCCGCATCCGGACGGCCCGAGAATGCTGACAAATTCGCCCTGCGGGATTTGCAGGTTCAAGTCCTTGACGACCGGAATGCCGGCAAAGGATTTGCTGACCGAGACGAGTTCGATGTCGATATTGCTCATTTGCTTCCACCATGCAGTTGGGCCGAGAAACCGCCTATCTTCTCGAACAGGAAAATCACCGTCAGAATGAAGGCCATCGATGCGACATTGACGGCCGCCATGACCGGATCGAGGCTGTATTCGAGGTAGTTGATGACCGCGATTGGCAAAGTCGTATCACCGGGGCGAACGAGAAAGACGGATAGCGGGATATTGTTGAACGAGATGATGAAGGCGAGGGTGACGCCTGATAGCACCCCCGGCTTGATCATCGGCAGGACGATATGCTGGAGCCTTTGACGCTTGGAGGCGCCGAGACTTTGGGCAGCCCGGTCGAGGTTGCCGTCGAAGTTGGCAAGCGATGTGGCCGCCATGCGTGTGACGAAGGGCAGGGCGAGAACGACATGGGCTGCAATCAGGGCAGGGGTTCCGAGATAGCCCTGCAGGCCGACAATCGACAGGAACAGTACGATGGCCACACCCTTGACGATCTGCGGAACAGAAAGCGGAGATAAAAGGCCGGCCATAAGCGCGTCGCTGCCCGGGACGCGCTCATAAACGATCGTGTATGCTGCAAGAACGCCCAGCACACCGCTGATGATGGCGACAACAGTGGCAATCTTGACACTGAGCAGGAAGGGCAGCAGCCACCGATCAGCCCAGAGATCGCCGTACCAGTCGACAGTCCATTCCCAGGGAACGAAGGTGACGGCAGAGGTCGGGCTGAACGAGGCGGCAACGACGACGAGAAGCGGCAGCGTGATGAAGGTCAACACCAGCACGATTGCCAGCCAGAAGAGAAACCTCAGGGCACGGTTCATGCGGTCTCTCCTTCGCGGTTGCTTCTGCGCAAACTGCGGCGCGTCTCATAGCGGATGCCGAGAAAGGAGACAGCCAGCATCATCGACAAAAGCGCGATTGCCATGACGGCGGCAAAGCGCCAGTCGATGTAGAACAGCACCTGCTCGTAGATCATGGTGGCGAGCACCTTGAAGCCGGCGCCGCCAAGAAGTGCTGGTGTGGCATAGGCGCTGGCAGCCATTGTGAAGGAGATCAGCAACGAGCTGACAATGCCGGGAATCGAGAGCGGCAGGATGATGTAGCGAACCACGGATAGACGCGAGGCGCCGAGCATCTGGGCGGCACGCTCCAGATTGGGATCGATCCCCTGGATGCTAGTGGTCAGGGACAGGATACCGAATGGCAGGACGACATGGGTCAAGCCAACGACGACTGCAAACAGGTTCTTCGACAAGGGGAGGGGCGAGGTGATGAT
>JARXAQ010000197.1 GCA_029865825.1 Rhizobium sp.
CCTTTTACGAGATCCACGATCCGCACTTTCGCGACCTCGTTGTCAGCAGTGCAGTGCTCGAAGAACTCTATTCCGGCTGCCGCTGGGCGGAGGGTCCCGTCTGGTTCGACGATGCCGGCCATCTGCTCTTCTCCGACATTCCTAACCAGCGCATCCTGCGGTGGGTCGAGGGGGGCGGAGTGTCCGTCTTCCGTAGCCCGTCCAACTTCGCCAATGGCCACACACGGGACCGCCAGGGACGGCTGGTGTCTTGCGAACACGGCCTACGCCGGGTTACCCGCACGGAAGTGGACGGGTCGATCACGGTGCTCGCCGACAGCCATGATGGCAAGAAGCTCAACTCGCCGAACGATGTCATCGTCCACTCGGACGGTTCTGTGTGGTTCAGCGATCCGTCCTACGGCATCCTGTCGGATTACGAGGGCTACAAGGCCGAGGAAGAGCAGGCGAGCCGTCATGTCTATCGGCTCGATCTAAACTCCGGCAAGCTCAAGGCAGTGGCCGACGGCTTCCTGCAGCCGAACGGGCTTGCCTTTTCCCCCGACGAGCGCCGCCTTTACGTGGCCGATTCCGGCGCAAGCCATGTGCCCGGAGCTCCGCGACATATCCGCGTCTTCGATGTGTCCGGAGATGGACAGTCACTCTCAAACGATCGGGTCTTTGCCACCATCGACAAGGGTATTCCAGACGGAATGCGGATCGACGTGGCAGGGAACCTCTGGTCGAGTGCCGCGGATGGCGTGCATTGCTTCTCGCCGGAGGGCACGCTGCTCGGCAAGATCCTGGTGCCGCAGGTGGTTGCCAACCTGACCTTCGGCGGCCCGCGCCGCAACCGCCTGTTCATCACGGCAACGACATCGCTCTACGCAATCTATACAACAACGACGGGTGCCCAAAGGCCCTGATCGGCACGGAACATACCGACCCGTCTATCCGGGGAGGTCTGTGGGGTCGATCTCCTGGGTGGCCTCAAGATCCTGTTGCGCCTGAACTACCGTCTGTCGGGTAAAACCGCGCAGGCCGGAGACCTCCTCAGCATCGCGCTCGATTTGCACCTCGCTCATTGCATAATAGACAGCAAGCTTCGCATTCGACATCAGCGCATGCAGGTGGATCCGCTCGTATCCATGCGAGGCGTCAACGCCGAAGGTGATCAGTGCGGTTCTCACGTCATGACCTGCCTCGACGGCAGACGCCGCATCTGACCGGTAGTACCGGAAGACGTCCTTTTGCACTGGAATGCCCTGGTCGCGGCAAATCTGGTGCAGCTTCTTCGACAGGTGTTAATCGAAGGGGCCGGTCTGATCGGCCATCGCAAGCGTTACGCCGAACTCCTGCGAGGCCTGCCCGGGTGCCGTCGTCCCGTTGTCAATCGCGACCAGCGAGGCGATCTCGGGCACGAGGGCTGCAGATGCCCCAACGCCAACCTCTTCACCGATGGTGAAAAGCCAGTAGGTGTCGACTGGCGTCTCGACCTCATGGCGCTGCATGGCTTCGAGTGCCGCAAGCATGATCGCAACCCCCGCCTTGTCGTCGAGGTGGCGCGAGACGATGAAGCCGTTTTCCAGGAATTCCGGCTGAGGGTCGACGGCGACGATGTCGCCTACATCGATGCCGAGCTGGGCGAGATCATGGCGGTGACGCGACAGGGCATCGACGCGAAGCTCCACATGCTCCCAGCCGGACGGCTGTGTGTCCACTTGCGTGTTGAAGGTGTGGCCGGAGGCTTTCAGCGGTAGAATGGTGCCGCGATAAATACCCTTGGAGGAGAAGATCGACACGCGCGCACCTTCGGCGAAGCGTGCCGACCAATGGCCGATCGACACAAGTTCGAGCCGACCATTGTCCTTCAGTGCCTTGACCTGGGCTCCAAGCGTATCGAGGTGCGATACGATACCGCGTGCAGGCCGCCGCGCGGCCCCGGGTCTCAAGGCCCGGATCGCGCCGCGGCGTGTCAACATCACCTCTAGCCCGAGTTTCTCCAGCTCACGCGCTGTATAACGCGCTGCCTCATCGGTGAAGCCGGTGGGGCTCGGGATTGCCAGGAGCGCTGCAAGGCGGCTCGTCAAATAGTCAGGGTCAATTGTGATCGTTTGCTGCATCTCTCCCATGTGTCGCTGAACGGGCGCGGGTCAAGTTCCGCCGGCGACTTTGATCTAAAGCGCGCACCATCGTCGCCCATGCCGTCCGGCTTCCCAGCAACGCTCAAACGCCAACCGATGCAGCAACCCTTACGCTTCCCTCCCAGCGGATCTGTCGGTGACGAAATCCGCCATTCTCCGGATGAGAAAGCACCCGACGGTCGCGCCTGCATCTTGCAGTCCCACCGTTTTTTCCTGGAAGGCGGCTGCCTTTCCATGCTGCGCAACCATGGATTTGGTCGCTTCCAGCGCCTGATCCGCGGCATCGGCTGCGACCTTCAGCGCCTCGGACAGAGAAGCGCCACGCGATGCCTGGGCTTCGAGCGTTGCTGCAATCGGCTCCAGCACGTCGATCAGCGTCTTGTCGCCAAGTTTCGCCTTGCCACGCTCGCCAACACCATCTCGGTAAGCGCGCCAGAACGCGGCGAGCTCTGCAGTCCCGAGCACGTCCTTGCCCTCGACGGCCTTGCTGGCGCGCAGGAAACCCGTCGCCGTCAGTGTGCCCATGGTCGACGGTGCGGTCCGGGCCATGGTTGCCCCCGCCGTGCGCAGGAGCTTGGCAATACCAGCTCCTTCGCCTTCGGCTTCCAGGGCTTCGGCCGCAGCGGCGAAAGCCTTGCTCATGGTGATCCCCAGATCACTGTCCCCAACCTTGCCGTCAAGGGCGATGAGGAACTCGCGCTGCTCCGCAAAGAGCGTCTTCCAAGTCTTGAATAGCTCGATCAGGTCGGCGGCATTGATGCTCGTCATCGCCATGGTCTTATCCTGCAATATGTTGAAAGAACGGCGTATTGGCCGGCGCAGCGATCAGGCGGTCGAGCTCTTCGTCGAGGTGGAGGATCGAGATCGACGCGCCTGCCATCTCCATCGAGGTTGCAAACTCGCCGACAAAGACGTGTTTCGCGGTGACGCCGCGTTCTTCGAGAAGCTGCGATACCCGCCGGAAGAGGATGTAGAGCTCTTCCAGCGGCGTGCCGCCAAGCCCGTTCATCAGGACCGCGACCTGGTCACCCTTCTGGTAGTCGGTTTCCTTGAAGATGCGTTCCATCATCTCATCGACGACGGCGTCGGCGGGGGCAAGCGTCTTGCGGCTGATGCCGGGTTCGCCATGGATGCCCATGCCAATCTCCATTTCATCTTCGCCGATGGAGAAGGTGGCATGCCCGATTTCCGGGACCACGCAGCTGGAGAGTGCGACACCCATGGTCCGGGTGCGCAGGCGCGCCTTGTCGGCCAAACGGGTCACTTCATCCAGCGACAGTCCTTCGGAAGCAGCAGCGCCCGCTGCCTTGTAGATGAAGAAGATGCCGGCCACGCCGCGTCGCTTGTGTTCTTCACCGACCACCGAAGACGCGACATCGTCATTGCCGACAACCTGCTTGACGGTGATCCCGTCGAGGTCAGCGAGTTCAGCCGCCATATCGAAGTTGATGATGTCACCGGAGTAGTTGCCGTAGATGTAGAGAACGCCGGCACCCTGATCGATATGCTTGGTCACCTGGTACATCTGTTCAGCACTCGGTGACTGAAACACGCCGCCGACGGCTGCCCCATCAAGCATGCCGTCTCCGACGAAGCCGAGGAAGGTTGGCAGGTGACCCGAGCCTCCGCCGGTGGCAATGCCGACCTTGCCCGTCTTGACCTTGGATGTCACGAGGCAGCGCAGATCACCGCTCGCATAGGTGACAGCGGGATGGGCCTTGTAGATGCCTTCCAGCATTTCATCGACGAAATGGACGGGATCGTTCAGGAACTTCTTCATGGTGTTCTCTCCGGAAAGGGTTCTTATTTCTTGCGTTGACGCGTGACGAAGAAAGCGGCGGCCAACAAAATGAAACTGCCGACGACCAGCCGTTGCCATGTGCTCGGAATACCGACCATGACCAACACGCTGTTGATGACGACGATCAGAAGGACGCCCAGGATCGTGCCCAGCACTGTCCCTGTGCCGCCCGTGATGCGCGCACCGCCAAGGACGACGGCGGCGATCACATTGATCTCGGTTCCGACGAGATCGAAGGGATTGGCCTGGCGATTGGCGCAAACGTGGATGATCCCGGCGAGACCGGCAAGCGCGCCGGCATAACCGAACAGGAAGATGTTCACGGTCCTCAGGCTGTATCCGAGCCGGCTTGCGATATCCGCATTGCCGCCGACGGCAAAGATCGCGCGTCCCATAAGCGTCCGATTGAGGATCCACCAGGTCAGGACGGCCGCGATGGGCAAGACGAGAAAATAGAATGGCATGGTGATCGTTGCGCCATTGGCACTTTCGAACTGGAACAGCGGCATGCGGCCAAACGCACCCATCTGCGGCGGCAGAGACATGATCCAGACGGTGCCGATGAAGGACAGCAGAAATCCGCGGAAGAGATACTGCGTTCCAATCGTGACGATCAGTGACGGCACTTTCAAGTGATGAACGAGCAATCCGTTGATGATGCCAAGGACCGCGCCACCGAGCGTCGCCATCAGTACAATCACGATCATCGGCAAGCCCGGCAGGTGTTCCTGAACCAGGAGCGTCAAGGAATACATGGTGAAGGCGGCAATTGCCGTGAAGGATACATCGATCCCCCCTGCCGCCAGGATGATGAACACACCCAATGCGAACAGACCCATCACGACGCTCGCCCGACCAATATCGATCAAGGTCGAGGGCTGAAGAAATGCAGGGTTGGCAATCGCTACGGCCACACAAATGCTGACCAGCAGAATGAACGTGATGGTTTCCGGTCGCCGGCGAATGAGTTCGCCAAAGCTAAAGGCGCGCGCGGCCGACACACCGCGGACATCGTCTATCGGTTGCGCGCTCATTGGACATTCTCCGTCGGGTTGGTCAGCATGGCACGGTAGAGCTGCTCTTCGCTGGAAACGTCTGCATCCAGTTCCGCAACGATGCGGCCACTGTTCATCACGAGGATGCGGTCTGCATTCTGCAGGAGCTCGGGAAGGTCGTCGCTGACGATGATCAGGCCCATGCCGGCATCGGAGAGGGCTTGGATCACCTTGTAAATCGTATCCTTTGAGCCGACATCGACACCGACGGTCGGCCCATGAAGGACGAGCAGTTTGGGCTGGATACTGAGCCAGCGCCCGATCAGGACGCGCTGCTGGTTGCCGCCTGACAGAGAGCCGACCGGCAGATCCAGATCCTTGGTGTTCAACCGCATCTCTTGCGAGAGCTTCGCCGCGATCTTGCGCCCCTCCTGGCGGTCGACGATCCCGATACTGTTTGCAAGCCGGGACACGATCAGCGCGATTTCGTTCTCGAGGATCGACTTACCGAGGAAGAGCCCTTCTGCAAGCCGGTCTTCCGGCACATAGCCGACGCCATGCGCAATCGAATCTGCGGGCGAGCGCACGACGATCTCACGGCCTTCCAAAGTTACGCGCCCCGTTTTTGCCGGCGCTACGCCCGTCAAGGCCATGGCCAGCTCGTTGCGCCCGGAATCCGCCAGACCGGTAATGCCGAGGATCTCGCCCTTGCGGAGCGATAGGCTGACATCGACGACACCATCGGCTGTCAAATGATCCACCGTCAGCAAGGCAGTGCCCAAAGGCTTGCCGGTCCGGTAGCGCTGGGCATCGATGGAACGGCCGGTCATCAGCTCGGCCAGTTGCTTCTTCGTGTAATTTTCGATCGGCCCTTGCGCGACGCATTGACCATCGCGGAAGACCACGGCGTCGCCGCCGATGCGATAACACTCGTCCAGCTTGTGCGTGACGAAGAGAACCGCAACATTTTCAGATCGCAGACGCTCCACCACCTGGATGAGATTGTCGACTTCCCGCCGTGTGAGGGAGGTTGTCGGTTCGTCCATGATCACAAGCTTGGCGCGGGTTGCGATCGCCCGGGCAATGGCGACAAGTTGCCGCGATGCCAGCGGCAAATCTGAAACGATGGTGTTGAGAAACGCCCGGTCCGTCGGAAGGCCGACCGCGGCAAGCGCCCGCTCGGCGGTTTCCTTGAGGCGCTTTCGATCAAACAGGCGCGCGAGGCTACCATTCGAAGCAACAAGCTGCTCATTGAGGGCCACGTTTTCGGCGACGCTCAGATTGGGCAAAAGGGAGAGGTCCTGATAAACGGTCTCGATCCCGGCGGCCAAGGACTGGATGGGGGTAAGGGATGAAAATGTCTTGCCTTCGAGGACGATCTCGCCCGAACTTGGCGGATGAGCACCGGACATGATCTTGATCACGGTGCTCTTGCCGCAGCCGTTTTCACCAAGGAGATGATAAGCACCGCCCGGCTTCAGCGTCAGGTCGATGCCACGCAGGGCGTGGACGCCGCCAAACCACTTCTGGATGTTTCTGAGTTCGAGCAACGATGTCGAACGCTGCGCGATAGTGTCTGGAGCCGCCACGGAATTGTCCTCATGCTGACCGGAGCGCATGTCGCGCCGGATCATTACGGCCGGAGGTGACCCCCCGGCCGGCTTGATGCGTCTGGGACTAGAACAGGAAGTCCTTGTAGGTTGCCTTGTCGGCCAAGACCATGCCGTTGCCGACGATCAGGAGACCCTTGCCGGGGCCCGGCTTGACGGAAACCTTTTCATAGCCCTGGACGCCGAGATCCATGCCATCGGTGATTTCCTTCTTTTCCAGCATGAGCTTGGCGACGGCGTTCATCGCCATGCCAGCCTTTTGCGGATCCCAGAAGCCGATGGCCGTGATGGCCCCCGATTCCAGAAGATCGGCAGAAGGGTTCGGCAGGCCCGTCCCGACGAGGCAGACTTTGCCGCTCAGGCCCGCTTCGTCGATTGCGCGACCGACGCCAAGCACGTCATTGCCGGCAGAGGTCTGGAAGCCCTTGATATCGGGATGCTTGCGCAGGATTTCCTTCGCCTTTTCGTAGGTCGCATTGGCGTCGTCGAAGGACTCGTTGTTGGCATCAACGAGCTCCATGCCGGCATATTTCTTGGCGTTTTCTTCGCCGGCACCGACCCACTGCATATGCGTGCGGCTGCCGAGCGAGCCGACGAAGGTGGTCCACTTGCCTTCCTTGTTCATGCATTCTGACAGACGCTCGTTCAATGCTGCACCATAGTCAGCATTGTCGAAGGCTTCGACGTCGGCATTGGTATTGGCCTGGTTGTCCGCTTCGTGGGTCACCACGATGATGCCCCGCTCCATGGCACGCTGGAACGTTCCCTCCAGGACGGCCGGATCCATCGGGACCACAGCAAGCGCGTTGACGCCCTTGGCCACGAGATCGTTGACGATCTGAAGCTGCTGGGCCGAGTCAGCGGTGGCGGGGCCGCTCTGGCTTGCCACGACGTCCGCATTGGCCTCCTGGAAGGCAACGACGCCTGTGTTCATGCGGTCAAACCACGGGATACCGCTGATCTTGACCACGGTCGCGATCACCGGCTTTTCCTGTGCCACCAGGACGCCGACAGAGCCGGCAAGTGCCACGGCCGCAACGGCCGTTCCTGCCAGAAACTTTTTCGAAAACGAGTTCATGCTTTCCTCCACAAGTGTTTCCCTCGCTTTTGTCACTTCGGAGCTTGAGGGACAGGCACCGAAGAATTCTGGTCTCGGCGTCCCGGCGACAGGAAGCCGACGATGTCGTAGCGACCGACCGCCAGAAAGGTCAGCAGCAGCAGCCCCCAGGCAAAGTCGCGGACGAAATTGGAAAGACCGCCAAAGTTGAGCAGGCTCGACAACAGCTGCAGCGCAATCGCGCTCATGACGACGCAGATCACGCGGCCATAGCCCCCCTCAGGCTTAACCCCCGCCATGACGGCAATCAGGATGGCGATCAGCAGGTAGGAACTGCCGTAGTCGAACTTCACGTTGACGTTTCGCGCCGCAATAATGATGCCTGCGAGCCCCGAAAGCGTGCCGGAAAGGGCATAGGTCCCGAGAAGCACGCCTGTCTTCGGAAATCCTGCAAAGACGGCAGCCTTCGGATTGGTGCCCATCAACATCAGCCACAAGCCGTAGGGCGTGAACTTGACGACGGCGGCAACGATGGCGGCGACGACAACGAAGATGAAGAAACTGATGGGAACGGCGAGCAGCATGTCGTTTCCGATGCTCGACAGAAGGGCCGGGCTTCCGACCATGACAGCCCGACCA
>JARXAQ010000206.1 GCA_029865825.1 Rhizobium sp.
CATTGCGCATGGCACCAGCGGTCGGGTGAACGAGATCATCACGGCAGAGGTGCGGCCTGATCTCGTGCGCGAAGCACGGCTCGGATGGGGCGTCGAAAACAACATCTACCAGTTCGGCCATCGCGGCTACGTCGCAGTGGACGGAGGCGCGCAGGATGCCCCTTACAGCTACATGCATGATCTGGTCGCCGGGCGTTATCGGCTGCCGTGGGAAGACCAGGTGAAGGTGACTGACGGGACGAGCTGCGGCTTCGACAAGCCGAAGCGACGCTTTGGCGAGAGCTACAAGCTGGCTGGCGAATAGGAGGCGGGACCATGGATGCGATGACCGAGACCAAGACGAGCTACATTGCAGGCGACCCCTATAACTGGCCCTATAACGGCAAGCTTCGGCCGGACAATACCGCACTCATCATCATCGACATGCAGACCGATTTCTGCGGCAAGGGCGGCTATGTCGATCACATGGGCTATGATCTGTCGCTGGTGCAGGCGCCGATCGAGCCGATCAAGGCGGTGCTGTCTGCCATGCGAACCAAGGGTTATCACATCATCCATACGCGCGAGGGGCACCGCCCCGATCTCGCCGATCTGCCGGCCAACAAGCGCTGGCGATCCCAGCGGATCGGGGCCGGCATTGGTGATGCGGGCCCTTGCGGGCGCATTCTCGTGCGCGGCGAGCCGGGATGGGACATCATTCCCGAGCTTTACCCCATCGAGGGAGAGACAATCATCGACAAGCCGGGCAAAGGCTCGTTCTGCGCCACCGACCTGGAGCTGATCCTCAACCAGAAGCGCATCGAGAACATCATCCTGACGGGCATCACCACGGATGTCTGCGTGTCCACCACAATGCGCGAGGCGAATGACCGCGGCTTTGAATGTTTGCTGCTGGAGGACTGCTGCGGCGCGACCGATTACGGCAACCACCTCGCAGCCATCAAGATGGTGAAGATGCAGGGCGGCGTGTTCGGATCGGTGTCGAATTCAAAGGCGCTGGTGGAGGCCCTGCCCTGATGGCGTCATGGCGTGCCGAGGTCTATCGCGTTGCTGCCGATGGCCCCAGCGATGTTGCGGGCGTTGAAGCCTTGTTCGGGACCGGCCTCTCCCCATCCAGCATCGTCGCCGTGCTCGGCAAGACCGAGGGTAATGGCTGCGTCAACGATTTCAGCCGGGGCTATGCGACGCAATCCTTCGAGGCGCTGTTTACAAGGCATGGGGTTGAAGGCGTTTCGATCATCATGTCGGGCGGAACGGAGGGTGCGCTGTCGCCGCACTGGACGGTGTTCGCACGTTCACCGTCAGAGGAACCCGGCTCGAGAGCCTTGGCGATTGGGGTCGCCAGGACAGCCGATCTTCCGCCGCCACAGCTTGGTCGCAAGGAACAGGTGCTGATGGTCGCGGACGGCGTGCGTGCGGCCATGCGCGACGCCGGGATAACCTCAGCTCAGGACGTACATTTCGTCCAGATCAAGTGTCCTCTGCTGACTGCCAAAGCCGTTGCCGCGGTGGAGGCGAAGGGCGCCAAGACCGTCACCTGCGATACGCTGAAATCGATGGGATTTTCACGCGGTGCCTCGGCCCTTGGTGTGGCCGTTGCTCTTGGAGAAATTCAGGAGCACGCGATCACGGATGCCGATATCGGCACAAATTTCGATCTTTACTCACGCTGCGCCTCGACATCGGCCGGTGTTGAACTCTCCGACCACGAAATCATTGTGCTCGGGATGAGCGATGCCTGGTCCGGTCCTTTGGCGATCGACCATGGAGTGATGCAGGACGCAATCGATACCGCTTCTGTGCACGAGGCGCGCAGTCGCCTGCCCGCCGATGCCCGGCTGAAGGCCGTGCTTGCCAAGGCAGAGCCCGATCCGAGCGGCCAGGTGCGCGGGCGTCGTCATACCATGCTGGATGATTCCGATGTCTCCGCCACCCGGCATGCCCGCGCCTTTGTCGGCGGGGTTCTCGCCGGCGTCTTCGGCATGACCGACCTCTACGTCTCCGGCGGCGCCGAACACCAGGGGCCGCCCGGTGGCGGACCCGTTGCCATCATCGTTGAAAGGGAGCAGTGACCGTGGGTATTATCGGCGAAATTCCCCCCGCAAAAATTATCCCGGCAGTCGGCATCGAGACGGTCGACATGACCATGCGTTTCGGCAGCTTCACCGCTCTCGATACCGTCTCGATCAAGGTCGAGCCGGGCTCGTTCCATGCGCTTCTCGGCGAAAACGGCGCCGGCAAATCGACGCTGGTCAAATGCATCATGGGTTTTTACCGACAGACATCAGGACAGCTGATGGTCGACGACCGGGAAGTGGCGGTCAGTTCACCCCGCGATGCAGCAGCCCTTGGGCTCGGCATGGTCTATCAGCATTTTACCCTGGTGCCCTCGCTCACCGGGGCGGAAAACCTCGTCATCAGCCGCAACGAAGTGCCATCGGTGATCAACTGGGCGCGCGAGAAGCAGGATTTGGCTGCCTTCATGCAGACCATGCCCTTCGAAATTCCGCTCGACCGGCCGGTTTCCGACTTGGCGGCCGGCGAAAAGCAGAAGCTCGAGATCATCAAGCAGCTTTATCTCGGCCGGCGTTTTCTAGTGCTCGACGAGCCGACTTCGGTGCTGACGCCGGGCGAGGCCGACGACATGCTGGGACTGGTGCGCGGCATGACTGAGCGCGGCGAACTGACCGTGCTGATGATCAGCCACAAATTCCACGAGGTGACGAAGTTCGCCGATGCCGTCTCGGTATTGCGCAAGGGCAAGTTCACCGGCGGCGGTAAGACGGCAGCACTTTCGACCAAGGACATGGCGGCGATGATGATCGGCGACATCAGATTGGCCGAGCTCGATCACCGACTACCGGTGCAGGCGGATGCCCGGCCAATCCTGGAACTCGATGGCGTGAAGGCGCTCGACCGAACAGGCCTCAAGACGATCGAAATCGGACAACTGGCGGTCAAGTCCGGCGAGATCGTTGGCATTGCCGGGATCTCCGGAAACGGCCAAAAGGAACTGTCGGAAATACTCGCAGGACAGCGACCGACGGAGAGCGGCAGCGTGCAGGTAAAAGGCACAGCATATGGTGCGACCCGGGCGGAAACCCGTAGCAGCAGCGTGCGCTTCATTCCCGAGGAGCCGCTGCAGAATGCCTGTGCGCCGAAAATGAGCGTCAGTGAGAACCTCGCCTTCCGCACCTTCGATCTCGACCGTGAGGGCCGCGAGACACGCTGGCTCGACCTGCGCGGCATCAAGAAGCGGGCGGGCCAGTTGATTGCCGACTTCAAGGTGAAGACTGCTTCTTCCGCCTCCCCGATCGCCTCGCTCTCCGGCGGCAATGTGCAGCGCGCCGTACTTGCCCGCGAACTGACGGGAGACGTCGACCTGCTGGTCGTTTCCAACCCCTGTTTCGGGCTGGATTTTTCGGCCGTGGCGGAAATCCGCGCGCGAATCATGAAGGCGCGGAACAGCGGTACTGCGGTGTTGCTGATCTCGGAGGATCTGGACGAATTGCTGGAGATGTCGGACCGGATCCTGGTCATGTCCGAGGGTAGACTGGTGTTCGAGACACCGGCTCACATGGCTGATATTTCCGTCATCGGCGCGCATATGGCGGGGCATCACTGATGGCTGATATCAAGGCCTTACCTTTTTCATTTCCGCTCCGCCGCGAGGCGGTCGCGCTTATCGTCATCGACATGCAGCGGGATTTTGCCGAACCCGGCGGCTTTGGTGACAGCCTCGGCAATGACGTGAGCCATGTCACCGCGATTGTTTCCGATGTGAAGCGTCTCATCGAAGGTTTTCGTGCCGCTGGCCTTCCTATCATCCACACGCAGGAATGCCACCGGCCTGACCTTTCCGACCTGCCGCCGGCGAAGCGCAATCGCGGTACGCCGACACTTCGGATCGGCGATGTCGGCCCGATGGGGCGCATCCTGATATCAGGCGAGCCAGGAACCGCAATCCTGCCGGAGCTGGCGCCGATCGACGGGGAGGTCGTGATCGAAAAGCCCGGCAAGGGGGCGTTTTATGCGACGCCGCTGGGAGAGACACTGAAAGCGCGCGGCATCGAACAGCTGGTGTTTGCCGGCGTCACCACCGAGGTCTGCGTTCAGACGACGATGCGCGAGGCCAATGACAGGGGTTACGAATGCCTGCTGGTCGAGGAAGCGACGGCGAGCTACTTCCCGCAGTTCAAGCAGGCCGCCATCGACATGATCCGCGCGCAGGGTGGCATCGTCGGCTGGACGGCGCATCTCTATTACTTATTGGTGGCGATCCTTGCCTGAAACGACCCGGGAAAGCCTGACACAGGGCGGCTGGAAGGACCTCGACTTCGAAGCCTTTCGCGAGGGCGTTACGGTCCACTGGATCAAACGCTTTGCCGACGACCAGCCGGGCGTGGCGCTGCTCAAATACGAGGCGGGCGCCTCGGTGCCGCGCCACCGGCATGAGGGGCTGGAGACGATCCTCGTCTTGCACGGGACCCAGTCGGACGAGAGCGGCGATTTTGGAGTGGGGTGCTGCGTCATCAACGCGATTGGCAGCGAGCATTCCGTCTGGAGCGACACGGGATGTGTGGTGCTGATCCAATGGGACAGGCCAGTCCGTATCTTGTCCGAGAGTTGAGGTGCTGCTGGACCCGAGGCAAAGGCGAGCCTCGTCAACACGACAGCAGGTACCATATACCGACGCTCATGCGACCGGCATCCTCCTTCATATGTCCGATCTTACTTCACCAGATAGAAAATGCTGGTGACGGGCAAAGCTTACGGTTGCCGTCGAGACCGGCCTCGCAGTATAGAGCAGCCGCCGACAGCGCCCTGGATCGCACGCTCACCACTCGGCGAAGCTGCCGTCTGCGTGGCGCCAGATCGGGTTGCGCCACCGATGCCCCTCCTTCGCCCGTTCGATCACATAGGCCTCGTCCACTTCGATGCCGAGCCCTGGTCCCTGGGGGATTGAGACATAGCCGTCGGCATACTGGAACACGTCCTTGTTGACGATATAATCCAGGATGTCGTTGGACTTGTTGTAGTGAATGCCGAGGCTCTGCTCCTGGATGAAGGCGTTATAGCTGATCGCATCGACCTGCAGGCAAGCGGCAAGCGCGATCGGTCCCAGTGGGCAATGCGGCGCGAGAGCGACGTCATACGCTTCGGCCATAGACGCGATCTTGCGGCATTCGGTGATACCACCGGCATGGGACAGATCCGGCTGTATGATGTCGACGAAGCCGTCCGACAAGATCTGCTTGAAGTCCCAGCGTGAATAGAGCCGCTCTCCGAGCGCAATCGGGGTGGAGGTGTGATTGACGATATCGCGCAACGCCTCCCGATTTTCCGACAGCACCGGCTCTTCAATGAACATCAACTTGAACTGGTCGAGTTCCTTGGCCAGAACCTTGGCCATAGGCTTGTGCACACGGCCATGGAAATCGACGCCGATTCCGATATGTGGACCGATGGCATCGCGGATGAGACCGATGGTCTCGACGGCCTTGTCGAGCTTTTCGTTGCTGTCGACGATCTGCAATTCCTCGCAGCCGTTGAGCTTGATCGCCTGGAAGCCGCGCGCGACCACCTCTCTCGCATTGTTGGCGACGTCGCTGGGTCTGTCGCCGCCGATCCAGCTGTAAACCTTGATCCTGTCCCGCACCTGACCGCCCAGCAGCGAATGGATCGGCTGCCCAAGCGCTTTGCCCTTGATATCCCAGAGCGCCTGATCGATGCCGGAAATGGCACTCATGTGCACCGCGCCGCCTCGATAGAAGCCCCCGCGATACATCACGGTCCAGTGATCCTCGATCAGAAACGGGTCCTTGCCGATCAGGTAGTCCGAGAGCTCGTGCACCGCCGCCTCGACTGTCAGCGCCCGGCCCTCGACCACGGGTTCACCCCAGCCGACAATGCCCTCGTCCGTCTCGATCTTCAGGAAACACCAGCGCGGCGGCACGATATAGGTTGTGAGCTTGGTGATTTTCATGCGCTTCATCTTCTCTACTGCTGCAGGTCTGGCTGCCTTATCTGGTCTTGTTTCGGCCGATCACCCGTTCGGCGGCGGCGAGATCGTGAACCGCGAGATCGAGCATGCGGTTAGCAACGTGCCTTGCTTTCTCGCCATCGCGCATGCGCAGCGCCTCGACCAGTTCGCCGTGAATGGTGACGGCATCCTCGCGGCTCTCCACCGCGACGTTGGAGGCGTGCAACGCATAGTGAAGGGCCGCATGGATCGCACTCGAGAGGCGACGGAAAACCTGATTGTGGCTCGCAGCCAGAAGCACGGTATGGAAAAGCACGTCGGCTTCGGTGAACCGCTCCGGATCCTCACTCGAATCGCGCATCTGTCGCCAGGCACTTTCGAGGTCGGCAATCTGTTGGGTGGTCGCCCGCACGGCAGCAAGCTCTGCGGCCACGGGTTCGATCGTGCGGCGCGCTTCCAGAATGCAGCCGAGCAGGTCGAAATCCTTGATGTATGGACCGATCCATTCCAGCACATCGGCATCAAGGATGTTCCAATCATCCTTGTCGCAAACGACAGTGCCGACGCGCGGCTTGCCGCGCAGCAGACCCTTGGATTCCAGGATTTTCAGCGATTCGCGGATGACGGTGCGGCTGACACCATAGATCTCGCAGAGATCGTTTTCGCGTGGCAGCTGGCTACCGGGCGGATAACGGTCGGCGCAGATATCTTGGGCAATGGCCACAGTCACATTGCGGCGCACCCGCGGCCGGCGAATGATCTCTGTCTGCTGCTGCCTGTCATCCCGCTGCTCGACCGTTTCCACCCTGGCCTCCATATGCGCCGTCCTCAACCCATCTACTCGAATTCGCAAGGGCTTACGATATCGCCGCCACGTGAAAACCCAACGCACAAACGTTTATCTCAATCATCATACCAAGGCAATTGACTGGTATGATGATTTAACCTAATTCTTGAGCGCTGCCTGGGAGGCAGCTGATCAATTTTGGAATCTGGGAGAGAAAACATGCGCTCATGGAAGAATGCCATTCTGGCTGGCGTCGTCGCGTTCGCGGCAGCCGGCTCGACCTATGCCGCCGACGTCAAGATCGGCTTCTTGGTGAAGCAGCCGGAGGAGCCCTGGTTCCAGGACGAATGGAAGTTCGCTGACCAAGCCGCCAAGGAAAAGGGCTTCACCCTTGTTAAGATCGGCGCCGAAGACGGCGAAAAGGTGCAGTCGGCCATCGATAATCTGGCAGCCCAGGGCGCTCAGGGCTTCATCATCTGCACACCTGACGTCAGGCTCGGCCCCGGCATCGTCGCCAAGGCGGCCGCCAATGACCTTAAGGTCATGACTGTCGACGACCGCCTCGTTGGGGCCGACGGCAATCCGATCGAAGACGTCGTGCATATGGGCATTTCTGCCACCAAGATCGGCGAAACCGTTGGCCAGGCTCTCGCCGACGAGATCAAGAAGCGCGGCTGGGACATGAAGGACGTCGGCGCCATCCGCGTCTCTTACGACCAGTTGCCGACCGCCGTCGACCGCGTCGAAGGTGCCATCGCAGCACTCAAGGCTGCGGGCTTCCCGGCTGAAAACATCTATGACGCCCCGCAGGCCAAGACCGACACCGAGGCTGCGCTGAACGCCGCAACGACAGTGTTGAACAAACATGCCGAGGTGAAGCATTGGATCGCCTTCGGCCTGAACGATGAAGCCGTCCTGGGGGCCGTTCGTGCCACCGAATCCGTCGGCATTCCTGCCGAGAACGTCCTTGGCGTGGGCATCGGCGGCGCGGAATCCGCCATCAACGAGTTTAAGAAGCCGACCGCAACCGGTTTCTTCGGCACCGTGATTATCTCCCCCAAGCGTCACGGCTACGAGACCGCACTGAACATGTATGAGTGGATCGCCAACGGCAAGGAACCGGAAAAGCTGACGCTCACTGCCGGTGCACTTGCGCTTCGCAGCGACTATGAATCGGTGCGTAAGGAACTCGGGATCGAGTAACCTGCCTTTCGGCAAGCCCGCCCGGCGGCGTTGACAACCGCCGGGCCTTTTTGCGGAGCTTCCATGGCCTTCCTCGAATTCAACGATATCAGCAAGAGCTATCCGGGCGTCCAGGCCCTGTCGAACGTGTCCTTTTCCGTCGACAAAGGTGCCGTCCACGGTTTGATGGGCGAGAATGGCGCAGGAAAATCGACGCTGATCCGCCTGCTCTCGGGCGACCAGTCCGCCGACACAGGGACCATTTCCATCGACGGGAAAACCCAGACCTACAAATCCGTGCGTGACGCCTTTGCCTCAGGCGTCATTGTCATCCACCAGGAATTACAGCTGGTTCCTGAACTGACCGTGGCTGAAAACCTTTGGCTCGGCCGCTTTCCGTCGTCCGGCGGGGTCATCAGCAGACGCAAGCTGATCGATAGCGTCGCCGCCAAGCTGAAGGATATCGGGATCGATATCGATCCCTCAGCCAAGGTTTCGTCGCTCTCCATCGGCGCACGCCAGATGGTGGAGATCGCCAAGGCCGTTATCCTCGATGCCCGTGTCATCGCCTTGGACGAACCGACCTCTTCCCTGTCGTCGCGCGAAAGCGAAGTGCTGTTTTCTCTGATCGAACGGCTGAAGGCCAAGGGCACGGTCATCCTCTATGTATCGCATCGCCTCGACGAGATCTTTCGGCTCTGCGACAGTCTGACCGTTCTTCGGGACGGCAAGCTGGCAGCACATCATGCGAAGATTGCCGATACCAGCCGCGACCAGATCATCGCCGAAATGGTCGGTCGTGAGATCAGCGATATCTGGGGGTGGCGTGCCCGGGACCTTGGCCCTGTGCGCCTTAATGTCCGTGATGTGCGCGGCCCGCATCTGCCGCATCCGATCAACTTTACCGTCCGACTGGGCGAGATTCTCGGCTTCTTCGGTCTGATCGGCGCGGGGCGCAGCGAAATGGCACGCCTGCTGTTCGGGGCCGACCGGCGCTCCCACGGCACGGTCGCTGTTGATGGCGTCATCGTGGACGCCGTCGACGCCGGCGCCTCAATGCGCGCGGGGATCGTGCTTTGCCCGGAAGAT
>JARXAQ010000252.1 GCA_029865825.1 Rhizobium sp.
CGTCGTCGGTCGTCTGGCGGAAGACCGCTTCCACGTGACGACCACGACGGGCGGTGCGCCGCGCGTCATGCATCATATGGAAGACTATCTGCAGACGGAATTCCCGCATCTGAAGGTCTGGCTCACCTCGACCACCGAACATTGGGCGGTCATTGCCGTCCAGGGTCCGAAGGCGCGCGACATCATCGCGCCTTTCGTCGAGGGCATCGACATCTCGAACGAGGCCTTCCCGCATATGAGCGTGGCCGAAGGCAAATTCTGCGGCGTGCCGACACGGCTCTTCCGCGTCTCCTTCACCGGTGAACTCGGTTTCGAAGTGAACGTACCTGCCGATTTCGGTGCTGACGTCTTCCGCCAGATCTGGGAGCGCGCCCAGTCGCTCGGCGCCTGCCTCTACGGCACCGAGACGATGCACGTGCTGCGCGCCGAAAAGGGCTATATCATCGTCGGTCAGGATACCGACGGCACGCTGACGGCTGACGATGCCGGCCTGTCCTGGGCAGTGTCGAAGAAGAAGACCGATTTCGTCGGTATTCGCGGCATGAAGCGTCCTGATCTCGTCAAGGAAGGCCGCAAGCAGCTCGTCGGCCTTCTGACGAAGAACCCGAACGAGGTTCTGGAAGAGGGCGGGCAGATCGTCGCCGATCCGAACCAGCCCAAGCCCATGACCATGCTCGGCCACGTCACCTCGTCCTACTGGTCGGAAAACCTCGGGCGCTCGATTGCGATCGCTATGGTGGCCGGTGGACGGGCCCGGATGGGCGAGACGCTTTACGTGCCGATGAAGGACAAGACCATCGCGGTGGAAGTCACCGACATGGTGTTCGTTGACAAGGAAGGAGGCCGCATCCATGGCTGATACGTTTACCGCAGAGCGCAAGACGGTCCTGTCCGGCTTCCACGGCGGCAGCGCCAAGGTGCGCCTTACCCCGGCTCTTCCCGCGACCCGCGTCTCGCTTCGCGCCGGCGCCGATGCTGTTGCCGCACTGTCCAAGTCGCTTGGTCTGAAGCTTCCGACGAAGCCGAAGACCTCGGCGGCCACCAAGGGCCGCACCGCCTTCTGGATCGGTCCGGACGAATGGCTGCTGATCGACGAAAAGGGCGGCGACCTGATGGCCGATTGTGCCGCTTCGGGCGCGCTTCATTCGGCAACCGACATCTCCCACCGCAACACGGCGGTCATCGTCTCCGGTCCGGCCGCCGCCGACACGATCAACAGCGCTTCGCCGCTCGATCTCTCGCTTGCCGCCTTCCCGGTCGGAGCTGTTACCCGCTCGGTCTTCGGCAAGATCGAGATCATCCTCTACCGGGTCGATGAAGAGACCTTCCGGGTCGAATGCTGGCGCTCGTTTGCAGATTATGCCTTCGGCATGCTCGCCGAAGGCGCGGAGGATGCCTCGCTCTGAGGGGCGAGTGTCTGAAGGGGTTTGAGGAGGCCGGGGTGACCCGGCCTTTTTTGTGTTCGTGTGCGGACCTCGCGTCGACGTTCTCCGCGTGTTATTCTGATCGCTGGATTGTGCAGGATGGAGGTCAGGTTTGATGAAATCTCTCCAAAACGAGACCCTGAAGGCCGTGGACGATCTCGTCGAGATCGGCGGTTTCGCGTCGGCGGACGAGGCGGTACTTGCCGCAATCGAGGCCTGGCACCAAACTACAGACGATCCGGCTGAACAGCTTGAGGCCATCCGGCTTCGGGTACGTCGCTCGATCGAAGATCCTCGCCCGAGCCTCAGCTTGGAAGAGGTGGACGCTGCACTCGACCAGATGATGGCCGAGGCGCAATCGGTGCCGGGACGTGCAGCGCGCTAAGGTTCGTTTTCGCCCCGAGGCGTTGAACGATCTCCGAGCGATCTTTGCTTTTGTGCTTTCGCTCAGTCAGTCGCCTGTGACTGCTCGGCGATATGTTGGCCGTATTCGTGCGCGATGCGAGAAGATCGGTGATGCTCCTAATGGCGGAGTGTCACGGGAGGATCTGGCTCCGGGGCTGCGCATGGTTCCGTTCGAGCACAGTGCCGTCGTGCTGTATGTCGTTGATGGTCGCGACGTGGTGATCACCAACATATTCTATGGCCGGCGGGATTATGCGGCTTTGTTCAGGTCAAACAGTTGAGCCTTGCCAACCCACCCACTTCACCCAGCGCCCATGAAAATCCGCCCTGCCGATCTCGCGGGTCTCGCCTGATGGCCACAACGTTAGCAGGATGGCGGCCCCGTCCGGCTTGCCATCGGCTTCCAGTTGCAGGCGGGCCAGCGGAGTTGCTTCGGTTGCCCGGCTGCCAGCGTCGGCGATGAGGGCTTCGCCTTCGGCGTTGAGTGCGGGCGGCAGATATTGCCAGGCGATGGTGTGGTAGACGACGTGTGCGAGGCCCGGGCGGGGTGTCGCGAGCCGGTGCCGCAGCCAGTCGATGGCGTCGGCCTTCTCCACCTTCAAACCGCTGTCGGCGGCCATGGCAAGCGCTGCTGCCGTGCGGTCGAGGCGATCCTGCTGGTCGGCCCAGATATAGGAGAAGAGCCGCAGGCGGTCGTCGTCGGAGGACGGGTCAAGCGGTTTGAGGTCGCAGCCGGCGCGATCGGTAATCTCGATGTCAGCTGTCGGTGGCGGCGTGCCTTCCCAGCGGGGGGCTAGTTCGACCGACGAGGCCTTGCCCCAGCTTATGTCTCCGAGCCTATAGGCGTAGCGGTCCCATTGCAGGTTCAGGCCGGCACTGGCGCCGACTTCGGACAGGACCAGTGGCTTACCTGTGAGCGCGGCAATTGTCAGGAAGCCTGGCAAGAGGGCAGAAGAGCGGCGCACCTCATTGGTCTGCGGTGCGGATTTCAGGCGGTCGAGGATAAATGCCTCGTCGCGGCGGAAGGTGGCCTCGACGGCGGTCCAGAATCTGTCGTCATCCACCGCGTGCGGCGGATAGGTTGCCGCGAGCGCGGGATCCTGTCCGGAGCGCACGAGGGAATGCAGGGTCCCGGCAAAACGCAGGGCCAGCGCATCGCCGGTGCCATCGGGATTGCCGGGCCAGCCGAGGATTTTTGCACCGACCGGTGTCCGGTCGGTCAGTCGCTCCGCTGCCAGCGTGCAGAGCCTGGCGGTGAAGGGCGAGCCGAGATCGGCACAGGCTTTCGCCTGGCGGAGGAAACTCTGGCGGATGAACTCATTGCGGTCGGCGGTCATGCCAGTCTCCACCTCCCGTATCAGACGCCTTCCGGCCGGTCCTTCGGGTCGAACTGGGAGATTGTGATCCAGTCGGCGGTCAGCGCCGGCTTGCGCTCGTCCTCGATCTCGACCGTCACCTCATAGGTGTTCATCAGCATGCCGGCGCCGCGAAAGCGGGCTTCGGCCAACTTGAACGTGCCGCGAATGCGCTTGCCCGTCTTCACCGGCGACATGAAGCGCAGCTTGTCGAAGCCGTAATTGATGCCCAGCGTCTGTTCGCGGATTTTTGGCAGGCAGTCGTAGTTCATCGCGGACAGAAGCGAGACGGTGAGAAAGCCGTGGGCGATGGTGCCGCCGAACGGTGTCTCCGCGGCAGCGCGGACGGGATCGGTGTGGATGAACTGATGATCCATGGTGGCGCCGGCAAAGGCGTCGATCATCGGCTGGTCGACGGTGATCCAGTTCGAAATGCCGACCACCGTTCCGATAAGGCCTTGAACGTCCGAGAGCGAAATCTCTTTCGGCATGAAAACACCTAATCTGACAATACTGCGCTGCACGCTACAGCCGGTTTACGTCCTGCGGAATAGGCAGCGATCACGGCAATGCGCATTTCTCAGCTTTCAAGCCAGAAATCCACGCTGCGCGGTTTCACCGTGATGGTTGCCGAACCCTTTCCCGTTGCGAGGCGGCGCCATTTGCGCCCATAAGCAGCAGGCAGGGCAAGGTCGCGCGGCTTCTGGCTGCGGTTGAACAGGACGGCGATGCGGGCGGGTTTCCCCGTCTCGCGGTCGATGGTCGACAGGACCATCGACAGGGTGCCGAGGTCCGATGTCTGCCACTCGTCGACGGTCATGGTTTCGCCGGATGGGCCTAGCCATTCGACGTCGCCGTTGCCGGTCAGGAAGGCGGTGTCCATGAAGCAGCTGAAGCGCTGGCGCATCGCAGCGAGCCTTGCCGTTGTCTCCACCAGTTCGGCGTCCAGTGCCGACCAGTCGAGCCAGGTGAGTGCATTGTCCTGGCAATAGGCATTGTTGTTGCCCCGCTGGCTGCGGCCGAACTCGTCACCGGCGGTCAACATCACGGCACCGCGGCTGGCGAACAGCGTGGAGAGCAGGGCTTCGACGTCCTGCCGGCGCCGCTTCAGGATCGCCTTGTCCGAGGTTTCGCCTTCGATGCCGTTGTTCCAGGAGTGGTTCTCGTTGTGGCCGTCGCGGTTTTCCTCGCCATTCGCCTCGTTGTGCTTGTGCTCGAAGGAAACGAGATCATAGAGCGAGAAGCCGTCATGGGCGGCGATGAAGTTGACGCTGCGGCTGTGATCGCCGCCGCCAGCGCCAAAGAGATGAGCGGAACCGGCAAGCGCCGTCGCGAGATCGCCCGTTGTTCCCGGATCGCCGCGCCAGTGGCGGCGGAAGGTGTCGCGGGCGCGGTCGTTCCATTCGAGGAAGGCCGGCGGGAAGCGGCCGAGCTGGTAACCGCCCGGGCCGATATCCCAGGGTTCGGCAATCAGGATGCGATCTTCCAGCACCTCATCCTCGAGGATGGCTTTCAGCGTCGGGGCATCCTGATGGAAGCCGTCCCAATGGCGGCCCATGATCGGGGCGAGGTCGAAACGGAAGCCGTCGATACCGGCTGTGAGCACGAAGTGGCGGAGCGTATCGACGATGAGTTGGCGGACGAAGGGGTGGTCGCAGGCGAGCGTGTTGCCGCAGCCGGTGTCGTTGACCAGCGTGCAGGGATCATCGGCCACATGGCGAAAGAGCGAGCGGTTGTCGATGCCGCGCATGGACAGCGTCGTGCCCAACACATCGCTTTCGCCGGTGTGGTTGAAGACGAGGTCGAGGATGACGCCGATGCCCTCGGCATGGAGTGCTGCGACGGTGTCGCGGAGTTCCTTCACGCCGCCGGGCACGAGGCGCGGATCGAGCGCCATCATGGCGACGGGGTTGTAACCCCAGCTGTTGGTAAGCCCCAGCGGGGCCAAATGCCGTTCATCGATCCAGGCGGTGATCGGCATCAGCTCGACCATGTCGACGCCGATGCGGCGCAGATGGGCGAGGATGGCGGGATGGGCGAGGGCTGAGAGCGTGCCGCGTTGCGCTTCGGGTACATCCGGATGCAGCATGGTCAGCGCCTTGACGTTGACCTCGTAGATGAAGCCGGCCCGGTCTCCGAGCGGCATCATGGGCTTCTGTGGCTTGGGGGCTTTCAGGATCGCTTTCGGCATCAGGTCGGCGGTGTCGATGCCGAACTGGCCAAGTCTTGGATCGTAGACGAAGGGGCGATCGAGTTCGGTGGCGTAAGGGTCGACCAAGAGCTTCGCCGGGTCGAACCAGTGGCCCTGCGGTGGATCATAGGGACCGTGGATGCGAAAACCGTATCGGGCGCCTTCCTTCAGGCCCTCGACGAAGACGTGGTGCACATCGCCTTCGCCCCGGGTCATCGTGAGCCGTTTGAGTTCCGCTGCGCCAGCCTCGTCGAACAGACAGACCTCGACGAGATCCGCATGATGCGACCAGAGGCGGAAATCGGCACCTGTCTTGCCCAGGGTGGCTCCGAGCATCGCTTGCGTCATGTGTCGCCTCGTGGTGCGGTTGATTCGCTCGCCTGATGGAACAATAGCAGGCGGCGCGGCCGCGGCCAGAGCGGTTGCGCTTACATGGCCTTGAGGTTCACCGCTTTTACGGCCTTTTCCTTACGTTCGCTGTAGCGATCGGTCAGGTGATCCGAGATGTCGCGGGTCAGATAGGTGAACTTGACCAGTTCTTCGCACACATCGACGACGCGCTCGTAATAGGACGAGGGCTTCAAGCGACCGTCGGCATCGAATTCCTGATACGCCTTGGCGACCGAGGTCTGGTTGGGGATGGTGATCATACGCATCCAGCGGCCAAGTAGACGCATGGCGTTGACGGCGTTGAAACTCTGGGAGCCGCCGGAGACCTGCATCACGGCCAGCGTCTTGCCCTGGGTCGGGCGGACAGCGCCGATCGACAAGGGTATCCAGTCGATCTGGGCCTTCATGATGCCGGTCAGTGTGCCGTGCCGCTCGGGGCTCACCCAGACCTGACCTTCGGACCATTCGGAGAGGTCACGCAGTTCCTGCACCTTGGGGTGGGTCACCGGCGCATCGTCGGGCAGGGGCAGACCGGAGGGATCGAAGACCTTCACCTCGGCGCCGAAATGTTCGAGCAGGCGCTTGGCCTCCATCGCCAGCAGCCGGCTGAAAGACACCTGCCGCAGGGAGCCATAGAGGATCAGGATGCGCGGCTTGTGGGTCGAGAATGGGCGGCGCAGCGCCTCCAGATCTGGCAGGCGCAGGTGGTCGAGATCGGCGGCGGGCAGGTTTACTTTCACATCAGACAATGCGCTTGCCCTCCGCATCGAGTACGGCCTCGCCGTCTTCCTTGACGAAGGCGGAAGTGAATGCGTCCGCGGGCAGAATGTCGAGGACCACCTCGGACGGGCGGCAGAGGCGGGTGCCCATGTCGGTAACGACGAGCGGACGATTGATCAGGATGGGGGTCGCGATCATGGCATCGAGCAACTGGTCGTCAGACAGCGCGGGATCGGCGAGGCCGAGGTCTTCGTAAGGCGTTCCTTTTTCGCGGATCGCCTCACGGACAGAGAGGCCGGAGTCGGCGATCATCTTCGCAAGATCTTCCTTGCTCGGCGGGGTCTTCAGATATTCGACGACAACAGGTTCAATGCGCGCATGGCGGATGAGGTCGAGCGTGTTGCGCGAGGTGCCGCAGGCCGGGTTGTGATAGATTGTGACGGTCATGGACGTTCCGTTCCTTCGGGTATGATCGGGGGAATTTGGTTGCGGCTCTCGGCGAAGAGCCAGGCGGCGACGGCAGCCGCGATCAGGGCGCCGGCAATCTGGGCCAGGATGAAGCCGGTGAGGTCGACGGGTCTGATGCCGGCAAAGGTGTTGGTCAGGCTGCGGGCGATCGCGACGGCCGGATTGGCAAAAGAAGTCGAGGCGGTGAACCAGTAGGCCGCCGTGATGTAGAGGCCAACCAGCATGGGGATGGCGTCTGCCTTGAAACGCAGGCCGCCGAGGATGGTGAGGAGAAGGCCAAAGGTGGCCACAGCTTCCGCCGTCCACTGGGCTGGGCCCGTGCGAACTGTCTCCGAGACCTGGAAGATCGAGAGATCGAACATGGCGTGGGCGATGAATGTGCCGGCGATGCCGCCGAGGATCTGGGCGAGAACGTATGGCAGGATCGCAGCGGTCTCCAGTTCCTTGCGCAGGGCGAAGACCATTGTCACGACGGGATTGAAATGGGCGCCGGAGATCGGCCCCAGAATGGTGATCAGCACGTAGAGGATCGCGCCGGTGGGGATGGTGTTGCCGAGCAGGGAGACGGCGACATCGTCCGAAAGGCGATCCGCCATGATGCCGGAACCGACGACGGTTGCGACAAGGATTGCGGTGCCGAGTGCCTCGGCAGTCAGGCGGCGGGACAGATCGGTCATGGCCTTCAGCCGGCCGTTTGTGTGCTGCTACCGATTTCGTTCAGCCGCTTCTGCAGCGAAAGCTTGTCGAGGCTCATCATCGGCAGGCTGACGAAGATCGAAATGCGGTTGTTCAGCATGCGATAGGCTTCCGCGCAGGCGAAGTGGCGCTCGGCCTCCGTGCCTTCGGCGGCCGCCGGATCCGGCACGCCCCAATGGGCGGTCATCGGCTGGCCTGGCCAGACGGGGCAGGCTTCGGCGGCTGCGTTGTCGCAGACGGTGAAAACGAAATCCAGCTCAGGCGCGCCTGATACGGCGAACTCGTCCCAGTTCTTCGAGCGGGCAAAGCTGGTGTCGTAGTTCACGCCCTTCAGAAGCTGCAGCGTGTAGGGGTGGACTTCACCCTTCGGCTGGGAGCCTGCGGAATAGGCCTTGAATTTGCCCAGGCCAAGCCGGTTCAGGAGCGCTTCCGCGATGATCGAGCGGGCGGAATTTCCGGTGCAGAGGAAGAGCACGTTGTAGATCTTGTCGGACATGGCCGGTCTCTCAGTTGGGGCGGTTCGATTGAATGTTCGGGCTGCAGCAGGTGAGGTCGTCGATCAGCGGCTGGCAGAGGCTGACATTGCCGCCGCAGCAATCCTTCAGCAGATAAAGCGCGACGGCGCGGAAGCGGTCGAGGTCGGCGCGGTAGAGGATCGAGCGGCTCTGGCGCTCGCCGGTGACCAGACCGGCCTGGGAGAGCGTCGACAGATGCGCCGACATGGTGTTCTGCGGCACGCCGATCAGGCGCGCGAGTTCGCCGGCGGGTACGCCATCGGGTTCATGCGCCACGAGCAGACGAAAGGTCTGCAGGCGTGTTGGCTGGGCCAGGGCGGCGAGGGCTGCGATCGTCGATTTCTCATCCATATATCCAGAATAGTGGATATGATAGTGGAGTCAATTGGGGGCATGCCGCCGGCAAAGAAAAACCCCGGCGTCGAAGACGCCGGGGTTCTGATGCGTGAGCAAAGAGTGTCGATGGGATCAGGTGATAACCGTCGGCTCGTTCATGCCCGTGTAACGCTTGATCTCCGCCACTTCTTCCGCCGCCGCGATCAGGTCGGCGAGTGCCGCCTGTGTCTCGATGCCGTGGCGGTTGGCGTCGGGCTCGTAGCGCTCGACATAGAGGCGCAGCGTTGCGCCCGAGGTGCCGGTGCCGGAGAGGCGGAAGACGATGCGGCTGCCGCCTTCGAAGAGAATGCGGATGCCCTGGTTCTTCGAGACGGAGTGGTCGATCGGGTCGTGATAGGCGAAGTCGTCGGCGGCGCTGACGGTCAGACCGTTGATCTTGGTGCCGGGCAGGGTGGCGAGCTTTTCGCGGAGCGCGGCGACGAGGGCGTTGGCGCTCTCTGTCTCGACGCCTTCGTAGTCATGGCGCGAATAGTAGTTGCGGCCGTATTCGGCCCAATGGGCCTCGACGATCTGTTTGACGCTCTGTTTGCGGGCAGCCACGATGTTGAGCCAAAAGAGCACCGCCCAGAGGCCATCCTTTTCGCGCACATGGTCCGAGCCGGTGCCAAAACTTTCTTCGCCGCAGACGGTGACCTTGCCGGCATCCATAAGGTTGCCGAAGAACTTCCAGCCGGTCGGGGTCTCGTACATGCCGATGCCGAGTTTTTCGGCGACGCGGTCGGCGGCGGCACTTGTCGGCATGGAGCGGGCGATGCCGGCGATGCCATTCTTGTAGCCGGGTGCGCAGGTGGCGTTGGCGGCGATCATGGCGAGACTGTCGGAGGGCGTGACGAACATGCCCTTGCCGACGACCATATTGCGGTCGCCGTCGCCGTCGGAGGCAGCACCAAAGTCAGGGCCGTCGGCGCTCATGACGTCGTCATAGAGTTCCTTGGCGTGGACGAGGTTCGGGTCCGGGTGGTGGTGGCCGAAGTCGGGCAGGGGGATCTCGTTGCGCACGGATCCTGCCGGCGCGCCCAAGCGCTTTTCGAGGATCTCGACGGCATAGGGGCCGGTGACGGCGCTCATGCTATCGGTGACGACGCGGAAGCCGCCCGAGATCAGCGCGCGGATGGCCGGGAAGTCGAAGAGGGTTTCCATCAGGTCGGCATAGTCGGTGACGGGATCGATCACTTCGACGGTCATGCCAGCGAGATCGAAGCTGCCCACCGTGTCGAGGTCGATGTCGGCGACGTCGGCGATCTTGTAACTGTCGATGTTACGGGTGCGGTCGAAGATCGCGTCGGTGATCTTTTCAGGCGCCGGGCCGCCATTGCCGATATTGTATTTGATGCCGAAGTCTTCCGTGGGGCCGCCGGGATTGTGGCTGGCGGAGAGCACGATGCCGCCGAAGGCCTGATACTTGCGGATGACATGCGAGGCGGCCGGCGTCGAAAGGATGCCGCCCTTGCCGACCAGAACCTTGCCGAAGCCATTGGCGGCAGCCATTTTCAGCGCCACCTGGATGACTTCGCGGTTGTAGTAACGGCCGTCGCCGCCGATCACAAGCGTCTGGCCGGCAAAGCCTTCGAGGCTGTCGAAAATCGCCTGGATGAAGTTTTCGGCGTAATTCTCCTGCTGGAAGACCGGAACCTTCTTGCGCAGTCCCGAGGTGCCCGGCTTCTGATCGGCATAGGGCTTGGTGGAGACGGTCGAGATCATCGATTACTGGCCTTTCGAGACGAGGCGTTGATAAAGTTCGGCGTAAGTCGCGCCGCTCCTGTTCCAGGAGACATCCGACTTCATGCCCTGCTTCTGCATTTGCGACCAGAGACGCTGGTCACTGTAGAGCCTGACTGTGCGGCGGATGGCGCGGCGCAGGGCCTCTGCCGTGACGGGCGCGAATTGCACGCCGGTTGCGACGCCGGCAGCAAGGGCTGCCTCGTTGGCATCGACAATTGTGTCCGCAAGACCGCCGGTACGGGCGACCAGCGGGATGCAGCCGTAGCGCAGTGCGTAAAGCTGGGTCAGGCCGCAGGGCTCAAACCGTGAGGGCACGAGGATGACGTCGGAGCCGGCCTGCATCAGGTGAGAGAGTTTTTCGTCATAACCCAGCACCATGCCGACACGACCGCGATTGTGGGCGGCAGCGCCCTGGAGGGCTGCCTCGATGTCGCTGTCGCCGGAGCCGAGGATGGCGAGCTTGCCGCCGGCACCGATGATCTCGTCCAGCACTTCGGGCAAAAGGTCGAGGCCCTTCTGCCAGGTGAGGCGCGAGACGACGGCGAAGATCGGGCCGTCATCCGTGTCCAGGCCGAAGCGTTCGACCAGGGCCGCGCGGTTGCCGGCGCGTTTTTTCAGATTGGCTGCGGAATAGCCTGATGGCAGCAGCGCGTCATCGGCCGGGTTCCAGACATCGGCGTCGATGCCGTTGACGATGCCGTAGAGGTCTGTGCCGCGGCTGGCGATCAGGCCTTCCAGCCCCATGCCGAATTCCGGCGTCAGGATCTCATCGGCATAGGAGGGGCTGACGGTGGAGACGGCATGGGCTGTGTTGATGCCGCTCTTCAGGTAGCTCAGCGTGCCGTAATATTCGAGCGCCTCGTAAAAGGCATGGCCGGGCAGTTCGAGATAGGGAAAGAGCGAACCGGCGAACTGGCCCTGGAAAGCGATGTTGTGGATGGTGATGAGGCTCGGGACCTCCGGCGCCTCGGAATACCGCATGTAGACGGGCACCAGAGCTGCCTGCCAGTCATGCACATGGACGAGATCCGGCTT
>JARXAQ010000261.1 GCA_029865825.1 Rhizobium sp.
ATGATCGAGGCGGCGGCGACGACAGCCTGGGCAAGGGCGGATGCCGTGTCCTGGATCCAGATCTCCAAGGGTTCGCCGAAATCGATCCATTGGTCTGCGGCATACCAGAGCGGTTGCGGGTCGATGCCGCGCTCTCGCAGCAGGTTTTCGAGCACGAAGATCGAGGCGATGTCGAGCAGCTGGCGGGTCTCGCCGTGCTTGTCGCGCACGGGAAGGGGGCCAATCGCGCCGGCGGTGCCCGTCCGCCCCACGAAGAGGGCTGCATTGACGACGATGCCGCCGCCGATGAAGGAGCCGATGTAGAAATAGACGAAATCGGGATAGCGCTGGCCGGCCCCGAACACAAGTTCGGCGCCACAGGCGCTGGTCGCATCGTTGCGCAGATAGACCGGATGGCCCATGCGCGCCTGAACGGCTGCCTGAAGGTCCACCTCGCGCCAGATGTCCATCGCCCCCGGCGGCGCGCCCACCTCTTCGGCCCAGTTCCACAATTCGAAGGGAGCGGCGATGCCGATGCCGGCGATTCGGCTGCGCTGGGCCTCTTCCATGCCGGCTTCGAGTTCGGCAATGCCATCGCAGATGAAGGGGAGGAGGTTGTCCGGATGCGGATAGCGATAGGTCTGGTGTTTCTGCTGGCGGATCTCGCCGACGAAATCCATCAGCACCAGATCGGCGCTGCGCCGGCCGATCTTCACGCCGAAGGAGAAGACGGCTTCGGGATTGATGAACATCGGCACAGAGGGTTGGCCGACGCGGCCGCGAATGGGCTCGCCCCGCACCAGTAGCTCGTCGCTTTCGAGCGAGCGCATGATGACGGAGACCGTCTGCGGCGACAGGCCCGTCAGGCGGGCAATGTCGGCCTTCGAACAGCCCGGATACTGGCGCACCAGCGTCAGCACGAGGCGTTCGTTATAGGCGCGCACACGCACCTGGTTCGAGCCGCCGCCGGCGCTCGACTTCAGGGCCTGATCAGCCATCTGTGTGTGGACATCCTGTGACACGAAGGTCGCTCCTCCCGACCGCTTCCTTTTACGGTAGCGATCTGAGAATGTCACAGCGATTTAATAATTCAACTGGATTTATTTATTGACAGCCCAAAACTTCTGTAGTTTTTAATGGGACGTGGAGGAGTGGGGCCGAGAGACCCCGATCGGATTGCGGAGGCGCAATCCGAGCCGACACGTTGCGGCCGGAGGAGCTGGCCCTACAACTTTCGGGAGGATACCAAATGAAAAAGTCTCTGCTTACTGCTGCCCTGTCGACGCTGGCACTCGGCGTCGTCTTCGCCGCTCCGGTCCAGGCTGCCGACGTATCGGCCTGCCTCATCACCAAGACCGACACCAACCCCTTCTTCGTCAAGATGAAGGAAGGCGCGACCGCCAAGGCCGCCGAACTCGGCGTGACCCTGAAGGCTTATGCCGGCAAGGTCGATGGTGACTCGGAAAGCCAGGTCGCCGCCATCGAAACCTGCATCGCTGACGGAGCAAAGGGCATCCTGCTTACCGCATCCGACACCAAGGGCATCGTCCCGGCCGTGCAGAAGGCCCGCGACGCCGGCGTTCTCGTCATCGCCCTCGACACGCCGCTGGAGCCGATCGACTCTGCCGACATGACCTTTGCGACCGACAATCTTCTCGCCGGCGAACTGATCGGCAAGTGGGCCGCCGCCACCCTCGGCGACGCTGCCAAGGACGCCAAGATCGCCTTCCTGAACCTGACCCCGTCGCAGCCGTCGGTCGACGTTCTGCGCAACCAGGGCTTCATGAAGGGCTTCGGCATCGACACCGTCGACATCGCCAAGATCGGTGACGAAACCGATGCACGCATCGTTGGACACGACATCACCAACGGCAATGAAGAAGGCGGCCGTACCGCCATGGAAAACCTTCTCCAGAAGGATCCGACCATCAACGTCGTCCACACAATCAACGAACCGGCCGCTGCCGGCGCCTATGAAGCGCTGAAGGCTGTTGGCAAGGAAAAGGACGTCCTGATCGTCTCCGTCGACGGTGGTTGCCCGGGTGTCAAGAACGTTGCTGAAGGCGTCATCGGCGCCACCTCGCAGCAGTATCCGCTGCTGATGGCATCGCTCGGCATCGAAGCGATCAAGAAGTTCGCTGACACCGGTGAAAAGCCGGCTGCCACTGAAGGCAAGAACTTCTTCGACACGGGCGTCGCCCTGGTCACCGACAAGCCGGCAGCTGGCGTCGAGTCCATCGACACCAAGGCTGGCACGGACAAGTGCTGGGGTTGATCCAACCCTCCGGCCAATGAGACATTCGGCGGGTGGCAATCCACCCGCCGGATGGCGTGAGCGTTCGGTCTTGCACGGCGGCGAGCCCGGCGTATCCTTCACGCAACGACCAGAATAACAACAGCAGGGAGGATCAACCATGCAGCCGGCCAATCCCGATACGCGAAATCCGCAGGAATTCGAAAAGGTTCTGACCGAAAGCGCCACGCAGGTCGCTTCGTTCGACCGAAACGAGCGCAGCTTTCTGGAGCGCTTCCAGCACTTTCTCCATTCGAGCCCCGCAGCCGTCGCCCTGATCGTCCTGGTTCTGTCGATTGCCGCCTTCGGCTTCATTCTCGGCGGCAAGTTCTTCTCCGCCTTTACGCTGACCCTCATCCTGCAGCAGGTCGCGATCGTCGGCATCGTCGGTGCTGCCCAGACGCTGGTCATTCTGACCGCCGGCATCGACCTCTCGGTTGGCGCCATCATGGTCCTGTCCTCGGTGGTCATGGGCCAGTTCGCCTTCCGCTACGGCCTGCCGCCGGAACTGGCGGTCCTGTGTGGCCTCGCCGTCGGCGCCTTCTGCGGCTTCATCAATGGCGTGCTCGTGGCACGCATGAAACTGCCGCCCTTCATCGTGACGCTCGGCATGTGGCAGATCGTGCTCGCCACCAACTTCCTCTATTCCGCAAACGAGACGATTCGCAGCCAGGACATCGACGCCAATGCGCCGATCCTCAAATTCTTCGGCGAGAACATCCGCATGGGCGGCGCTGTGCTCACCTATGGCGTCATTGCCATGGTGCTTCTGGTCGCGGTCCTCTGGTACGTGCTCAACCACACAGCCTGGGGTCGCCACGTCTATGCGGTCGGCGACGATCCCGATGCGGCGGAACTCGCCGGCGTCAACGTCAAGCGCATGCTGATCTCCGTCTACACGCTGTCGGGTCTCATCTGCGCACTCGCCGGCTGGGCGCTTATCGGCCGCATCGGTTCGGTGTCCCCGACGGCCGGCCAGTTCGCCAACATCGAATCCATCACAGCAGTGGTGATCGGCGGTATCTCGCTCTTTGGCGGCCGTGGTTCTATTCTCGGCATGATCTTCGGAGCGCTGATCGTCGGCGTCTTCCAGCTTGGCCTGCGCCTGATCGGCACGGACCCGCAATGGACCTATCTGTTGATTGGTGTGCTCATCATCGCCGCCGTCGCAATCGACCAGTGGATCAGAAAGGTAGCAGGCTGATGACCCAGGAACCCATTCTCACCGCCCGTGGCCTGGTCAAGCGTTACGGCCGCGTTACCGCCCTCGACAATGCCGACTTCGATCTCTACCCGGGCGAAATCCTCGCCGTGATCGGCGACAACGGCGCCGGCAAGTCATCGCTGATCAAGGCGATTTCCGGCGCCGTCACGCCTGATGAAGGCGAGATCAAGCTCGAAGGCAAGACGATCAACTTCCGTTCGCCGATCGAGGCGCGCAAGGCCGGCATCGAGACCGTCTACCAGAACCTCGCTCTGTCGCCGGCACTCTCGATCGCCGACAACATGTTCCTCGGCCGCGAAATTCGCAAATCCGGGATCATGGGCTCAGTCCTGCGCCAGCTCGACCGTCCGGCGATGGAGAAATTCGCTCGCGACAAGCTCTCCGAGCTCGGCCTGATGACCATCCAGAATATCAACCAGGCGGTGGAGACGCTTTCGGGCGGTCAGCGCCAGGGTGTGGCAGTCGCCCGTGCGGCGGCCTTCGGTTCCAAGGTGATCATCCTCGACGAGCCGACGGCCGCACTGGGGGTCAAGGAAAGCCGCAAGGTTCTCGAGCTGATCCTCGACGTGCGCTCGCGCGGCATGCCGATCGTGCTGATCAGCCATAACATGCCGCATGTCTTCGAAGTCGCCGACCGCATCCATGTTCATCGCCTGGGCAAGCGGCTCTGCGTCATCAATCCGAAGGATTACACCATGTCGGATGCCGTCGCCTTCATGACGGGTGCGCGGCCGGCCCCGGATACCGGCCTCGCGGCATGACCCCGAAAGTCGACGATCTGGCAGATGAGATCGTCCGGCGGGCGCGAGACGGCGCCCGTTTCCTCGTCGGCATTGCAGGCCCGCCTGGCGGCGGCAAGTCGACGCTTGCCGATGCGCTGTTCGAGCGCCTGAAGCAGGCGGGCGAGGCAGCCGCAGTCCTGCCGATGGACGGCTTCCATCTCGACAATGGTCTTCTTGAACACCGGGGTCGCCTGTCCCGCAAAGGGGCACCCGACACCTTCGACGTGCGTGGGCTGGCCGATATCCTGCGCGCAGTGCGTGCCGGCGGCGAGGTGCTCGTGCCCGTCTTCGACCGGGATCGGGAACTGGCGATCTGTGCGGCCCGCTGCATCGCGCCGGAAGACCGCATCATCCTCGTCGAGGGCAACTACGTTCTGCTCGACCATGAGCCCTGGCGTCCGATCGCCGCGCTCTTCGACCTGACGGTCATGGTGGCCCCGCCGGAGGCCGAACTTGAACGACGTCTCGTGGCGCGCTGGCGCCATTACGGCCTGTCGCCGGACGAGATCCGCGCCAAGGTGGAAGACAACGACCTGCCCAACGGCCGGCTGGTGCTGAGCGCCAGCCATGTGCCTGACATTCTGTTGGACTTCGGCTAAGCGACTGCACCGTTTACAGACTTCGAGCATCCTTAAATGCTTAAGTTCTAATTAAATGCACGGTCGGTAAAATTGTACCGGTTTGGTTCAGTCAATCTCAGCCTCCCCCTGATACAACTCCTCCATGAAAGATTAACAGGTGGCAACGACTTCCGCGGTTTCGGGAAGTCGCCAAAACGGTCCGCGTGGCCGGCGCCGGAGAGGAGTGATGCATGTCAATATTGATCGTTGAAGACAACCCGACGAATGCGATGATCATCAAGCATCTCGCAAAGAAGGTGACGAACGAGGACATGGTGGTGGCCGCAGACGGTACCGCAGCCCTCGCCCTGTGCCATGCCAATGCATTCTCGATGCTCATCGTCGACCACTTCCTGCCGGGAATGTCCGGGCTGCAATTCATCAAGGCCGTCCGCCTGATGGATCGCTACCGCGACGTACCGGCCGTCATGGTCACCGCCGAGACCGATCCGCGCCTGCGCGACGAGGCCCGTGCGGCCGGCGTCACCGATTTCCTGCACAAGCCGGTCGAGGCCATGGCCTTCCGCAAACTGATCGCCGACCATCTCGGCAACGCTGCCATCGTTCAGGACCTGGCGAAAACCGCCTGATAACCGAACCCAAACGGGAGAATTCTCATGAAAAGCCTGCTGCTCGCCCTGCTGCTCGGGACCGCTTGCGCAACCTCGGTGCTCGCGCTGGATGCCCCCACGGGTCCGGTGATCCTGACCGTGAAGGGCGCCATCACCAACACCAATGCCGGTGACACGGCCGAGTTCGATCTCGCTATGCTTGAAGCCTTGGCTGGCCGCAAGGGCACTATGGAAACGCCCTGGACGGACGGCAAGGTGACGTTCCAAGGCCCGCTTCTCGGCGCCGTTCTCGACGCGGTCGGCTCCTCCGGCTCGCTGCTGGCGATCAAGGCGCTGAATGATTACGTGGCCGAAGTGCCCGCAGAAGACGCCAAGCTCGCCACCATGCTGGCGACGCGTATGGACGACAAGCTGATGTCGGTGCGCGACAAGGGCCCCTTGATGCTGGTCTACCCGTTCGACCAGGACCCGGGCCTCTACAATGAGAAATACTTCTCCCGCTCGGTCTGGCAGATCAAGGAAATCGAGGTCTCCAAGTGAACACACGGGAAGCGACACTCCGGAAAGCGGCGGGCGGGGGCAGCGTTGCCTTCGTCTTGCAGCTGATTTCGGCTGTCCTTCTGACGGTGCTCCTGATCCTCTTCGTCGACATCGCCCGCCAGTACCGGATCATGGAAGACGGCGTGCGCGAGAATTCGATGTGGTCGGTTTACCAGCTGGACCGCGAGGCCCGGCAACTCGATTATAGCCTGTCGGAACTGCGCCGCAGTGAACCGACGCCCAAGGCCTTCGCGGAAATCGCGCTGCGCTACGATATCCTCTACTCGCGCATCGCCATCCTCGACCAGGCGAAATTCGGCAGCTATTTTGCCGATGACCAGAAGATCCAGGGTTTCATCGCCGATATCACGGCCGCGATCGGCGAGCAGCAGTCGCTCTTCGACGATATCGCCATGGGGATCTATCCTTCTGTGGCGCGACTGGATGCGCTGGAACGGACCACGGCGGTGCTCGGGCGCAACACCGAGCAGTTTCTTCTCTACACCAACACCAGGGTCAGCGCAGAACGGGCCGAGAGCCGGTCGATCATCCTTGGCCTGGAGCGGACATCGACCGTCATGCTCGCCCTGTTGATGGTCTCAGTCGTCTTCCTGGTCGTCACCTTGAACCGGCAGCTGAAATCCGTCCGTGAAACCAGCCAGGAGCTCCAGGCCATGGCGGCCGAACTGACGGAGGCCTATGAAGCTGCCAATTCGGGCAACCGGGCGAAATCGCAATTTATGGCGACCATGGGCCACGAGATCCGCACGCCGCTCAATGCCATCCTCGGCATGTCCGAATTGCTTGAGCTGTCCGAACTGCCCGACGATGCATTGTCGAGCGTCAAGACGATCCGCTCCTCCGGTGAGGCACTGCTCGAGATCATCAACGAAATCCTCGACTTCTCCAAAATCGAACACGGCAAGCTCGAACTCGAGGAGCGCGCCTTCGACGTGTGTGGCCTGGCCGAGAGCACGGTCAGCATCATCCGGGGCCGCGCCGACGACCACGGCAACACGGTCATCCTCGACCTGCCGGAATCGCTCCAGGCGCTGTTCGTCAAGACCGATCCGACGCGCCTGCGCCAGGTCTTGCTCAACCTCTTGTCCAACGCGGTGAAGTTCACCAGCCAGGGCACCGTCACGCTGCGCCTGCGCGAGTTCTACCGCGAAGGCAAGCTGATGATCCGCTTCGAGGTGGAAGACACGGGCATCGGCATCGACGAAGCCGGGCTCGACAAGCTTTTCAAGCCTTTCTCGCAGGTCGACGCCTCGATCAGCCGTCGGTACGGCGGAACCGGTCTCGGCCTCACCATCTGCAAGCAGATCGTCGAAAAGCTCGGCGGCGAGCTCGGCATGAGCAGCACCGTCGGCGTCGGCAGCATCTTCTGGTTCGAGCTGGCCGTGGTGCCCGTCAGCCGGGAGGAGGCCCAGATCGTTGCCGCCAAGATCGTCACCGACGAAACCTTGCCGCGCTACCGCATCCTTCTCGTCGAAGACAACAAGGTCAACCAGATCGTCGCAACCCGCTTCCTCGCT
>JARXAQ010000351.1 GCA_029865825.1 Rhizobium sp.
AGACGATCGACTTCAGGGTTTCAGTGCGTTCGGGGCTCGTGATCACTTCCACGAGCTTGAGCGTGGTGTCGGCAAGGGCTGTCCCTGCCATCAGGGCGCTCATCAGGGCTGCTGTCAAAAAGGTCTTCATTATACAGTTCCTCCACTGCTTTTTGGGTTTGGTTCGACAGGCTCAGGGGTGTTGGGCGGCGGCGATCGCCGTCTCCAGATCCCTCCACAAGACCTCGGTTCCCTCGAGGCCGACATGGAGGCGCACGGACCGCGGGTTCATGCCGAAGGCATGCGCGGAATTCGGTTGGGCTTTCTGCTGCAGCACCACTTCGCCCGGCACCACCAGGCTTTCGTGGCCGCCCCAGCTGACGCCGAGTTTGAAGAGTTGCAGCTGGTCGCAGAAGGCCCTGATATCGACGCCCTCGCGGAACACGAAGGAGAAGAGGCCGGAGGTGCCGGTGAGGCCCGGCGGCAGCTGATTGGCAAGACCCGGATGGTTGACCTGCTCGACCACGTCGAGCGCCTTCAGCCGGCGGGCGATGTCGAGGGCGGAGGCCTCATGCGCCTTCATCCGGATCGGGAGCGTCCGCAAGCCCCGGATCAGCAGCCAGGCATCAAAGGGCGACATCTTGCCGCCGAGATAGGGCAGGGCCTCGCCGCGGATGCGGTCGATCAGGATCTTCGAACCCGTGACGACGCCGGCCACGACATCACTGTGTCCACCGAGATACTTTGATGCCGAATGCAGGACGATATCCACACCGAGCGACAGCGGGCGCTGGAAGATCGGGCTTGCCCAGCTGTTGTCGATCACGCTGACGGCGCCGTGTTTCCTGGCGATGGCCGCAAGGGCCGCCACATCATGGGCCTCCATGATCCAGCTCGTCGGGCTCTCCAGATAGAGGAGGCGCGCGCCGGCCATGGCCTGGTCCACGGCATCGAGATCCGTGCCGTCGACATAGGTCACCTCGACCTTCATCCGCTTCAAAAGCGTGCCGAACAGGCGGAAGGCATCGGGATAGAGATGGCGGACGGCGACGATGCGGTCGCCGGGCTCGACGAAGGTGATGACGGTGGACGAGATCGCCGCCATGCCGCTGCCGAAGCCGAGTGCATCTTCGCCGCCCTCGAGCTTGGCCAGCATCTCCTCGAAATGGCGCACCGTTGGGTTGAGGCCGCGCGAATAAACCGGGCGATTGCGTTCGCCGCGATAGGTGGCGACCATTTCGTCATAGGTTTCAAACGTGAAGAGCGATGTCTGGACGATCGGCGGCACGACCGCCTCGAAGGCATTGGTCTCGTCATGGGCGACGATGAGGGAGGCAAGCTCGAACGGGTCGGAGCCGTTGATCATTTGGACATTTCCTTGATGTCTTCCTCGACGATATCGAGGATCTTGATGGTCTCGCGCCGCGCTGCCTCGGTGTCCTGGGCGACGATCGCGTTGTAGAGGGTGCGGTGGTAGGGGAAGGACCTGAAGGCGAAGTCGGGCCGGTCGAAGGGCGTGTCCCAGAAGCGCTCGAAGGCTTCGCGCATCTGTTCGAGCAGTTGCCGGAACAGCGGATTGTGGGTGGCGTCGTAGATGGCGAGGTGAAAGACAAGGTCTTCCTTGCCAGCGGTGCCCTTGATCAGATGCACGCGCTCCATTTCGTCGAGCGCTTCGCTGATGCGGCGGAGGTCGTCCTTCGTCCGGCGCCGGGCGGCCGCCATGCAGGCCTCGCATTCGATGCCGCGACGGACTTCGAGTGTCTGAAGCAGCGCGTCGCGCAGGCTGCCCATGGTCATTGAGAGGGGCATATGGACGGTCGCCGAGGTGATCGGCTTGATCAGATAGGTGCCGCTGCCCTTGCGTGTTTCCATGACGCCGAGCGCCTGGAACTGGCGGATGACTTCTCTGATCGTCGAGCGCCCGACGCCGAGTGCCGCCATCAATTCCCGCTCCGCCGGCAGCCGATCCCCCGCCGCAAGCGCCGCCTGCTGGATATAGGCCGCCAGCGATTCCGTCACCTGGCGGCCTCGGTCTGCTGGCGGAAGAGGGGTAAGGGAGGATTTCATCGTCACCTCAAATTGGTCTGACATCATATCAATCAGGCCAGCGAAACGTTGTCAACGCTTTGTGAAGGCGGTTGAAGCTTCATTCCGGTGTTTTCGTTCTGCCTCCCCTTGCAAGGCCAAGCAGGCTCCAGGGCCTGGGGAGCACACGCATCTGCGCCTGCCGCCCGCAGCCGGTTTCCCGTCAGCTTTGCTTGCTCAATTTGACGCCGATATCGATCTTGGATGGTTGTGCCGATTGCAGGCGCGGCTGTGAGAGGCGGCTCCTGGCGCCCGCATGTTCAGGTCTAGATCGTGAAGATCTCAGAGACGCGTATCAGCCTGCCGGATGCTGTTGGATGCTCAGGCCGCCATCCACCGTCAGACAGGTGGCATTCATGAAGGGGCATTCGTCCGAAATCATGAACAGCGCTGCCATCGCGATTTCCTCCGGCGATGCAATACGGCCACCAGGATGAAGCTTCATCGTTTCCGCCTTGGCGGCTTCCGGATCGGGGAAGCTGTTCCAGTAGTCGAGGACCTTCTGGGTGGCGACATATCCGGGTGCCAGTGCATTCACCCTGACACCCTTTGCGGCATATTCCAGCCCCAGCGATTTGGTCATGCCCAGCAGCGCATGTTTTGCCAGCGGGTAGGGGAACGTGTGCTGGATGATGGTAAAGGCATGGGTCGAGGCCATGTTCAAGATCACGCCGCCGCCGCTGTTGATCATGCCTGGCAGCACGGCGCGGCAGCAGTTCCAGGCGCCTTTGAGATTGATATCGAAGCAGCGTGCCCACTCCTCGTCCGTCGAGGCGAGCGGCGCGGCAAAGACGTTGACCCCGGCATTGTTGACCAGGGCATTGATCTCGCCGATCTCAAGGGTGGCGCGAGTGACCGCATCAGCGATGGCCGCAGTGCTGGTGATGTCGGCGATCGCGTGGCTGACCCTCGCCCCCTCAGTTCTCAGCCTGTCCGCCGCCTCCAAGAGGCGCGCATCATCGAGATCGATCAGGAGCAGCGCTGCTCCCTCTCGCACAAACGCCTCCGCCATCGCCAGGCCGATGCCCTGCGCGGCTCCCGTAATCATGATCCGCTTGCCGTCGAGCCGCTTGCCCATTCTAAAGCCTCCTGATGCGTATGGTGACTTCGCCCTTCATGCTTTCTCCACGCTGGAGCAACGTCAATCCGCCATAGCCTGGCAAATGGTGCCCGTTTGGCATGTGTGTCATCGGCTCGAAGCAAAAGAAATCGACGCGATCCGATGGCAGATAAAGCATGACGATGTCATGGGGCGGTGTCGCCCGGATGTCGGCGGCCAGTGCGAGTTCGGGCCATTCGATGCGAGCCTGTCCGTCCCAACCAGAAAAGGCATTGTTGACGAAACGGTCGGGCAATTGGCCACTTTCGGAAAAATCGAGATCGGCAGGGACGGGTTCCGCATGTCCAGGCAGATGGCCGTCGCGCTCGGTCCAACAGGATGCCACACCTGCGGTGAGGCGTGTTTTTGCCGTCCTGACAAAAAAGGGATGCTGGCCGAGGCCGTAGAGCAGCGCTGTGTCACCTTGGTGCGTCACAGAAAGGGTCAATATGAGGCTTTGATTGGTCACCGCAATCGTCTGGCGCGCGGAATAATCATAGGGCGATCGTTCGTCGGGGCGATGACGCAACGACAGGATCACTTTCGACGTTTCCATCGCATCGACATTCCAGCGTTCCAGCCAGCCGTCACCGTGCAGATAAAGCGGATCGGGGCTGTTTGGCTGGAAACGATAGTCCGTGCCTGCGAGCGTGAAGCCGTTGTTTGCCACCCGGTTGCCGAAGGGCACGAGCGGGAAACTGACGAGCGTGCCCTCAGGGCCGCCGCCCGGCACCAGAAATGAGCGACTATCGAAGCGGGCGTCGAGGATAGAGCCACCCTCACAGGCGACCCGGACGGCAAGTGCGCCGTCCGACAGGTCAAACGTCTCTTGCCCCGATGTCACCGGTGTCGTCCGGCGGCGGATGAGCGGAGATTGTCGAGCAATACGGCGACCAGCAGGATCAGGCCGCGAACGACATATTGATAGAAGGCCTGTATATTCAGCAGGTTCATGACATTTTCGGCGATGCCCATGATCAGAACGCCGACGATGACACCACTCATCGCGGCCCGGCCCCCAGCCAACGAGACGCCGCCTAGAACGCAGGCCGAGATGACAGACAGTTCAAGCCCTGTCGCGGCATTCGGCTGGCCCGAGGTGATGCGGGAGGCAAGTAGGATGCCGGCGATGGCGCAGACCAGTCCTTGCAAGGCAAAGATCCAGATGCGCATGTTGACGACATTGACGCCGGCGAGCCGCGAGGCTTCCGGATTGCCGCCGATCGCCAGCGTATTCTTGCCGAACACGGTGCGGTTCAGGATGAAACCGAAGACGATAAACAGTGCCACCATGATCCAAATCGGCGTCGGGATGCCGAAGAAGCGCGACAGCGCCAGCTGGTAGAAGTTCGGATCATTGATACCCACCGCCCGGCCATCGGAGGCGATCAGCGCGAAACCGCGGACAATTTGCATGGTGGCGAGCGTGGTGATCAGCGCATTGATGCGGAACCGGGCGATGACGACACCGTTGATCAGGCCGACAAAAGCTCCCGAGGCAAGCGCTGCCAGAAGACCGAGCACGATCGAGCCGGTGACGTTCGATGCCATGACGGCAATCATGCCGGAGAAGGCCACCGTCGAGCCCACCGACAGATCGAAATCGCGCGAGGCAAGGCAGAACATCATCGTGCAGGCGACGATACCGATTGTGACGACCGACTGCAGGAGGCCGAGCATATTGCGCTCTGTCATGAAGTTCGGCACCGTCAGCGCCACAATGGCAAAGGCGAGCGCAAAGATCACCACCAGGCCCTGTTCGCCGAGAAGAAGCTTTTTGAGGGAAGTCATGGATGTCGTTCCTTAAGAGGCGGCGGCGTTGCGGTCGGGCAGAGCAGAGGTGAGGATCCGACGTTCGTCGAATTCAGGCCGGGAGACATCGGCCACAACGTGACCCTGGCACATGACCATGATGCGATCTGAAATGCCCATGACCTCGGGCATCTCGCTGGAGATGACCACGATGGCCATGCCGTCCGCTGCGAGGTTGTAGAGGATCTCATAGATCTCTGCCTTGGCGCCGATATCGATGCCGCGTGTCGGTTCATCGATGACCAGAACCTTCACGCCCTGTTCCGACAGCCAACGGCCGAGAATGACCTTCTGTTGGTTGCCGCCGGAGAGGTTGATGATGTCTTGCTTGCGCGACGGCGTCCGGACCCGGAGCTTGGCGATGAAGGTGTCGGCCACCTCTGCCTCCTTGCGAGGGCTGAGGAGACCGAATGGCGAAAAATGCCGCCGAGAGGAAATGGTGATGTTCTCTGAAATCGAGCGGCCCTGGATGATACCGTCATGTTTGCGATCTTCCGGG
>JARXAQ010000105.1 GCA_029865825.1 Rhizobium sp.
GCCACCCTTCTCGACCAGGTCGAGCCCGTGATCGAAGAACTGGCCAAAAAGTGTGAACCAAGAATTGTAGGATGCCGACAGGCCTTCATCGGGCGCGACGTTTTCGATCAGCACCGAAGGGCCGTCGAAGGAGATTCCATAACGAGATTCGAGGCCGAGCGTCGAGGGAACGTTGTTGACGAGCGGTCCGTCATTGGCAAGTTGTTCCGTCACTGTCGCCGAGAGTACGGCGACCGTCTTCTGCAGTTGAGGTGCGAGCAAGGCATTGGCTGCCTTTGCGGCATCCAAGGCCACTGTGTATTCCGACCGGATCGCCGTGACCGCAGCCATGACGTCGCCCGTGTAGCCGGACTGAACGAGGGCCGTGTAGATTGCTGCCGGGTTGGCCAGCGTCTGATCGACGATGAGGTTGGAAATGAGACGCGGGTCAGCATCCGCCACGGCGCCCGTCGGGGTGTATGCGCCTCCAATTGTCTCAAGAACCGGCGCACCTTGTGGAGTGGTGCCGACGCGAACCTGAAAGGTGTCACCGTCGTCTACGCGCCAACCTTGCTCCAGCAGGCGGACAAAGGGCTGGTCGGCGGCGCCCCAGTTCTCGCGGCCTGCCGCCAGGTTGTTGTAGCTCCCATCCACAGCACGCAGCCCATACGGGACATGTTCTGCACTGATCGCTTGTATCAAGCCGAGGTCTGCAGGCTTCTGGGGAAGGCCTCCGACGAGGATCTCAACGCCGTTGCTGTTGAGGACGTTTCCGTTTCCGTTCAGTCGGAAGGTGTTCCCGGCTTCGTCGACCCAGATCTCAAGCAGGTCGACTGCAAGATTGCCAGAATGCGCAGTGGAATTGGCTTCGGCGATCTTAATCTGCTTGAGAATGAACTCAAGGTCGTGCTGATTGATTTGAACCATTGATATCCCGGGATTTTCTCCCGCCCCCCTGATTTAAACAGTTCCCCTGTAAGCTTAGGGATTCCTGAACATCAGGGTGCCACAGTGGCATTCAATTGACAGGGAAACAGGTCGCACGATCTTTTGGCGTAAAGTCTGACGAACTTTCAGACGATGGTCTGAGAAAGTTCAGATCATCGTCGACAAACTCCCTGAATACAGACAGGATCATGTCGGGAGATTTCGGATCGTGTCGCGCAATACTGGTTCATTTTTGCCAGGGTTTGGCGGTCGATCCGATATGGAGGCTTGCAGCGCGGAATGGGTATAGTCGACACAAGACTGGAGGGATCGGGTCTGAAAGCTGCGCGGCATCCGCCGCCAGTGCGCAGACTCGTTGCGTGGGTCACCGATCTGCCTCTGTCGATGCAGTTTCTCCTCGCCGCATCGCTCATCGTGTTTGGCCTGATGGCCGGTGTCAGCGTCTTCGTGGCGTCGCAGGTAGAGACTGCCGCGCTCGATGCGGCGGGCACTGGCGGTGCGGTTCGCATGCAAACCCTGGTCGCGCCATTCGTGGAAATCGATAAGGACGGCAATCTCAGTTTCGATGAGAGCCTCCAGCCGAAGATCATGCAGTTGATCGGTCAAGGTGAGGAAGGACGGCGGATCCGGGCGATCAAGATCTGGGCTGCAGATGGGCGGCAGCTCTTTCCACCCATCGTCGGAGGGCAGGATGCCGTGTTGTTCGACGAGCTTTCAGATGCGCTCGCCGGCCGCACCGTGGTATCGCGGACGACAGTTGAGAAACATCGCTACAGTGCCGACGAAAAGGCAGAGACACTGCTCGAAGTCTATGCCCCGCTCTTGCGGCGAGCCGACGGAAAAGTTGTAATCGCCGGGGAGATCTATCAGGAATCCGTCGAACTCGACCAACTCATCGCCCGCATCAGGCTGACATCGATGGGTGGTGTCCTGCTGCTCTCCGTGCCGATGCTCTCTCTCCTCTATCTCGTCGTTCGCCGTGGCGGTCGCCTGATCGAAGAGCAGCGTCGAACGCTCCGGGAGAGCCTTCGCCACGCCATAGAATTGTCGGTGGAAAACAATCGGCTGCGGCTGCTAGCGGAAAATGCCCGCGTGGAAGCAGGCAAGTTGAACGAGCGCATCCTGGACCAAATCGGCGCGGATCTGCATGATGGCGCCGTTCAACTTCTAACTCTTGTCAAACTGCGGCTCAGCGATCTGTCAGCGTCGACGGCCGTCGTTACGACGAACAGAGGCGAATCGATGAACAAGGTCATCGATCTCGTGACCAGCGTGTTGGAGGAAATCCGCAATCTTTCGGCGGGACTGGTCCTGCCGGAGTTGGAGCAGACCACCGTCGACGAGGCCATTCACCTAGCGGCCAAACGCTTTCTTGAGATCACAGGACGTGAAACGCTGATCGAAGGCAGCCTCGAAACCATCGTACGCGTGCCGGATCTCTCCATCTGCCTCTACCGTTTCGTCCTAGAAGGTTTGTTGAACAGCTATCGTCATGCGACGGACAACCGCCACATCGTGCGGTATCATTGCCGCCGGGGACGACTCTACCTTGCCGTCGTAGACGTCGGGCGTAAACCGATTCTCGGCTCGAAGAGCGAGGTGCAAAGGGCGCGGTTGGGAAAAGTCAGCCAAAAGCGGCGCATTCGAAACTTCGGCGGTCGCATGCGCTATTTTCCCAGACCAACCGGGACATTTGCGGTTGCGTGCCTGCCTCTCGCAAACGATTGACAGGGCGCCGGGGACCGGATCCGATCCTCCCGTTCCAGGAGCAACCACACCGTTTAGCCAGAGACCCGTCCCGAGCTCTTATCCCGCGGCACTGTGCGGTTCTTCACCGCGATGACGAGTTCCACGCGGTTTCGCACCTGAAGCTTGTTCATCAGCGACGTCATGTAGTGCTTCACGGTCTTCTCGCTGAGATTGAGGCTAAGGCCGATCTCGCGGTTCGTCAGCCCCCTGAGCAATCCGCTGATGATCTGCTCCTCTCGGTGGTGGAGCTTTTCCTTCGGCTGCGAGGCACGCCGCAACTCGGCCGTCTTCATCGACACGATGACCTTGGTCGCGAAACCGGGCGTGATGTAGGTTTCCCCTTCATAGGCGCGTAGAATTGCTTCATGGAGATCCGAGGATGAGGATCCCTTCAGGACATAGCCGGAGATGCCAGCCTCGATCAGTTCGACCGCTGGCTGAATCGCACTTGAAGCCGTGAACACGATCACCTTGGTTTGAGGACCTGAGGCGAGGATCAATTCGATCGCGGCAAACGAGTCTCCCGGCATGCTGAGGTCCATGACCATGACATCGGGACGGTGGTTTTCGAGGATGTTTAGAGCATCGACCGTGTTGTGACCCATGGCGACAACGTCAAGGTCGGCTTTGGTCCTGTACAAACTGACAAGACCTTCCAACAAAATAGGGTGATCATCAACGAACGCTACTCGAACAACCATAACCCTTACCTCCCTAGGGTTATTGTCCGTAGCACGTCATGTGACAAACAGAAAGTGGATGCTTAAATATCGGTTAATTCGGATCTGTCCTTTTTTGGGAACGAATCTTCTTAGTACGTACCCGCAAGCTTTCCCCACCGCAAAAGGTTTGAAGGGCGCTCAATTGCTCATTTCAAGTAATACCTTCTTTGCGCGACACGAATTCGGGGTCGAATATTCATGCCACGCATCGGTTGAGACTCTGGGGAATTTGTACTTATTAGAATTACCGTATATTTCTATATATTTCTTTCAAGGCATGAAAGGGAATGGTCGACGGCAGGGCTGCTGCTTTTCGATGTGACAGCTCGGAGGTCTCTCTCGACCTCCTTTGACGTCAAACACACTTGGCCATCGATGGGCCTGTTCACGATACCCTAGACTGAGAAACCGCGAGAAGCTGAACGATCCAGTCGACGAAGAACCTGACCTTATTGCTCAGGTGGCGATTGGGCGGATAGACGACGAAGAGCGGGATGGGGGCGATCTGCCATTCAGGCAGGACGGGAACAAGTTGCCCGCTCGCCAGGGCGTCATCGGCCATGAATTTCGCCAGGGGGGCAATACCAAGACCGCAAAGGGCCGCTGCGAGATGGCTGCGCGCGTCGTTGACTGAAACGATGTAGCGGCTGTTTACTTCGACCCGCTCGCCTGCCCGGCTGAACTCGAATGGGACGGTTCGGTTGGTCTGCGCCATGAAATAATTGACGCAGTGGTGCTGCCCGGTGAGTTCTGTCGGATGTTGCGGCGTACCGAACGTCTCGAGGTAGTGCGGCGTAGCACAGGCGATGATGTTCATCTCCCCCACCTTGCGTGCAATCAGGGACTCGTCTTTCAAAACGCCGGCCCGCAAGGCGCAGTCCACGTTCTCCGCCAGATAATCGACCGTGCGATCGCCGACACCGAGGTCAATTTGGATATCCGGATATCGTGAATGGAACTGTGCCAGCGCCGGAATGACCAGAAGGTCGGCGAAGGCACCAGCCATCTCCACCCGCAGGCGCCCACCAGGATTAATGCGCGAGCGGGAGAGGCTGCCATCGAGTTCGTCGACCTCCGCGACAATTCGAACGGCTCTCTCATAATAGAGTGCTCCATCGGTCGTGACCATCACGCGGCGGGTCGTGCGATTGAGAAGCTTTGTCTGAAGATGGGATTCCAGATTCTGGATGAGATTACTGACCGTTGCCTTCGGCGTTCCCAGAGCCGCAGCAGCGCGGGTAAAGCTGCCAGTATCCACAACCCGCACAAAGGCACGCATGGCCGACAACTGATCCATCGAAAACCCCGTTGGTTCATTGTTCGAAAATTGGGACAGTGAAGCCATTATTGACACACTTCTCCAGTATAGTCGATCAATGATAGAAGCTTTTCACGCGCTGCTTTTTGGCGACGTTCAGGTGGTTGTGATGACAGTCGAAATCAAAGATATGACGCTCGACAAGGTGGCCATCGGCCCCGTGTCGGCGCGCGTCTATCAGGGCGCCGACTTCGCCAAAGGGCCACCCGTCGTGCTCTATTTCCATGGTGGCGCATTTCTCGAATCCGGTCCGCGCGACTGTGTGCTTGCCGAATGCCTGGCGCAAACCGGCGCCATTGTCGTGGTGCCAGACTATAATGCGCCTTTCGGGGGTGTCTTCCCACAGCCGCTCGAGGTGGGGTTCTCGATCTTTTCCTACCTAGCGAAGAAGCGCGCGGGGCTCGGAGACCGGAAATCCCAATTGCTGATCGGTGGCGAAGAATCCGGCGGGAATGTCGCCGCAGGGGTGGCACTCAAGGCCCGCGACCATTTTGCAGAAGAGCTAGATGGACAGGTCTTGTTCTCGCCGCTGCTCGATCCGTTCATGGGAACGACCTCTTTCCAGATGGCAGATGGCATCGGGATGCGTCAACGCTGGTCCGAGGGCTGGAACCACTATCTGAGTGGCGGCGTGTGCCATCCCTATGCGGCGCCGCGTCTCTGTTCACGCCTATCCAACATGGCGCCCGCGCTAGTCGTTTCGGCGAAGGACGATCCTTTGGTCGACGAAGCGCTCGGTTATGCCGAATGCCTGGAGAAGGCCGGGGTGATGGTGCGTAGCCATGTCCTCGCCCCCGGAACAGGTTGGCCATCCATCTATGGTGGTACCTCGAACCAACCGCCGTCCTACAAGGATAGCGTCTGCCGCTACTTCTCGGATTTCATCCGGGACATTCGAATTCAATAATTTCGGAAATACATCGTTAGCCCGCGGGTCGGGCATCAAGGAGAAAAGCCATGAAATCGACATGGAAGCGCTGGGCCCTGATGGGCACCGGCCTGGGTGTTGCTGCGTCTTTTTCTATCGCAGCGCTTGTCTATCAGCTGCCGGGCACGATCGCTGCGGCAGAAACGAATGCAACAGCGGCGCCGGCGCCAGCCGTTCCGGTGACGGTCGCACTGCTGGAAAACCGCGAGGTCCGCTCCTGGCAGGAATTTTCCGGGCGGCTGGAGGCGATCGAACGCGTCCAGATCCGCTCCCGCGTCGCCGGGGCGATCCAGGGTGTACATTTCCGTGAGGGCGCACTGGTCAAGGCCGGCGACCTGCTGTTCACGATCGACCCGGAACCCTACAAGACGGCCGTCACCCAGACCGAAGGCCAGCTCGCCTCGGCACGGGCCAGATTGCAGCTCGCCACGACGGAATACGAGCGGGGGCAGAAGCTTTCGAAAGGCAACAGCATCTCGAAAAGCGAATTCGACCAGCGCGGCAACGCGCTCGCTGAGGCGCAGGCCGCCGTCAAGACGGCAGAAGCCGCCTTGCACGCCGCTCAGCTCGAACTCGACTACACCAACCTGCGCGCGCCCGTTTCGGGACGCGTCGGCAAGGTGGAGATGACGGTCGGCAACCTGGTCGCTGCCGGATCCACGTCCCCGGCGCTGACGACTCTGGTGTCTGTCGATCCGATCTATGCCGCCTTTAATGTCAGTGAAGAGATCGTCGCGAAAGCACTCGCCGAATTGCCCACCTCCGACAATGCATTGGCGCCAATCGAGGAGATCCCGGTTGAAATGGGAACGCTTGCGGACCAGGGTACGCCAATCAAGGGCAAGCTGCAGCTGATCTCCAACGAAGTGGAGCTGGCCAGCGGCACGGTTGCGGTGCGGGCTATCTTCGACAACCCGGGCGGTCGGCTGATGCCGGGCCAATTCGTCCGCGTGCGATTGGGTCAGGCTCATGCGGAAAGCAAGATCCTGGTCAGCGAGCGCGCCATCGGCACAGACCAGGACAAGAAATTCGTCTTTGTCGTCGGAAGCGATAACAAGGTTGCCTATCGGCCAATCGTTCTGGGCAGCATTTCGGATGGCGGACGCATTGTCGAAAGCGGCCTCGTTGCCGGTGAACGCGTCATCGTCAACGGCTTGCAACGTATCGGACCCGGCGCTCTGGTCGATCCGCAGGTCACCAATGACGTCGCCATCGCAAAATAACTGATCCGATGCGGAGTGATTGAGCGCTCCGCATCCCCCTTCACCATTACGACCGTCCCGGCCGGCACCTCCGCCCGCCGCGTGACACCGTTCGTCCTGTTTTTCATCCCGGAGAGGGTGCTGACATGAATATCTCCCGTTTTTTTGTTGACCGCCCGGTCTTCGCCGCCGTCCTTTCGATCCTGATCGTTGTGGCGGGGCTGATCGGCATGCGGGCTCTGCCGATTTCCGAATATCCGGAGGTCGTGCCCCCGTCGATCGTGGTGCGCGCGGTCTATCCCGGCGCAAACCCCGTCGTCATCTCGGAAACCGTTGCGACCCCTCTCGAGGAGCAGATCAACGGGATCGAAGACATGCTCTACATGAACAGCCAGGCGACGTCCGACGGCGTGCTGACGCTGACTGTTACCTTCAAGCTCGGAACGGATCCGGACAAGGCGCAGCAATTGGTGCAGAACCGCGTGTCTCAGGCCGAGCCGCGCCTGCCCGCCGAGGTGCGTGCGATCGGGGTGACCACCGTCAAGAGTTCGCCGGATTTCATCATGGTGGTAAACCTGGTCTCGACCACGGACCGCTATGACGTCACCTACTTGCGCAACTATGCGACGCTCAACATCAAGGATCGGCTGACCCGCATCGAGGGTGTCGGCCAGGTCCAGGTATTCGGGGCCGGCGACTATGCCATGCGGGTGTGGATTGACCCGCAGAAGGCGGCGCAACATGCGCTCGCCGCTAGCGACATCACCAATTCCATTCGGGAGCAGAATGTCCAGGCGGCAGCGGGCATCATCGGGGCTTCACCGACACCGGGCGACGTGAGCCTACAGCTCAACGTCAATGCTCAGGGGCGGCTTCGGACGCCGGAAGAATTCGGCAACATCATCGTCAAGACGGGCGACCAGGGCGAAATCACGCGCCTCCGGGATGTCGCGCGGATCGAAATGGGTGCAGCGGACTATACGCTGCGCTCGCTGCTCGACGGCAAGCCGGCCGTTGCCATCGCCGTTCTGCAGGCACCGGGTTCAAACGCCATCGAGATTGCCGACAATGTCCGGGCCACGATGGACCAGCTGCAGATCGCTATGCCGGAAGGCGTCAAATACGAAATCGTTTATGACACGACCGAATTCGTGCGTGCGTCGATCGACAAGGTCGTCGATACGCTGCTCGAAGCAATCGCCCTTGTCGTGCTCGTCGTCATCGTCTTCCTGCAGACCTGGCGCGCTTCGATTATCCCGTTGCTCGCCGTTCCGGTCTCGATCATCGGCACATTCGCCGTCATGTATGCCTTCGGTTTTTCGATCAACGCACTCACCCTGTTCGGCCTGGTGCTGGCCATCGGTATCGTGGTCGACGACGCGATCGTCGTCGTCGAAAACGTGGAGCGCAATATCGAGAAGGGGCTCAGCCCCCGAGAAGCGACCTACCAGGCCATGCGAGAGGTCTCCGGGCCGATCATCGCGATTGCGCTCGTGCTGGTGGCCGTCTTCGTGCCGCTCGCCTTCATCAGCGGGCTCTCCGGCCAGTTTTACCGGCAGTTCGCGCTGACGATCGCGATCTCGACCGTGATCTCGGCGGTCAACTCGCTGACCTTGTCACCGGCGCTCGCAGCGCTTCTGCTCAAGGGACACGACGCGCCCAAGGATTGGCTGACGCGCGCCATGGACCGCTTGTTCGGCTGGTTCTTCCGCGGCTTCAATCGCTTCTTCGGTGCAGCGTCACGCGGATATGGTCGCGGCGTCGGGGGCCTCGTGTCGCGCAAGTCCCTGGTGATGGGTGTCTACATCGCGCTTGTCGGTGCGACCTATGCGGTGTTCAACGCCGTGCCGGGCGGCTTCGTGCCGGCGCAGGACAAGCAATACCTGATCGGGTTCGCGCAATTGCCTGATGGTGCCACGCTCGACCGCACGGAGTCGGTGATCAAGCGTATGAGCGCGATCGCCCTGGAGCAGCCGGGCGTCGCCCATGCCATCGCGTTTCCGGGTCTTTCGATCAACGGCTTCACCATCGGCTCGAATTCCGGCATCGTCTTTGCGGTTCTCGACGATTTCGAGGAGCGCACGACGCCAGAGCTATCCGGCGGCGCGATCGCCATGCAGCTGAACCAGAAATTTGCCGGAATCCAGGACGCCTTCATCGCCATGTTCCCGCCGCCGCCGGTCAACGGCCTCGGCTCCACCGGCGGCTTCAAGCTGCAACTGGAAGACAGGGCAGGCCTGGGCTATGCCGCACTCGACGAGGCGACGAAGGCATTCCTCGGCAAAGCTTATCAGGCACCGGAGCTGGCCGGTCTGTTCTCGAGCTTCCAGGTCAACGTGCCCCAGCTTTACACCGATCTCGATCGCGCCCGGGCACAGCAGCTGGGCGTCAGCGTGACGGATGTGTTCGAAACGCTGCAGATCTATCTGGGCTCGCTTTATGTCAATGACTTCAACGCCTTTGGACGGACCTACAGCGTGCGTGTCCAGGCTGATTCCGCCTTCCGTGCGAAGCCAGAGGATATCGGCCAGTTGCAGGTTCGCTCTCGGTCGGGAGAAATGATCCCACTGTCTGCGCTGCTGAAGGTCGACGCCACAACGGGGCCTGAGCGCACCACCCGCTACAACGGATTCCTTGCGGCCGACATCAATGGCGGCCCGGCGCCGGGCTTCTCCTCCGGCCAGGCCCAGGCGGCCATTGATCGGATTGCTGCGGAAACCCTGCCATCCGGGATCGCCTACGAATGGACCGACCTGACCTATCAGCAGATCCTCGCTGGCAATTCGAGCATCGTGGTCTTTCCGCTCGCCCTCTTGCTCGTCTATCTCGTGCTGGCCGCACAGTATGAGAGCCTGACACTGCCGATCGCCATCATCATGATCGTGCCAATGGGCGTGCTGGCGGCGCTTGCCGGGGTCTGGCTGACGGGGGGAGATAACAACATCTTCACCCAGATCGGGCTTGTGGTCCTTGTCGGGGTGTCGGCCAAGAACGCCATCCTGATCGTGGAATTCGCGCGCGAGCTCGAATTCGAGGGTCGAAGCCCAGTGCAGGCAGCGATCGAGGCAAGCCGGCTGCGCCTGCGGCCGATCCTGATGACGTCCATGGCCTTCATCATGGGTGTCGTCCCGCTCGTGCTTTCAACCGGAGCCGGCTCGGAAATGCGCGCCGCGATGGGACTTGCCGTGTTCTCAGGCATGATCGGGGTGACCTTCTTCGGCATCTTCATGACACCGGTGTTTTATGTGCTTCTGCGGAGGATCGCGGGCAACCGCCCTCTGGTTCAGCACGACAAGGTCCCGACTATAGCGCCTGGCATACCCGACGCGACAGCATAGGGTCTGCGCCCGGCCGAACCGCCCTTCAACTCCCTGACAAAACAGCAATCGGCGCACCCAGTGCGCCGAGTGTGTGTGCGCCAACCTTACAGATCGAACTGGTTCATCCCGTCCAACTGCTCGGCACGGTCGACATAAAACTGCATCGACCGGAAGAAGATTTCGAGATAGGCGACCACGGGATGCGTCTGGATTTCGTCGGAGGCGCTCGGAGGGTCTGCATACGGGCCCGCAATCCGCCGCATGTGATCGAGCCGTTGTTGCCCGATGAGTGACAAGGCCATTGAGCCTGCTTGGCGAAGGCAATACCAATCGGCGATAAGATCCAGCACAGAAAGGTCCGAGAACGCGTTTGCGACCAGCAAGCTTGCCGCTCGATGATGCTGCGGAGCCGTGCGTGGGTCGCAGAGCAGATCGGCAACGGACATTGTTGCGATTATCCTGATGACGTCCTGCGGCCATTCCCGGCGGAAATAGCGATGGGCAACCAAGGCTTTCGCATGGCACCGCAGGAAATCGCCATAATCGATGGCCTGAAGTGCTTCGTCCGGCACCAATCCGTTCCGCTCCGCCTCACGGCGATAGAGCGCCATCACGTCTCCATCGAGCGGCAGGGTCGATAGATCGATAGTCTCGACCGTCAGGCATCCAGTTTCTACGCTCAGATGTTTGAACGCCGGCGGAAAGGCGACGAGGGAAGGCAGAGCGATGTTGGTCAGCGTCTTGTCGAGATGCTGGTGACGGCTAACTCCGTCGATATGCCAGTGGCCGCTGAAATGCAATTTGAGGCCAGCGGAAATCAGGGCTTCGGCCACCTCGTCTTTTGGCCTGCGCAAAGAGATCACCCCGTCTGGAAAGAGCGCCTGCTCATAGCCCTCTCTGTCATCGAAGGGATCGATCGTCGGATAGTGCGAGAAGGGGAGCAAGGTTTTGCCGCTTGCCTGGGCGCGAGCGGCCACGTCAGCAATCCAGTCGATCAGGAAGGGCTTCAAGCGCAAGAGCGCATTCCATCCGGCGCCACTGCTGTCGATAAATGCGCTTTTGGAGCCGCGCCGGAAACTGCCGTTGCGCGGCTCGAAGACATTGGCATCGATCATCAGCAACCAGAGTCCCGGCTCCGGTTCGACGAGATACGACGCATCCATCAGCTGGTATCTGTTCGTCCCGTCCTCGGACGCGACTTCGTAAGTTCGCGCCTCAGGACTGTCGTCATGCCCGAACGGTGTCTCCCAAGAGAGGTCATCCGGCCTTCGGAAATATCCATATCGCGCCATCGGCATCAGTCCGGCCGGATAGCCCTCGCAGAACATCACAGGGGTCACGACGCTGCCAGAAGGCGGATCCCGGTCGTCGCTGCTAACGCGCACTGACCCACCGTCAGGCACGAGGAAATGCCGCGATTGATGGCGACCGGCAGGGCCGAAGATATCGTGATTGCCGGGCAGCGCGTAAAAACGGGTGCCGAACCTGGCCTCGTGCTCCCAAAGCCGCTTGGCCAAGCTTTCCGTCGTCCGGCGTTGCCCATCATCGGTGTAGTCGCCGAGCAGCACGACGTGGCGAATGCCCCGCGATGCGACCACGTCTAAGGCCGCTTCAAACGCGAGCGAGCTTTCATTGTAGACCCGCGTTGATTCACGACTGTGCGCCCAGGTCTGAAGGGACAGCCGGCGTTCACCAACAGCAATCCCGGGAATGCCGTAATCGCCCTCGATGTCGTGGACATGCGCGTCGGCAATCACCACAAGCGAGAATGCCGGCCCGGCCCGCTCAGCCACGGTCAGGCCTTGCGGTAGAAGTAGTAGCGCTCGGGATCGATATGCGCTTCGACCGGCAGGCGCTCGAGGCCCGGCATCTCGAGCGGCAGGCCGCTCAAGGCATAACCGCCGGAAGCCAGCATGCCGACAACCATCTGCGGCAGCCAGGTCAGCGTTACAGCATCCTTTTCGGGATCGCCCGTGCCGATATCGGCATGCACGAAGGCAGCACCGATCCCGATATATGTCTTTCCCGTTTCCGCGATTTCGCCGAGCACCAGATCGCCTTCCGGTGGCACCGAACTCTTGTGCGCCAGCATCTGCCGATCAAACACGACGATCCGCCGGCCTGGAAAATTCTCGCGCAGATGGCTGAAGGTGCGGCCGTTGCCGAGCCCGATTTCAAGGATGGGGCCATCCGGCAGGGCGACGCGATCGCGTATGGCATTCAGCATGTCGCGCTGCGCGGTCATCCGGTTGATGAAACTGTCGAGACGACTCATGGTTCAGGCCTTCAAGACTTGCGCGGCTGCGATGTTACGGCGGGCAAAGGCGTTGCGGGTATCGACGATCACCGGCGCCCAGGCGGCAATCCCGGCATAGTCGACGCTGTCGTGGTCTGTGGAGATGAGGACGAGATCAAACCCGCGAACGGTGGTTTCATCGAGCGTCACGCTCCGACGACCCATGAGATCTGCATATTCACGTGTGCGAGGCACTTCGGGAATATACGGATCGTGATAGGCGACATCGGCGCCTCGCTCGACCAGAAGTTCCATCAGCCGAAGCGAAGGGCTCTCCCGAATGTCCGGCACGTTCTTCTTGTAGGCCAGCCCGATAACCAGAACTCGCGAACGGCTGAGCGCCTTGCCGGCGCGACGATCCAAGGCTTCGGCGACCTTCTCGACGACATAATGCGGCATGGATGTGTTGATCTCGCCGGCGAGCTCGATGAAACGCGTGGTGCGGCCCACTTCCTTCGCCTTCCCCGTCAGGTAGAAGGGATCGATCGGGATGCAGTGTCCGCCGAGGCCCGGACCCGGGTAGAAGGGCATGAAGCCGAACGGCTTGGTGCTTGCCGCCGCCACCACTTCCC
>JARXAQ010000207.1 GCA_029865825.1 Rhizobium sp.
TCGAGATCCTTGTAGCCCTGCTGGGCGAACTGGATGACGCGCTTGATGTAGTTTTCCGGAACCTGGTCCTTCTTCGCGGCCTTGATTTCGCGCTTGAGGGCAGGGTTCTCGTTCGGGTCAAAGCAGGCGCCGTTGTCGGCCTCGCAATTGACGCAGGCCTTCATGATCGCCTTCATATGCTTGGCGACGACCTTGGAGCCGGTGACGAGGGCGGCAACCTTCTGCTCTTCCTTCACCTTCCAGTCGATATAGGCTTCGATATCGGGATGGTCGATGTCGACGACGACCATCTTGGCCGCACGACGGGTGGTGCCACCGGACTTGATCGCGCCGGCTGCCCGGTCACCGATCTTCAGGAAGGACATGAGGCCCGAGGAACGGCCGCCGCCCGAAAGCTTTTCGCCTTCGCCGCGCAGATAGGAGAAGTTGGAGCCGGTGCCGGAGCCGTACTTGAAGAGACGAGCTTCGCGGACCCAGAGGTCCATGATGCCGCCTTCGTTGACCAGGTCGTCTTCGACGGACTGGATGAAGCAGGCATGCGGCTGCGGATGTTCATAGGCCGACTTCGACTTGACGAGCTTGGCCGTGAACGGGTCGATGTAGAAATGGCCCTGGCCGGGGCCGTCAATGCCATAGGCCCAGTGCAGGCCGGTGTTGAACCACTGCGGGCTGTTCGGTGCGACGCGCTGGGTGGCGAGCATATAGGCGAGCTCGTCCTTGAAGGCGGCCGCATCTTCTTCCGAGGTGAAATACTTGCCCTTCCAGCCCCAATAGGTCCAGGTGCCGGCCAGGCGATCGAAGACCTGGCGGGCATCGGTCTCGGAGCCGTAGCGCTCTTCGGCGGGCAGCGAGGCCATCGCCTTCTCGTCGGCGACGGAGCGCCAGAGGAAGGAAGGAACGTCGTTTTCCTCGACCTTCTTCAGGATCTTCGGCACGCCGGCCTTGCGGAAATACTTCTGGGCGAGAATGTCGGCGGCCACCTGGCTGAACTGGGCGGGCACGTCGATGTCGGCAAGACGAAATACGATTGAGCCGTCGGGGTTCTTGATCTCGCTGATGGCCTTGCGGAACTCGATTGCCGCGTAAGCGGACTGCCCCGGTTTGGTGAAGCGACGTTCAATGCGCATCTGCGTGTGTCCCTCGATCTGGTGCGCCGATCCGGCGCGAAAAATGTCGCCCGGCCGCTCGCATAACTGCGCAGCCGGTTGTTTGGTTCGTCTGTCAGGTGATTCATCTTGAAGACGAAGCACCCTGTATATTGTGGTGATGGTGGCTGCAAACGCTAAATATAGTACTAACAGATTATTGCCGCCAGACAAAGACCCCCTGCTCGGCGGTCAAAATCGCACAAATTTCCTATCGCGGGCGGCGTCGTCAGAACGCCGTTCCACATCCAAGAAAGCCGCTACAATGTTTGATGAAACCCGGCCTCGTTAATGCCCGGTCCAGTCGCCGCCGCAACAGGATCCATTAACATCGGTCCGACTGATTCCGTCAAGGGGTGGTCCGTGAAGGAAATGTTAACGCTATATGTTGTGGGTGCTGGCTGTGGATAACGGGCAAAAGGCCGAAGTCACGGGAATGACTGGCCTTTCTGTAGCCGGGATCGCCGACCCGGCAGGCGTTGCGCCCTGTCAAGCTTCTGTCACGAAATATTTGGCGCTCCACCGTGGCACACAAGCCATAGTGCCTGACGCCTCTATCCACAGGCCGAGACGCCCTGTTCACCGCTGATAAAAGCTGGGGATTGTGCACCGGGTGCGCCATCCGAGCGCGGTCGAAACGCCTGTGTGCGTTTTTCGCCGCAGCCGTCACAGCGGCGCATGGTGCACCGCACGTTTTTGGGGGAAACTTCAACCAAATCTCAAGAAATGACGACTAATTTAGGCGTCGACTTGTGTGGAATGAACTCCATGCCCGGCCGGGAAGGCCGCCTGCCAGGACGGTGGGTTTGTACGGAGCCTCGTTCATGTCGATCGCCAATCTCTCCATTCTGAAAAAGGTCAGCCTCGTCGTCGTCCTGATGGGCGTGGCCGCTGCCGCCATCGCCGCCGTCGGCGCTCAGGGCCTGTCGTCACTCGGTGCCGCATTGAAGGACACCGGCGCCCGGGAGGAGGTGGCCCGCGAGGCCATGGACCTGCGCGTCGACATCATCGCCATTTCCCGCATGACCTACCAGCTGGCCATGGCGCCAGAAAAGGCCGCCGATTTCGCCGCCGAAACCGACAAGCGCTCGACCGAGATGCTGGCGCGCCTGCCGAAGATCGCAAAGACGGCCGATGCCACGGAAAACCAGCTGCTCGACAAGATCAAGGGCACGCTTGACGCCTATTTCACCCAGATCCGCGCCATGGTCGCCGTTGCCGGTTCGGATGCCGGCAAGGACCCGGCCGTGATGAAAGCCGAGCTTTCCAAGGCGCTCGACGCCCAGAAGGTGGTCACATCAGCCGTCAAGGAATATTCCACGCTGTCGGCCACCACACTCACCGCATCGCGTGAAAATGCGCTTGCCGCCTCCAGCTTCACCATGCTGGTCCAGATCGTCACCGCCGCCGTCTGCATTCTTGCCGGCGTCGCCATCAGCTTCCTGCTTGCCCGCCGCGGCATCGTCAATCCGATCCGCAGCCTGACCGCCGTGATGTCGGACATGGCCGCTGGCCGTCGCCCAGACAGCATCCGTGGCACCGAACGCAAGGATGAAATCGGCGAGATGGCCCGGGCGCTGGAAATCTTCCGCGCCAACGAAGAGCACATGCGTGCCCTCGAAGCCCAGGAAGCGGCACTGACCGCCCAGAGCAAGGACCTGCAGTCCTCGATCAGCGTCATCGTGGCGTCTGCCGCTGCCGGCGACTTCTCGCAGCGTATCTCCAAGGCTTATGATGATGCCGACCTGCAGCGTTTCGCCGGCTCGGTCAACGAACTGGTCGCGAATGTCGATCGCGGCATCACCGAAGTGCGCCGTGTCATCGCAGCGCTCGCCGATGCCGATCTGACGCATGAGATGGAAGGCCAGTTCCAGGGCGCCTTTGCCGAACTCCAGGGCAACGTCAACCAGACCATGGCCGTGCTGCGCCAGACCATGCAGAACATCCTGGGCGCCGCCGGCACGATCACCGACAATTCCGGTGAACTGTCCTCGGCTGCCAACCAGTTAGCCCGCCGTACCGAACAGCAGGCCGCCTCGCTCGAAGAGACGGCCGCAGCCCTCGAAGAGATCACCACCACGGTCAGGACCTCGACCCAGCGCGCCAACGAAGCCTCGCATATGGTACGCGAGACGAAGCAGAGTGCCGGCAAGTCGGGCGATATCGTGCGCAATGCGATCGACGCCATGGGCCGCATCGAACAGTCCTCGAGCAAGATCAGCCAGATCATCTCTGTTATCGACGAGATCGCCTTCCAGACCAACTTGCTGGCGCTGAACGCCGGCGTCGAGGCGGCGCGCGCCGGTGAAGCCGGTCGTGGTTTTGCCGTCGTGGCCCAGGAAGTCCGTGAACTCGCCCAGCGCTCCGCAAACGCTGCCAAGGAGATCAAGACCCTGATCAACACCTCGGCTGAGGAAGTAAAGGGCGGCGTCACCCTGGTTCTGTCGACCGGCGATGCGCTGCGCGAGATCGAAGACCTCGTCAACCGCGTCAACGAACATGTCGTGACCATTGCCCGTGCCGCGGAAGAACAGTCCGCAGCGCTCGGCGAGATCAACACCTCGGTCAACCACATGGACCAGATGACGCAGCAGAACGCGGCCATGGTTGAAGAGACCACCGCCGCCAGCCAGGTGCTCGCCGGCGAGGCCCGCCAGTTGCAGGCCCAGCTCGCCCGTTTCCAGCTCGGAGGCGGTGCTTCCGCCGGCGCGAGCGGCTACCGTACGGCGGCCTGAGCCAAGCGACAGAAGAGCGCGAAACAATCGAAAGGCGCCGCAGTTATGCGGCGCCTTTTGCGTTTGGGCGACGGACCGGGCAATGTGGCCGGACGTTCGGCTGCGGACAGTGCCTCATGGTGAGGCAAAGGCGGCGGAGACTGGACGGTCTGCTGTGAAGGAGACGGAACATGCATCTCTTGCTGTTGGGCGCAACCGGCCTCGTCGGGGGGCATGTGCTGACCCAGGCGCTCGCCGATCCCAATGTCACGGCGATCACGGCCCCGACGCGTCGGCCGCTGCCGACAAACCCGCGTCTGTCTGCGCCGATGGTCGATTTCGACAATCTGCCGCAGGATCCGGCCCTCTGGGCCGCGGATGTCGTCATCTGCGCGCTCGGCACGACCCTGAAGGCTGCCGGATCGCGCGAGCGCTTTTACCTGATCGACCACGACTTTACGCTCGGGATCGCCCGGCTGGCGAAAGCCCATGGCGCTCGAATCTTCATTCTCAACTCGGCAAAGGGAGCAGATCCGAAATCTCCCGTCTTCTACAGCCGGGTGAAGGGCGAGACGGAGCGCGATATCCAGGCCCTGGGTTTTCAGCGCACTGTTCTCGTTCGGCCCGGTTTGATCGACGGTCCGCGTGGAGAACCGCGGCCGTTCGAACAATGGGCGGGCCGTATCCTGGCGGTTCTAAAGCCGGTGCTGCCACGCTCGATGCAGGCAAACCGGCCGGAGAGGATCGCCCGCGCCATGCTGGCGGCAGCATGGTCGAGTGAGCCGGGTGTGACTGTGGTGGCGTCTCAGGACCTGCTGTGAGGTAGACGCCCTGATCCGAACGCCGACAGGCCTCAGTTGAACCGGCCGAGCGGCAGCCGTCGTCGCATGTCGGACACGCTCGGCGTGGCGATGCGCCGATAGCGCGCCTCAACGAAATTGTAGACCCCGAAAGCGGCGAGCCCCACGGCAACCACGGCATAGACGATGCCGCCGAACGGAAGCTGGCGCACCCAGGCCAGCGCATCGGCCATGCCGCCGGCCTGGGCAGGGTCGACGGTGAAAGCGGCATAGAGGAAAAAGACGCCAATGATCGCGAAGACCGCGCCGCGTGCGACGAGCCCGTAGATCGAGATCAGCACGGCCGGAGTGTTCCTGTCGGTGTCGAGATCGAGATAACGGCCGAAGCTGCGCTTGATGCCCTTCATGGCAGTGATGATGCCGCCGATGACGAAGCCTATGCCGATGAGGCCGGCGAGATAGCGGCCGAAGGGTTGCGCCATGACCCAGGTGGCAAGGCCCTCTTCGCCGCCCGAGCCGCCACCGGAAGACGACGCCAATGCCATCGCGAGGCTGGTGGCCGCAAGGCCCACATAGGTGACAGCACTGCCGAACAGCGCCGCACGGATTGCATAACCCTTCATATCGTCGTCCTGACCATCGGCATTGCCGAGCGACTGGGCGAGCCGCCAGACGACAAAACCGGCCAGCCCCAGCCCGATGAGGCCAATCCAGATCCGTCCGAAGGGTTGCTGGAGGATGGCCTGAAGCGCTGACTGCGTGTCGGGCCTGCCACCGGCAAAGCTCGAAAACAGGGCGAGCGCCGCAACCAGCAGGAAGACGACGCCGCGGGCGCCATAACCGGCCCGTGCCATCAGGTGGAATTTCGCCTGCGTGTCCATGGAAAGCCTCTCCTTGTCTCCGGGGAGGAAACGGAGGAGAGGGGAAGGGGTTCCACGCACGATGTTGCCCTGTTCCGGTGAGGTCGGAACCGAACCCGCAAGCGTGGGTTACCTTCGAGGGTAACATTGCAGGGAGTGCGAACGGATGGCGACGGAACCGGCAGGCGAGGGCCAAGACGAAGAACGGCACGACACCGACTATGCACCGAAATCGACAGGCGGCTCGAAGCCGGGCTATGTCCTGTCCGCCTGGTCGCTCGTCATGGGGGCGGCGGCCCTCGTGCTCGTCATCAGCGGGCTGCTGCTCATCTGACGCGACCAGACCTGTCCATACGTGCTGAATATGTTCAACCATATGGTTGACAATCTGAGATCTCTGGCGCATCTTCAACCACATGGTTGAATTATCTGAACACCCCCTCGATATGATCTTTCACGCGCTGGGCGACCAGACCCGCCGTCGCATGCTCGCTGCCCTCTCGGATGGCGAACGGAGCGTTGGTGAACTGGCGGAGCCTTTCGCCATGTCGCTGGCGGCGGCCTCCAAGCACATCAAGGTGCTGGAGACGGCCGGCCTGATCCGGCGTGAAGTCCGAGGGCGCACCCATCTCTGCCGGCTGGAACCGGGGCCGCTTGCCGGTGCCCACCAGTGGCTGAGCGCCTACGAGCACTTCTGGACCGGCCGGCTGGATGTCCTCGAACGGATCCTGCGCGCGCAGGACGCCGCATCTACCCCTCATAATGATATGGATGGAGAGAGACGATGACGGAACGACTGGATGTGAATGCTTATGGACGGCTCGCCGAGCCGCAGACTTTGGTGATCGAACGGCTCTTGCCGGGGCCGGCATCCCGGATCTGGGGTTACCTGACCGACGGCGACCTGCGTCGGCAATGGCTGGCTTCGGGTGCGATGGAGCAGAAGGCGGGTGCCGCCTTCGAACTGGTCTGGCGCAATGACGAGCTGACCGATCCGCCGGGCGCCCGGCCGGATGGATTTGGCGAGGAAATGCGGATGACGAGCCGCGTGCTGGAACTGCAGAAGGACAAGCGGCTGGTCTTCACCTGGGGTGAGAGTGGCGAGGTCGCATTCGATCTCAGGCCGGAAGGCGACGAAGTGCTGCTAACCGTCACCCATCGCCGCATCTCCGACCGCGCCAACCTGCTGATGGTCGGGGCCGGCTGGCACATGCATCTCGATATCCTCGCAGCCAAGGTCAGAGGCGGCCGGACGGCACCCTTCTGGGATGGCTGGCTGAAGCTCAAGGGCGACTACGACAAGCGGCTGCCGGCCTGACGGAAGCCGAGCCTCAAACGACGAGAGCCTCCCCGAC
>JARXAQ010000278.1 GCA_029865825.1 Rhizobium sp.
TGATCATCTGATCGCAGGGCGCCGGTGTCACCGGATCCCTTGCCGGGAGAGCCAGGCCAGAATTGCGTCGGCAATCGGTTCGGTCGTCTGCGGCGAATAGGTGTCGCCAGCGATGACGTGGCTGTTGGCATCACCCGTGATGCCGGGGTCGAAACTGTCATGCGGCCCGCCCCAACGGAGCGTGATCGCTGCCGTCAGGTCGGCCCGCACCACCTTGTCTTCGGCCGAATAGACGAAGAAGGCGGGAACCGTGATCTCTTCAACGGGCGTGACGGCGGCGAGCCGCACGGCCTGCGCCATCGGGATCAGCGCCTCCACAGGGTAGTTGGTCGTCCAGTTGTGGGCGTTCAGTGCATTGACCGGCTCGAAGCCGCGCCGTGGTCCGATCACCAGATGCGCGATCCGGGCGGCGAATGGGCCGGTCAGCAGGAAGCTGCCGGCGGCCTGCACGCCGTAATTCGGCGACAGCAGGACGGTGGCAGCGACGTTGTCCGCAGGGCCCGGCCGCGCCAGCGCCCAGGTCACGAGCGAGGCACCCGTCGAGGTCGCGATCACCACCGTTCGGTCACCCAGCAGGCGTCCAATCGCGAGCGCTTCTTCGAGATCGCCCGTCCAGTCACCGATCGTCGGCCGGCCGAGCGCGTCGGGGTCCTCCAGGCCATGGCCGGCCAAACGGGCGAAGTAGAGATTGGCGCCGAGTTCTCCCGCGATGCGGTCGGGCAGGGGACGCATCTCGGCCGGCGAGGCGGAGAAGCCGTGCACATAGACGATGGAGACGGCGGTCCGGGCCGGATGGGCCGGATCAGCCCAGACGATCTGCTTGGAAAGCCCCTTGCGGATCGTGCCTGCCTTCTCCTCTTCACGGGCGATGAAGGCTTCCACCGAGGCGACGTCGACACCGGCGGGCAGGGGCGACAGGCGCTCCAACGCGAGATCGGGTGGCAGCCGATAGGCGACGGTGAGAGCCAACGCGGCAATGACGACGACGGCGATCAACAGTCCCATGGCAACCCGCATTGTGAATGCCCCCCCGGTCCCCCCAGACCGGGAGAAAGCTTAGCAGGACTGCGCCGGGATGGAAGCTGCATGCGCTGAGGACTTCTGCTCGGCGAGCGAGGTGACCATGACGGAGGTGCGGAAGGTCGAGGATGTATGCTGGTACCGGCAGGCGCCCTGCCGTCGTGTTCCGGTCCCTTGCGTGATTCCCTCAATATTTTGGGACCGGAAGAGGATATCGCCTGTTTTGAATGCCGGAATACCTGAAAAAGTCAGCCTGCACTTTCGGCTCAATTCCGATCCGCATTGAAGCGGACATCGGGACAACCGCGCCGATCTGTTTGCCCATTTCGATGAAGCCGGCCTCGGCTTCGAGGCCATCACCGACAACGAGATCCTCGACAATCTGGTGATCTGAGGGTGCAATAGTAGCGCCAGCCGTCGATCGGCGAGGTTAGGCGGGCGGCCCGGCGAGTTCCAAGGCGTACCGATACCGTGTCGTGGAAGCCGCATCTCCGATATGCGCCAGCATCGATTAACATCCAAGGCCCCGGTTGACATCCATTTTCGAGTTGCTAGTCAGATGAAAGCAAAAATCCGGAGAGGGAAGAATGAAATTACTGGTTGCTGCTGCAAGTCTTTGCATCGCTATGCTTACTGCCAACGTATCTTTTGCCGAAACATTGGACATGTCGACGTTGAAGTGCTCGGATACGGCGAGCTGGAGCGAGGATGAGGCGGGTCTTGTCATGTTCTGGTTGCATGGTTACTACGGCGGCAAGGCAGATGATACGCGCGTCGACTTCGACGCGATGACGGAAGTTGCAAAACAGCTTTCCGAAGCTTGTGCCGCCAATCCCGACATCGGACTGATGTCTGCGCTGAAGACCGTGGTTGGCGGCTGATCGCGAAATGCCGCAGCCAACCCTGTTTCAAACGAGGTCTTCAATGCCTGTTCTGCCACGATCCGCGCTTGCGGTGCTGATCGCAATGTCATGTCTCTTCGGCGCGTTCACGATCAGCGGCTCTGAGGCGCAGGCTGCGGCCTGCGAAGAAGCCCATGATCCATCTCCGGCCTCTGATCAGTCGACGGGGATCGTCTTTCACAACGAGACGAGTTACGCGGCCCGCGTCTACTGGATCGGCTTCGATGGCTTTCTCGAGGACTATGGTCTGGTTCAGCCTGGTGAAAGTCTTGGCTACGACACCTATATCGGCCACCAGTGGATGGTCGAAATCTATGCCTCGGAAGAGCGCACGGAGTGTCTCGGACCAATCGTGCCGCGTGATAGCGAAAGCTGCCAGGCGCGCATTCTCTGGGATGACGGCATCGGTATCGACGCGGGCTATTGCGATTTCTAATGCAGATCAGCGGTGACCGGTGTCTTCCGCATAGCCATCGCCTATGCTAGGGAAATCGCATGTCTATTGTGTCTCGCATCCTGTCGATCTTCACCGGTGGCGCCTCTGGTGCCGCCGAAGTCCCCGCAAGCGATCCGCAGTCCTACAAGGACTGCCTGATCCATGCAGCCCCTCTTGCCGAAGGCGGTCAGTACCGGCTGGCCGGTCGCATCGAGCGGGAAATCGACGGGCGGCGCCTTGAGCGCAGCTTCATCCGTGCCGATGTTTTCAGCTCCCGCGATGACGCCGTCGAAGGTGCCTTCCGCAAGGCGCAGCAGATCATCGACCAGAACGGACCGTCGCTCTTTGCTGATGGCGAAGAGAAACGCAGCGTATGAGACGGGTTCTGTTACTTTTGTGACAGTTTGTCTGCGCCTGCTCACGCATTGTTAATGATGCACCGCAACAATCGCATCCGGTATATTGCACCGGGTAATTTATGTGATTGGTATTTCCCTCCGTCGTCTTCCATGTCGAATTCTGCCGGGTGTCGTGGCGATTGCCGGCTGGCTTGCCGCAATGCCGGCCGAGGCCCAGGATCAATTGCGCGCTGAATCCAATTCGGGCGATCTGGCGTGGCTGATGGCCGCCGCCGGCATGGTCATGATGATGCAGGTCGGTTTCCTGCTGCTCGAAGCCGGCATGGTGCGATCGAAGAATTCGATCAATGTCGCCCAGAAGAACCTGCTGGATTTCGTCTTCGGCGTTGTCGGCTTCGCGGCCGTGGGCTTCATGCTTGCGTTCGCACCGTCGAGCTGGCTGCCCTTCGGCGTTTCCGCCGACTTCTTCCTGCTTTCGAAGCTCGATAGCTGGGTCGCAGGTTTCTTCGTCTTCCAGGTGATGTTCTGCGGCACGTCGGCCACCATCGTCTCGGGCGCGGTTGCCGAACGCATGAAGCTGTCTGCTTATGTCTGGGGCTCGATCGCACTCTCGACGCTGATCTACCCGATCTTCGCCCACTGGGTCTGGGGGGCGGCTTTGGGTCCCAACTCCGGCGCCTTCCTCGCCAATCTCGGCTTCGTCGATTTTGCCGGCTCGACCGTCGTGCATGCGACCGGCGGCTGGATCTCGCTCGCCGCGTGTCTGGTGATCGGCCCCCGCCGCGGACGCTTCACGCCAGATGGCAAGCCGGTCCGCATGGCCGGCCACAATCCGGTGCTGGCGACCACCGGTGCATTGATCCTCTTCTTTGGCTGGATCGGTTTCAATGGCGGTTCGACGCTGGCGGCCTCTGCCGATGTCGCGCCGATTATTCTCAATACGGTCCCGGCCGGTGGCATGGGCACCTGCGTCGGTTATGCGATCGGCGTGCATCAGGACGGCGTGGTGCTGCCGGAAAAGGCGCTATGCGGCATGCTGGGCGCGCTGGTCGCGGTCACTGCCGGCTGCCACATTCTCGATCCGGGCGGTGCGCTCCTGATCGGCGGACTGGGCTCGGCCGTCGCGGTCTACGGCAACCAGTTTGTCGAAGAGCGCATGAGGATCGACGACGCCGTCGGCGCCATCGCCGTGCATGCCTTTGCCGGCGTGGCCGGGACTTTGGCGCTGGCGCTGCTGGCGCCCGTGGATAGACTGCCGGCCGGCGGCCGGTTCGACCAGTTGTATATCCAGCTCTTTGGCTCGGCCTTGAACTTCTACTGGGCCTTCGGGCTCGGCTACGCTTTCTTCTGGGGCCTCAACAAACTCACCCCGATCCGCGTCTCTGCCGATGTCGAGGACCTCGGCCTCAACATTGCCGAACACGGGACACGGCTCGGTGTCGGCCATGTCGAGGTTGCGCTGTCGAAGCTGCTATCGGGCAATGCCGACCTGAAGGACCGCCTGACGGTCGAACCCGGCGACGAGGCGGAGAAGCTGACGCTTCTGTTCAATCGCCTGATGGACAATATCGAGCACGAGGAACGGCATCGCAGCGACCTGCAGTCGAAGATCCGTGATCAAGAGGAATCCGAGCGCGTCGCCGCCATCGCCAATGCGACCTTCGAGGCTATCGTGATGCACGAAGACGGTACGATCCTCGACGGAAACGAACAGCTCGCGATGCTGACGGGCCGTTCGCTGCCGGACTTGATCGGCATGTCGATCCTTGATCTGGTCGATGACGACGGACAGCGCCTGCTGCTCACCGACCTGTCGCCGGCCCCAGAGGTTTCCCGCGAGTTTGTCCTCGTGCAGCCCGATAGCACCCGCGTTCCGATCGAAGCGCGCGGTCGCAACATCGACTATCGCGGCCGCAAAATCCGCATCAGCTGCCTCGTCGATCTGCGTGAACGCAAGGCGCATGAGGACAGGATCCGCCATCTGGGCCAGCACGATCCGCTGACTGGTCTGCCCAACCGCGCCCTGTTTACGCAGACGCTTGCGAGCCATGTCGAGCGCGCCAATCTCGGCTGGGGGTGTGCGGTCGTGCTCGTCGACCTCGACCACTTCAAGGACGTCAACGATCTCTATGGTCACCCGGCCGGCGACGAGGTGATCCGCGAAACGGCCAGGCGACTGACGCGCGAATTGGGACCCCAGGACATGGCCGCGCGCCTCGGCGGCGACGAGTTCGCCGTCATTTTCGCCAACGGCCATTTCGAAGCCCAGATCGAAGATTTCAGCCGGCGCCTCGTCGAGGCTTTTTGCAAGCCCTTCGACACCGGGCAGGGTGAGCGGATCAAATGCGGGGTGAGCGTCGGCGGGGCGCTTTGCCCCGACCACGCCGGCACGCTCGACGAACTGATCGGCCGCGCCGACGTCGCACTTTACCACGCCAAGAAATCCGGTCGCAGCACCTTTCGCATCTATCGCAAGGGCATGGACGAATTGATCGAGAAGCGGCGTGCCCTTGAGGCGGACATTGAACGCGGACTGGAGCGCGAGGAATTCGAACTCTACCTGCAGCCGCGCGTGGAGGCCCGCAGCGGTGCGGTAGTGGGCTACGAGGCACTGGTCCGCTGGCACCACCCGGAACGCGGCATGGTCTCGCCAGGCGATTTCATCCCCGTCGCCGAAGTCTCGGGGAAGATCATCCCGCTCGGCGAATGGGTGGTGGCGGAGGCCTGCCGTCTGGCGATCCAGTGCCCGCAGCAACTGCATCTGAGCGTCAACGTCTCGCCGGTGCAGTTTCGCCATCCGGACTTCCTCGCCAATCTGGTGGAGGTCGTCGAACGCTCCGGCATCCCGCCCGAAAAGCTGGAACTGGAGATTACCGAAAGTGTGCTGATCGACGACGACGAGCGAGCGCTGCAGATCCTCGCCCATCTGAAGCGGGTGGGCTTCCGCATTGCGCTCGACGATTTCGGCACCGGCTATTCGTCGCTGAGTTATCTCAGCCGCTATCCCTTCGACGTCATCAAGATCGACCGCAGCTTCGTTGCGGCCCTGGGCACCGAGGTCTCGGCGGATGCCATCGTCCGGACGATCATCGATCTTGGCCGGGGGCTCGGCATGCGGGTGGTTGCGGAAGGGGTCGAAACGATCGAGCAGGCGCTGCACCTGAGCGAAACCGGGTGTGACGAATTGCAGGGTTACCTGCTCGGCCGGCCGCTTCCGGCGGCCGAAGCGGCGACTACGATCAGCCCGTCGCTCGTCCGGGACCTGCAGCAGGCGGCAGGCCTCGCCGCCCATCGTGAGCGTTTGCTGCGCCGGGCAGGGGATCTCACGGATGTAGGGCCCTCACGCGTCGCTCTGGCCTGATTGACGGTATTTGCGGATAAAAAAACGACCGGCGGGAGGACCGCCGGTCGTCTTTGTCTGGGCTTGGGCGGTGGATCAGGCAGCGAGCGCCAGTTCGGCGACCTTGGCATGGGCGGCAGCGACCGCCTTTTCAGCGGCTTCCGGACCATAGGCGACGCCTTCGACGTAAACCGTCTCGACTAGTTCGATGCCGAGGAAGCCGAGAACGGTCTTCAGATAGGGTTCGGCGTGGTTGAGCGGAGCGCCCGGGCCGCTGGAATAGATGCCACCGGAAGCGAGCACCAGATAGGCCTTCTTGCCCTTGGCAAGGCCGACCGGGCCGTTTTCGGTGTAGGTGAAGGTCAGGCCGGCGCGGGCGATATTGTCGATCCACGACTTCAGCGAGGAGTAGATGTTGAAGTTGATCAGGCCGGTGCCGATGACGATGGTGTCGGCGGCGAGCAGTTCGGCGACCAGCGCGTCGGAGACCTTGACGGCTTCGGATTCGTCGGCGCTGCGGGCCTCGACCGGCTTGCGGATGGCGGCCGTGAAGGTGCCGTCGACGTGGTCGAGCTGGGTTTCGACCAGGTCACGACGGACGAGCGAAGCGCCGGCTGTTGCTGCGAACTTTTCAGCGAGCTCGGTGGCGATTGCGTTCGAAAGGGATTCCGAACCACGCGGGCTGGAGGTGACGAGAAGGATGGACGACATGGACAATTCCTCGAATGATGGTGGCCATGGGAGCAGGCCTGCCATGCATCTAGGCCTATCGAGTCATCTATGAAACCGTGATAATGTAGATCAAACCTATCGACCAATTGGATGGCCTGTCATGGATGCAAACCCCACACTCGACCAGTTGCAGGTCTTTCTCGTGGTCGCAGACACGGGCAGTTTCTCGGCCGCTGCCCGCCAGCTCAACCGTGCCCAGTCGGTCGTGAGCTACACGATCGGCAACCTGGAGAGCCAGCTCGGCACCAGCCTTTTCGAGCGCACGAGCGCGCGCCAGCCGCGCCTGACGGAGGCCGGCCGCGCCATGCTGACCGATGCCCGCCGCATTGTCGCCGACCTCCAGGTGATGCGGGCCAAGGCGAAGGGCATGCGCCAGGGCCTTGAGGCGGAGATCTCTGTCGCCATCAGCGTCATGGTGCCGACGGAAGCGATGTTGAAGGTGCTGCGCGATTTCCAGCGGCAGTTTCCCTCGGTGTCCCTGCGGCTCGAGGTCGGTGAGCTCGGCCGCATCATGGAATTGGTGATGACCGGGAAGGCCACCATCGGCATCGGTGGCGCCCTGATGCGCCAGGACGACGCGCTGACGATCGAGCGGATCGGCCACAATTTCCTGCTGCCCGTTGCAGCAGTCCACCATCCCCTGGCAAGCCTCGGTCGTCCGCTGACGCTGCAAGACGTGCGCGAGGAGACACAGATCGTCGTCAGTGACGCGTCGGATCTGACCATGGGCCGCGATTTCAACGTCTTGTCCTACAAGACCTGGCGGGTCAGCGACATGGCGACCAAACATCAATTGATCCGCGGCGGTCTCGGTTGGGGCGGCCTGCCTGCCTCCGTCAGCAGCGACGAACTGGCGACCGGTCGGCTGGTGCAACTGGATCTGTCGGCTTACGAGCAGGGTTCCTACAACCTCTATGCCATCCGCAAGACGGACATGCCGCCGGGACCGGCAGCGACATGGCTGATCGAATCGTTCCGCAGCGTGTTGTCGAACTGCCCGACATCGCTCGACGCCAGTCTGACCATTCCTTTCATCCAGAAGGCCAGCTGACGCACTGGGCCCGGCGGGCAGGGGCGAGCCCGACGCGGGCCTTTCCGATCAGAGCGTCAGGCGGAATCGGGCAAACCCGTCAGCGCCATCGCCCGCCTCTTCGATCTTCGCGGCCTTGAAATCCTTGAGATAATCGCGGGCACGTGGGCCGGTTTCGAAGACGACGCTGGCGCCCGGGATCGGCGCCAGCGACCAGTTGCCATCGGCGGAGGGATTGATCGTGCCCTGGTCGACGATGTAGCGCACGACGATGTCCCGGTTGGTGTCGGGCCCGACGAAGACCACCTTATCGGCGCCGATTTCCGGGAATTTGCCGCCGCCGCCGGCGCGGTAATTGTTCGTGGCGACCACGAAGGTCTGGCCCGGATCGATCGCTTTGCCTGCGAATTGCAGGTTGACGATGCGGCTCGAATTCGGATTGACCGCCTTGCCATCCTTGTCAAAACGCGGCGGCTTGGTGAGGTCGATCTGGTAGGTCACGCCGTCGATCACGTCGAAATTATAGGACGGGAAGTCGGTGTTGATCAGGGGCGCATCCTTGGCATCGGGCGCGATCGTGTTGAAGATGCCGGCGGACATTTCCAGCCAGTTCTTCACCTGCTCACCGGTGATTGCGACCGCCTGGATGGTGTTGGGGTAGAGATAGAGATCCGCGACATTCTTGATGGCGATGTCACCGGCAGGCACGTCGGTGAAATAGTCGGCGCCACCACGACCACCCGCCTTGAACGGGGCTGCCGCCGACAGCACGGGCATGTCCTTATGCGGGCCGTCTTTCAGCATTTGCTCGATGTACCAGGTTTGCGCGAGCGAGACGATCTGCACCGAGGGATCGTCCGCCACCAGTGCGAAATAGGAGTAGAGCGGCGCCGACGACTTGCCGACCGGGGTGCGGACATAGTCGAGCGTCGCCTGATGCTCGGCCGCGATCGAGGCGACAACCTCCGGCTTGTCGGCGGTGTCGGCCACCACCTTGCGCTTGTCGTCGCGGTGATAGATCGGCCGCGCTTCGCAGGTAAAGTCGACGATCTTCCAGCTTGATCCGTCCTTTTCGAGCAGCAGGTCGATCAGGCCCATATGCGAGCCCCAGAAGCCGGCCATGACGGCGGGCTTGCCGAGCAGGGTGCCCTTGACGGCATCCGCACCTGGGACGTCATCAAAATCCTTCGGGCCGGGGAAGACGAGATGCTGGTGGCCGGTGAAGATCGCGTCGATTCCTTCAACGCCAGCGAGATAAAGCGAGGCGTTTTCCATGCCCTCGCTCTCGCCATGACCGTCGATGCCGGAATGGGAGAGGGCAATCACGATGTCGGCGCCGTCCTCCTTCATCTGCGGCACCCAGGCGCGCGCCGCCTGCAGGATGTCGCGCGTCTGCGCCTTGCCGTCGAGGTTCTTGGCGTCCCACAGCATGATTTGCGGCGGTACGAAGCCGATGAAGCCGACCTTGATCGGGCTCGTCGCACCCGAGCCGTCGCGGATCTGCTTTTCGATGATGTGGTAGGGCTTGAAATAGAGCGGGTCCTGTTTCGGATCGGCGGCGAGTTGGCCCTTGGTCAGATTGGAGCAGACGAAAGGAAATTGAGCGCCGGCCAGCGTGTTGAACATGAATTCGAGGCCGTAATTGAACTCGTGATTGCCGAGCGTACCGCAATCATAGCCGAGCGCGTTCATCGCCTTGATCACGGGATGCACGTCGCCCGGCTTCATGCCCTTCTGATAGGCCATATAGTCGCCCATCGGATTGCCCTGCAGGAAGTCGCCATTGTCGATCAGCATGGAATTGCCGGCTTCCGCCCGGATGCTGTCGATCAGGCTCGCGGTGCGCGCTAGCCCCATCGTGTCGTTCGGCTTGTCGGCGTAATAGTCATAAGGCATCACGTTGACATGGATGTCGGTCGTTTCCATCAACCTGAGATGCGCCTGGTTGGCGGCGGCGCGGGCGGCGTAGGGATGCAGCGCCACGAGGGTTACGGAGGCAGCGATACCGCCGAGGAACGAACGGCGTGTGAAGGGGTAAAGATCGACCATAGACGGCATGAGAGGTCTCCCGGCGACAAACAGGTGCTGAAAGCGACCGATGTTAGGTCGCTTTCTCGACAGTTGCACCTGCAAAATGACAGGGGTGAGACGTTGCCTTGTCTTCGTCAGGAGGGACGCAGGTTTCTCGGGTCGCGGTGGAAATTGCGGAAATAGGCCGTGATCTGCGCCACCATGTTGCTGGTCTGCTCGAATTCCAGCCCCATCTTGCCGGCCCGGTACCAGCACACCGTGCATTCGACGTGACCGAGCTCGGGGCAGAAGAGGGTGACGGTGCTGCCGCGCTTGGCCTCGATCCAGCCTTCGAGGTGGATGGCCATGCCGGTGCGGGAAATGTCGAGAATACGGGCGTCGAGGCGTTGCGTGAGGAAGGTGAGGCTGGCCCGGATATGGCAGCGGATCCGCTGCGCGCGCCGGCTGTCGGCGCTCTGTTTGGCGGCAAGCATGAAATCTGCGCTCCATCGAAATCAATGAAAGAAACGCAGAAAATCTCGGCCGGGCGCCTTAACGGCACCTGACCGAGTTCGTTAGAATGCGGGGCATCACCCCCGCAGATTTCGGGTATTGGCCCACCTTCTCCCAGATTTTACCGTAAATCGACGGGGCAGAGGCGGTGTCGATGTCAGCGGGTGAGGACTGGCCGGACTTCCTGATGGAAATTGCGGAAATAGGCGGCGATCTTGGCCAGCGAATTGCTGTTCGGCTTGAACATGATGCCGAGGCGGCCGCCATAGTTCCAGCGCACGACGCCCTCCAGCATGCCGATATCGTCGTTTTCGATGACAATCGAACTGCCGGCTGCCGCATGCAGCTTGCTGGAGAGTTCCAGCGCCAGCCCGGTGCGCGAGATGTTGACCACCCGCCCATCGGCTTCCTGCTTGAGATGCCGCACCTTGCTGTTGATCCGGACGCGGCTGCGCGGCGCCTTGCGTCCATCCATGTCGAGATTGTTGCTCATGGGTTCGTCCTGATGAAACAATGAACCCATCCTACAGGTCATGCGTAAGGGCCGACTAAATCAATTCATTAGGATTTTCGGGATTTCGCTCAAAGCCCCACATTGGGGCGTTCGATGATCTCGCGGAGTGCAAAGCTCGAGTTGATCTTGACCACATGCGGCAGTGCCGACAGCCAGTCTCGGTGGATGCGCTCGTAGTCTTCGAGGTCCTTGGCGGCGATGCGCAGGATATAGTCGTATTCGCCCGACATCAGATAGCAGACCAGCACATTGGGACAGCGCTTCACTGCGGCCTCGAATTCGGTCAGCGTCTTGGCGAACTGGCCCGACAGCGAGATGTGCACGATGACCATCATCTTGTAGTCGATGGCCTTGTGGGAGAGACGGGCGTGATAGCCGCTGATGACGCCGGATTTTTCCAGCATGTCATGCCGGCGCGAACAGGCCGATGGCGACAGGCCGACCTTATCGGCGAGCTCCGCATTGGTCATGCGGCCATTGTCCTGAAGCGCTTTCAGAATGGCACGATCGATGGCATCCAGTTCCGCCATTCGCAGGATTCTCCGTTTCAGGGCGCCGTGACGCAAGAAGCTACGAATTGTCTCGCGCTGGCGGCTTCACTTTGCAAGGACATTTTGCACCGACAATGTTTGAATTTCATCATTGAAACGACGTGGCTGCGGCTGCGAATAAAAGAGAGGAACGCTTCATGCGTGTCGGTTGCCCGAAGGAAATCAAAAACCATGAATATCGTGTTGGCCTGACGCCTGGGGCGGTGCGCGAATATGTGGCGCATGGTCATGACGTCCTGATCGAGACGGGTGCCGGTGCCGGCATCGGCGCCGATGACCACGCCTATATCGCCGCTGGCGCGAAGATCGCAGCCTCGGCCAAGGACGTGTTCGAGAAGTCCGACATGATCGTCAAGGTCAAGGAGCCGCAGCCCTCCGAATGGGTGCAACTGCGCGACGGCCAGATCCTCTATACCTATCTCCATCTCGCCCCGGATCCGGAGCAGACCAAGGGCTTGCTCGAATCCGGCGTGACTGCCGTTGCCTATGAGACCGTCACCGACGAGCGCGGCGGCCTGCCGCTGCTCGCCCCGATGTCGGAAGTGGCCGGACGGCTGGCGATCCAGGCCGGCGCCACGGCGCTGCAGAAGGCTTATGGCGGCCGGGGCATCCTGCTTGGCGGCGTGCCGGGCGTGCTGCCGGCCAAGGTCACCGTCATCGGTGGCGGCGTCGTCGGCCTGCATGCGGCCAAGATGGCCGTCGGCCTCGGCGCTGACGTGACCATTCTCGACCGCTCGCTGCCACGCCTGCGCCAGCTCGACGATATCTTCGGCGGTCGCGTGCACACCGTCTATTCGACCATCGATGCGCTGGAGCAGGAAAGCTTCTCGGCCGATCTCGTGATCGGGGCAGTCCTGATCCCCGGTGCCGCTGCCCCGAAGCTTGTCACCCGCGAAATGCTCTCCGGCATGAAGAAGGGCGCGGTCATCGTCGACGTCGCCATCGACCAGGGCGGTTGCTTCGAAACATCCCATGCCACGACCCATTCCGACCCGACCTACGAAGTCGACGGCATCGTGCATTACTGCGTCGCCAACATGCCGGGCGCGGTTCCGATCACCTCGGCCCATGCGCTCAACAACGCGACGCTGGTGCATGGTCTGGCGCTCGCGGATCGCGGTCTCAGGGCCATTGCCGAGGACCGTCACCTGCGCAACGGCCTCAATGTCCACAAGGGCCGCATCACCAACAAGCCGGTGGCCGAAGCCCTCGGCTACCCGGCCCATGCGCCGGAAGCCGTTCTGAACGTAGCGTAAGGTCGCCTTCCCGGATGTCTTACGTAAAGTCAGTCTGTATCGTGTGAATGTGATGGGCCGGCCAAATCCTTGGCCGGCCCATTTTCGTGTCTTGATGGAGTGTGCCGAGCGGTCTGGTCGTAGCGCAGGATCAGAGGCCGGCAGGTGGCTGCTTCGGCTCGTGGATCGGACAGCCATTCAGGGCCGCGCGTGTGTCGACCGAAACCGGGTAGCTCTGGCGCCTTGCCCGCATGATATTGCCGAGCGGCCGGTGCGCTTCGACGCCGCGCCAGGGACGGAACGACATCTGATCGTCCATCACACGTGAACGGCTGTCGGACCATGACATTTGCGGGGCGACGGTGATGGTTGCGATGTCCAGATAGGGGTTCCCGTCCTCGGGCCAGGCGACGGAGGAATCCTCGATCGGGTTGGTTGAGAGATCGCGGCACAATTGCGCGCGCAGTGTCCATTCGCCGCCCTCCCGGCCGATGACATCGGCGGCCGTATCGCGCAGCACATTCGGTCCGCGCCCGAGGTCAACGCGTTCGCCGGTCAAGCCGCGGAAATTTGCAGAGCGGGGCACGACGTCCAGTTTCGCCACGAAGTCGCCGAAGCGGATGGGCACCTGGGTGAAGTAGCGCTCGCCCAGCACATGGTTCTCGGGATAGCCGCCGAGGGCCTTGAGGATGCCGATCTCGATGCCGAGGCCCTGCAACAGGCGGACCAGCGGCCGCAGCACGGCGCTCATCGCGATCTTCAACCCCTCCACCCGATCCGTGGTTTGCGCCACCAGCTTCAGCGATTTGGCAAAGCCCGCCGCATCGGGCGCCGAGAAGGCCGGTGCGGTGGCAAACAGAAAGTCCTGGGTCGTGTCGTCTTCGCTGCCGGCCAGGCGCTCGCCCGGCACGTCGAAGATCTTGATCGAAAAGCCCCGGGGCAGGGAGACGGTGTCCGGCAGCATGTCGCCGGCGATTGACGATATACGCACAAGCGCCGGAAAGATGCGGCCCGGCTCGGCGAAGATGCCCTGCGTTAGCTCGGGTGGCAGGCCCTCATGGACTGTAAGCTCTGCCTGGAGCAGGGCATGGCTCTTGGCATGCACGCCGCGCAGCGCCTTTCCCTGATCGGCATGGGTCTTGCCGACGATGAAGCGCATGCTCTCATTGATCGAATCGATGGCCGTCTGCTCATCCGCCTTGATCTGTTCGAGGTCGGGGCGGTAGCGAACAGGTGCGTTGAGGGGCAAGGGAAGTCTCCACGGGTCCGAGAGAGGATGGTTGTTCCTCAACGTCATCGCCAATCCATGGTTCCCTCTGGCGCTGTGGATAGAGCAGGAGCCGACCTCTACTGGCCGCCGCCATGCTCAGCCTTCACGCCTCTCCCCGCCGGTTCTGTGCGGTCGATCCGACACTGGTAGCAATTGTTGCGGGCCGAGCGCACGTGGAGATAGGCGATCTGCGGGTTGCTGAACAACACATCCGCCCGTTCCCGGATCGCCTCGGTCGCGATCACCCCGCCGCTGCCATAGACGATGCGGTCGTCCGCGCCATAGCCGCGCACGATGTAATCAGGGCTGGTCAACATCGGTGGCAGGATTTCCGTCGCCGTGTGGGGGGCACAGGCGTCTGCGTGGAGAAAGATCGGGCCGGTTTCGGCATAGGGCTGGAGGCGCGGGAAGGGGCGGTAGGCGAGGGTCAGATAGGGTTCGCCCGCGTCGATCTCGCAGAGGCAGTGCCGGCAGGGATAACCGCCCGGCGATGTCCGCCGCTCGGGGATCTGCCCGTAGGCATCAGGCGCACCCTCCCGGTAGGCGGCAGCCTGGTCGGACGGCATGGCGGTAAAGCGGATCTCTCGCGTCATCGATGAAAGCCTCGGCTGGAATAAGAACTCGTTGGCGCCAGTTGGCAGCGGATGCGGGCCACTTTCCACCCGTTTCCTGCCGGTAGCCGACGCATTCGGTTGGTTGACGCCGCTCGCCCCAAAATTGGAGGTTTTCTCAAGATTAACCGGTGGGGTTGATACTGACCGGACCAACTAGGGTTAGGGGCTCTCATATGGTTTTCCGCAAGTCCGTCGTCGCGGCCATGCTGGCATTTTGTGCCGCAGGATTCGTCATGTCCACCACCGCGCTCAAGGCCGCAGACTTCACGGCCGAACAAATTGCGGAGGGTCAGAAGTTCATCGTCAACAACGCCCTCTTCATCCTCTTCCACGAATCCGGTCACATGCTCGTCTCGGAACTCGGTCTGCCCGTACTCGGACGCGAGGAGGATGCCGTCGACGGCCTGTCCGGCGTGATGCTGCTCGAAAGCGTGGAAGACGAGTTCAAGGCGGCGATGCAGGATGCCGCCGACGGCTGGTTCCTGATCGACGAGGCGAAGGGCGAGGGGCCGCAGGAGAGCGATTTCATCGATACCCACGGCCTCGACCGTCAACGTGCCTATTCACTGGTTTGCATGATGTCGGGCGCCGATCCCGACTATTTCAAGACCTTCATCGATTCGATCCAGTTCCCGGCCGAGCGCCGGGAGGAATGCGGCGGCGAATATGCCAAGATCCGCGACAGCTGGTTCGGGCTGCTCGAACAGCATCAGGACGAGCAGAAGACGTCAAAGTTCACGGTGACCTACGAACCGGCCAACAATGCCGACCTGCAGCCTTTCGCCGACCTCCTGCAGGAGGCCCAGGTGCTGGAGGCGATCGAGGCGACCTATGGCGAAGGCTACGATATTCCCGACGGCATCAAGGTGACCGGCAAGACCTGCGGTACCGAAAACGCCTTCTGGCACGAGGGCTCCCGCGAGATCACCTATTGCTACGAGATGGCCGCCTATCACGCCGCCCTGATGGTCAACTATTTCACCAACCTGAATGCGCCCGCCGATCCGTCAGTGGAGCAGGCCGAGGCGCCGACCCCGGAAGCCGAGGCCAACGCCAATTCGGTGAAATTGAAGCTCAAGGACTGATTGGGAAGGCGGGGCGGCTCAGCCGTCCCGTTTCATCAGCGCCATCATCTCCTGCTCGGTCATCGGATCGATCAGCGCGTTGTAGGTCGCGACGGGAGAGAAGCCGAACTGCTGGTAAAGCTGCAGTGCGCGTGGGTGGTCGAGCGAATTGGTGGTGACGGTGACCACCTTCGGATTGCTGGTCCAGGCCGAATAGAGCGCCTGCAGCAGGAACCACTTGCCGATGCCGAGGCCGAGGCCATGTTCGAACAGGCCGAAATAGGACAGCTCGACCAGATCGTCGCTTTCCTGCGACAACTCGTAGAAGCCGCAAGGCGCGCCATCGACATAGAGCACCGAGATCGACACCTTCTGATGGTGGATGATCGCCTTCAACTGCTCGTCGGTCATCCGCAGCCGCTCGTACCAGTGCCAGCGGGCGCCAACCTGGCGATGCAGAAAGCGGTAGAAGGCGAGCGGGATCTCATGGGTGCGCATGATCGCGGTCTGGATATTGACCGGCACGGGCAGGCTCGACTTCGGCGGCGAGGTCATTTCCAGCCGCGTGACATGGGCGGTGAGCGGGGCGGTCGCTTTGGAGGTGATCGGCTCGGCAGCACCCGTCGCGATCGGCGTGTCGCTCTTCGAGCCCCATTCCGACCAAGAGCCGTCATAGAGCGAATTGTCGCTGTGGCCGAGGCTTTCCAGTGCCAACGTCACCACGGCAGCGGTGACGCCCGAGCCGCAACTGGTCACAACCGGATTATTGAGGTCGATGCCGGCATGGGTGAAGATCGAGCGGAGCGTGGCGAGATCCTTGAGGCGGCCATTCTCCGACAGTGAGGCGGCGGGTACGCTGCGCGCGCCCGGCACATGGCCGGAGCGCATGCCGGCGCGGGGTTCGGGTTCTTCCCCGGTGAAACGGCCGGCAGGACGCGCGTCGGCAATCTGTTTCTCGCCTTCGTCGGCGATCCCAGACATCTGGTCGAAGGAGGTGACTTTCGCCCGGTCGAAACGGGCCTCGAAGGTGACCGGTGCCGGTTCCGGCAGGTCGGTCTGCAGCGGCCGCCCCTCTGCCTTCCAGCCGTCAAGGCCGCCATCGAGCACATAGACGCGACGTGCGCCCATGACGCGGAACATCCACCAGACGCGCGGTGCGGAGAAAAAGCCCGGCCCGTCATAGACGACGATGGTGTCATCGGCAGAAATGCCGAGCTGGCCGACGGCCTCCGCGAAGAAGGTGGGGGTGGGCAGCGAATGCGGCAGGCCGGTCGTGGTGTCGGCGATCACGTCCTGATCGAAGAAGACGGCCCCTGGGATATGGCCGGACGAATATTCGAGGGCGCCGTTGCGGTTATGCGCGGGCAGATACCACGAGGCGTCGACGATCTTGAATTCGGGCGCGCCCAGCTGTTTTTCGACCCAATCCGCCGAAACGACGAAGCGGCTTCTCTCTCCGGACATGCAGTTCTCCCGTGCGTCATTGTCAGGGGGAAGGGTCCGGCGTCCCGAAGCGAATGCGGAACCGGCGGTTCTCCTTGCCCTTCTTTTCGATCTTGGCGATATGAATCGCGCCGACCTCCTGGGTCTCGGAAACATGTGTGCCGCCGCAGGGCTGGCTGTCAACGGCGGAGTTCTCGCCGATACAGACCAAGGACACGCGGCCGAGGCCGACGGGCGGGCGGACATTCTTCGACTTGACGATGCCGGGATTGGCCGCGAGTTCGTCGTCTGTGATCCACTGGAGATATATCGGGTGGTTTTCGCCGACCAGCTTCATCAGGTCCGCGGTCACCTGGTCCTTGTCGATCGTCTCTCCCATGTCGAAATCGACCCGGCTTTCGTCTTCGCCAACGGCGGCCCCGGTGATCGGAAAGGAGCAGACGACCGAGAGAAGGTGGCAGGCCGTGTGCATGCGCATCAGCTTGTAACGGCGCTGCCAGTCGACATGCAGAACAAGCGTTTCGCCGACGGAGGGTAGGACCTCACCCTCGGCCGGACGGTGCAGGATTACGTCCTTGGTGGCGCCGTGGCGGGTCTCTGAAAGCTGGATGCGGCTGCCATCCGCGCGTTCGAAGAAGCCGGTATCGCCCGGCTGGCCGCCGGACGCGGCGTAGAAGCAGGTTTGATCGAGTTCGACCGCGCCGTCTTCTTGCACGGAAGTCACCACCGCCTCCGCCGTCGAGAGATAGAAATCGTCGCGGTAGAGGGCGATGGTGGTCATGGCTGTGCTTTCAAAAATGTCAGGCGGTCTCGAAGGGAAGGTCGAAATCGGCACGCTTTTCCAACCAGGCCGGGATTGGCAGGCCCTTGGAGCGCAGGAAGTCCGGGTTGAACAGTTTGGACTGGTAGCGATTGCCGTAGTCGCAGAGGATCGTCACGATCGTGTGGCCGGGGCCGAGATCCCGAGCGAGGCGCATGGCGCCGGCGATATTGATGCCCGAAGAGCCGCCCAGGCACAGGCCCTCGTTTTCGACGAGGTCGAAGACGATGTCGAGCGCTTCGGAATCGGGGATCTGATAGGCGAAGTCGGGGGTAAAACCTTCAAGGTTCGCCGTAATGCGGCCCTGGCCGATGCCTTCGGTGATCGAGGAGCCCGAGGATTTGAGCTCGCCGTTCTTGTAATATTCAAAGAGCGCGGCCCCCTCCGGATCGGCAATGCCGATCTTGACGCCGGGCTTGCGGTTGCGAAGGCCGATGCCGGTGCCGGCAAGCGTGCCGCCCGAGCCGACCGCGCAGACGAAACCATCGACGGCGCCGCCGGTCTGCTCGAAGATTTCCTTCGCCGTCGTCTCGATATGGGCGTCGCGATTGACGGTGTTGTCGAACTGGTTCGCCCAGATTGCGCCATTCGGTTCCGTCTTGGCGAGCTGGGCCGCCAGGCGGCCGGAGATCTTCACGTAATTGTTCGGGTTCTTGTACGGCACCGCCGGCACTTCGACGAGCTCGGCGCCGAGCAGCTTCAGCGCGTCCTTCTTTTCCTGGCTCTGGGTTTCCGGGATGACGATCACGGTGCGATAGCCGAGCGCCTTGGCAACCAGCGTCAGACCGATCCCGGTATTGCCGGCCGTGCCCTCGACGATCACGCCGCCGGGGCGAAGTAGGCCACGCCGCTCGGCGTCACGGATGATGAACAGCGCCGCGCGATCCTTGACCGACTGGCCGGGATTGAGGAATTCGGCCTTGCCGAGAATGGTGCAGCCGGTCGCCTGCGAGGCGCCCTTCAGCCGGATAAGGGGCGTATTGCCGATCGCCTCGAGAACGGAGGGATGAAATGCCATGATGCCTGCCTTTTTTGTCTGACGCGGACACTAGAACCAAATGCGCGGGTAAGAAAACCGGAAGACCACATGAATTTGTCCTTTTGGACAAGATTAGGCGGGCAAAACGGTCTGCGCGGGATTGAACCGGTCTTTTCCGCCTCGGGGCCGTCAAAGGCAAGGAATGGCTTTTCGCGTGGTGGCGAGGCGAGGGAAAATGCGTTCGCGGGTACGTTACGTACTAAAGGCTTCTGGAAAATCACAGGTCACGCCGAGAGGCGTAAAGTGCTTCAGATTGGCGGTAATCACCGTCAGCCCATAAGCCTTGGCTGTTGCGGCCACGAGGACATCGCCGAGCCCCGGATGCAGGCCGCTGGCCGTCGCGACATCGTCCAGTGCACCGGCGATCCGGGCGACGACAGGGTCGACGGGCAGGATGCGGTCGCCAAAGGTTTCGGTGATGGAATCGAGCCAGACACTCAAGCGCTGCGCTCGGTCGATGCCGCCGCGACGATGCAGGCGGCGGAGGCCATTCTCGATCTCGGCCAGAGTGATTGTGGGCAGATAGATTACTTCTCCCTGTTCTCGGAACCAGATCCTCACGGCTTCGGATGGCGCCTTCTTCTGGTCTGGCGAGAAGAGGGAAATGATGTTGGTGTCGATGAGAAACCCGCTACTCAAGCTCGACGTCCCGCATGGGGGATCGGTTACGGTCGAGATCGGCGGGGCCGGGATAGGACATCAGGAACTCGCCAAAATTCGGCCTAGGCTTCGTCATCGCCCGTCTCGCCGCTTCACCGGCTTCGACGCTGACCAGCATAGCGGCAGGCTTGCCGTGGCGGGTGATGGTGACGAATTCTCCGTTGGCGGCATCATCCACCAGACTGGCGAAACCGGCCTTGGCATCGGCGACACTCATGCTCGGCATGCGAACCTCCTGAAATGACTATATATGGTCATTTTAGCGGAGGGCAGGGGGCGGATCAAGCATTTTGTGGCTCGATGCGCAGCTGACGAGCCACTCACTCCCCCCTCAACCCCTGAAACGCCGCCATCGCCGCATCCCGGGCCTTGCCGTGATCGACGATCGGCTGGGGATAGGTCTTGCCGAGGCTGACGCCCGCCTCCTTCAGCACCGTCAGAGGCGCCTCCGAAGGCTTGTGGATGAACTTATCAGGCATGTCCTTCAGCTCCGGAACGTACCGGCGGACATATTGGCCTTCGGGGTCGAATTTCTCGCCCTGGCTGGTCGGGTTGAAGATGCGGAAGAAGGGGGCGGCGTCGGCGCCGGAGCCGGCGACCCATTGCCAGCTGGCTGAATTGGACGCGGGGTCGGCATCGACGAGCGTGTCGCGGAACCATCGCTCGCCTTCCCGCCAGTCGATCAAGAGATCCTTGATCAGGAAGGAGGCGACGATCATGCGCACGCGGTTGTGCATGAAGCCGGTCTGCCAGAGCTGGCGCATGCCGGCATCGACGATCGGATAGCCGGTCTGGCCCTTCTGCCATTTTTCCAAGAGGTCAGGCGCGTCGCGCCAAGGGAAGGCGTCGAATTTGGGGTTCCAGTTGCGGGTCGAAAGATCCGGGAAGTGGAAGAGCAGGTGATAGGAAAAGTCGCGCCAGACGAGCTCCTTGCGGAAATGGATGAGGTCTTCCATCGGGATATCACCCTCGAGCCCGTGCGTCGCATGCCAGACGCTGGCCGGCGAGATCTCCCCTTGCGCCAGGTGCGGCGACAGCATCGAGACATGCGGCTCGGCGGGAAAATCGCGGCGATCGCGGTAGCCCTTCAGACCCTTTTCGATGAAGGCCGTAAGCCGCGCTGTCGCGCCCGCTTCGCCGGGCGTGAAATGCGCGGCAAATCCCTCGGCCCAGTTGGGCTTGGTCGGCAGCAGCGACCAGTCGGCGAGGGTCTCGCTCTTCGGCCAGGCGGCAGGCGCGGGGATGCGGGCAGGGGCGGGGATCGGCTCAGCCGGCTCTCCGGAGCCGTCCAGCGCCCTCCAGAACGGCGTATAGACGCGAAAGTGCCCGCCGGCGCCGGTCTTCAGCTTTGTCGGCTCGTGCAGGATCTGGCCGGCAAAGCTGCGCACGGTCAGGCCACGCATAGTAAGGTCAGCCTTGATCGCCTTGTCGATGGCGATCCCGGCCGGATCGTAGCGTCGGTTCCAGAACACGCCATCGGCGTTAGTTTCCGCAATCAGGGCGTCGAGCACCTGAGCAGACGGCCCCTTGCGCAGGAGAAGATCGCTGCCGCGCGCCTGAAGCGACGCCTTCAGCGCCTCAAGCGAATGATGCAGCCACCAGGCCTGGGCTGCCCCGAGCGGCCCGGTGCCGGCATCGTCAGGTTCGCGGATATAGACCGGGACAACCTTGGCCCCCTGGTCGACGGCGGTGGCGAGCGCCGCATGGTCGGCAAGCCGCAGATCCTTGCGGAACCACAACAGAACGGTTTTCGGGCGAGCAGCGGCGGCATCTGCGGGCATGGATACTCTTCTTATGGTTGGCTTTGTCAAAGCCATACGCAGCCCGGCCCGCGAAAGATCACGCCCATGCGAAAATGTCAGATGAATGATGATCGTCGGTGGACGTGCGGGGCGGTGCCCGCAAATTCAGGCGCGGGGGCCTGCGCGCATCCGGTCCTGCTCGGCGCGCAGAAGCGCCATGATCTTTTCGGCATTTTCACGCACATAAAGCCGATGCAGCTTCTCGGCGACGGGGGCGGTAGTGAGCAGGCAGGTATAGCCCTCCCGCTCGTACCAGCGGAAATCCACCACATTGTCCATGTTCACGAAGAGGGGGAAGCCATCCCCGTCATGAAGCTGGAGCCACATCTGCCTATTCTCCTGCATGCCATGTTCGAATCAAATCGCTACAAATTCGATTAGCAGCCAAAGATGAAGAGGGCGTTTCGAGGGTGGCTGTACGACGGGGCAAAGCCGCCAAAAGCAAAAAGGCCCGCGCCGGATATCCGCGCAGGCCATTTCTGAAAGGGATGGCTCCCGGGCCCGAGATTCCTGGCAACCGAGACATCCAGTGCATCAACAAGGATGGATAGCCTAATCGTCGGTTTCTTGCTGTTTCGCCCCGGCACTCTTCCCATCGGAGCTCTTAGACCGCTCCTCGAAGCGGTCTGCGCCCTTGGCTAAGTCAGACCCCTTCGATGCCTCCGTCTTGCGCTCCTCGGCTTCCGCGCTCTTTTGAAGGCCTTTTGCGGCATCCTCGCCGACTTTCGTCTCTGCGTTTTCGATTCCCATGTCTGGTTCCTCCGTTGATCGTGTTCAACGTGTGCGGGCAGGGGAGGTTCCTGGGGGAAGCGACGACGGACCGGCGGAAGCGGGTCTGTATCCGCTACAAGGGTATCAGTTGGTGCTAACAGGTGATCATACAGCGCAACGGGCCGAGGATCGGAGTCGACGCGTCTAAACCGATTTTCACAAGTGGGGAAGGATTGGGAAAAAGAAATGCCCGCTTTCGGATTTCTCAACGAAAGCGGGCATTTACAAGAAAGAATGGCTCCCCGGGCCGGATTCGAACCGGCGACCTGTCGATTAACAGTCGAATGCTCTACCGCTGAGCTACCAGGGAACAGCCGCTTGGCGCGGTGTGAGCGGGGTAATACTGATGCGCGCCGGATTTGCCAAGCGGTTTTTCAAAAAAAATGCCATCGGCTTGTTTTTATTTGTGGGTCACCCATCTGCATCGAGTGGCGTCAACGCCGCCAACCGCTGTAATTGCTGGAGTTTTGATCCTTGGCAGACCAACGTTATCGCATCGACACGGCCCGTGGCCGGCTCGTGCTTGGCCGTTTCGAGATCCCGGTGCCGCGCTCAAGGGCCGGCCGGATCGTCACCGGAACGGCGCTGGTCGGCGGTGGTCTCCTGGGATTCTTGCCGGTGCTGGGTTTCTGGATGGTCCCGCTTGGCCTTGTCGTGCTGTCGCATGATCTGGCGTTCGTCCGCCGCAGGCGTCGCCGCGCGGCGGTGTGGTGGAGCAGGCGCAGGGCTGCCCGCAACAAACCGCCCGCCACGGACTGACGCCGTCCGCTCATTTGCCCCGACATGTCTTAGTGAAATGCGCGCCCCGACGAAGGCGCGTAGAAGAATCACAGCAAATCGGGCAGACCGAACGGCGATCCTGCCGAACAGTTCCCGGGAAAAGTGAGGGCGAATGTTCAACCTCGAGATGGCGGGGATCCCGATGATACTCACGCCGCAAGATTTCAGTGTCATGGAAAAGGCGATGCGCGGCGTCGGCGTCACCGGCGCCATGCGTGACCGCGAGGGCCACCGCGAAGCCGTCGGCAAGGCGGTGATCCGGCTTTACACCGCCGGCGTGACGGATCCGGCCAAGCTCGCCGAGGCAGCCGGCATCATGGCCGCGACGCGTCTGCTCGATCGGCGGGGGTGAGCCGCTGAACGGGAAAAAGCCGTCCCGCTGGGGAGTAGCCGGGTCGGGACTGCGAAAATGAGCCGATTCCCGAAAATGCCTCTTGCGGTTTTTTTAGATCGCGTCTAAATCCGCGCCACCACACGCTCTTTTCTACTGGACGGCCTCGTGGCGGAGTGGTTACGCAGAGGACTGCAAATCCTTGCACCCCGGTTCGATTCCGGGCGAGGCCTCCAATTCATCTGATCCCCCAAACGTTTGAATGAGATGTGCGCCCTTTGGCGTCGGCTCGCGTTGTCGTCTCGCGCATGCACCCGCCGTGTCGTGGTTTGCCTTCTGATCGGCCAAATCTGTGCCGATCGGCGTTCCTCTCCGGATACCCCCGAATCTGGCCGATCCGGCCTGTTGCTCTCGATGCGGACCGGGCGCAGGTCAGGGCTCTTGTCCAATCCGGGAGCTCCATCCATGCGTGCATTTACATCAATTCTCATTTCCTTCCTCGTTCTGTCCGCGCCTCTCGTCGCCTCGGCGGAAACCCTGTCCTTCACGCTCGAAAACAAGACGTCGAATATGGTCGTGCGGGTGCATGTCTCGCCGGCCGATGGCGGCAAGAGCGTCGAGCTGTTGCGCAAGAAGGGTGTTTACGGCGGCAAATCGCGTCAGCTGACGATTGATGACGGCACCGATGCCTGCGTCTACAGGCTCCGC
>JARXAQ010000297.1 GCA_029865825.1 Rhizobium sp.
GAAATCTCACGTCGCCAGAAATCGTCGACGCCCTGCAGCGATACGGCGGCGAGCAAAAGGGCGCCGTCGGTGCCAACAGGGGCGACGATGGCGTAATGCGGCTGACCGTTGAAGAAAGTCTCGATGGCGCCGGGGCTGTTGGCTGCGGTGGGTCTTGCCGCACGCTGGATCGTGGTGACTTCCGGCAGGATCGCCGAGAGCATCAACCCGACTTGCCCTGCGGCCTCCGGGGACGTCGCGAAGATGCGGCCCACGGGATCGACGAGCAGCACGAAGGCGCCGTCGGACAGGTGTTCGTCATGCAGATAGGTCGACAGGATGCGCTCGCTCGCCACCCGATCTCCAGCGGCAAACAGGCCGGCCTGACCGGCGAAGGCCGCGTCCGCCGTCGCCGCCATCAACGAGGTCGACAGGCGGATGGAATCGACCATGCGCTGCTGTTCGGCGAGAATGCCGACGGTGCGCGACAGCGCCACCACGGCCAGGAAAGCGAGGATGAGCACCGGGATCGCCCGCCGAAGGATGGTTTCCACCCTGAGCGTCGCCGTGCTCGCCTGACCGCTGCCTTGACTGTCGGCGGATGCCGGCAGGCTGAACTTGCGCCCCAATTTTCCCAGATACGTCCCTACATCGGGAAATTTAGTGCGCAACCGCTCATCGGCTGCGGTCGCCCGCCGCGCGTCAGACATCGTCCCTGCCTTTATCCCTCGTGTGATTCGACAGCGCCGCTCGCCCGAATCTAGGGGCAAGGAATCATGCGCGATTCGGCTTGTCCAGAGCTGCCGGATTAAGAAAACATTAACCCCTTAAACCGACTCCGCTTTTTTTGTTGCGACTGCGGCAAGCGGCTGAATCTGATGCAGGAATCGGCGGCGTTGTGGCGCTGAAATGCAAAAGACACCGGTCGGGGACCGGCGTCTTGATGGCAGAAAATCGCGGGCCGATCAGCCCTTCAGGACACGCTCGACGATGTCGCGCACATCGGTCGACAGCGACGGTGCAGCCTCGATGGTTTCCAGCGCCTTGCGCGCATGCTCGGCACGGACAGGCTCCAGCAGGCGCCAGGAGCGCAGCGCCGTCAAAAGGCGGGCGGCGAGCTGCGGGTTGCGCGGGTCGATGGCGAGGATCTGCTCGGCATAGAAGGTGTAGCCGGCACCGTCGGCCCGGTTGAAGCCGGTCGTGTTGGAGAAGGCGAAGGTGCCGATCAGGGAGCGCACGCGGTTGGGATTGCTCGGTGTGAAGTTCGGGCTCTGCATCAGGGCCTGGACACGCGCGAGCGCATCGGCGCCGGGGATCGTTGCCTGGATGGTGAACCACTTGTCGAGCACCAGCGCGTTTGAGGCAAAGCGGGTCTCGAAGGCGGTGAGGGCTGCCTTGGTTTCCGCAGCATCTGGGAAACGGTGGGCGAGAATGGTCAGCGCCTGCGACAGGTCCGTCATGTTGTCGGCCTTGGCAAACGCATCGGCGGCAAGGGCAGGGGTGTTTTCGGCGAGCGTCAGGAAGGACAGCGCGCTGTTCTTCAGGGCGCGCTTGCCGGCACCTGAAGCATCGGGGCTGAAGGCACCCGAGGCGGCATGCGCGGCGTAGAGCGTGCGGAACACGTCAGTGCCGGCCTTGGCGATGGCGATCAGCACGGCCTGACGGCCGGCATGGATTGCGTCGGGGTCGTTGTTGCCGCCGAGTTCGCGCGCGACATCGGCTTCGCTCGGCAGCGACAGCGCCTGGGCGCGGAAGGCGGGTTCCAGCGCCTCATTGGCAGCGACTGCGAGCAGCGCATCGATGAAGGCGGGTTCGACCTCGACGGTGCCGCCGGCCTGGGCGGTCTTGGCAGCGGCGGTGAGGATCGGGAGTGCAATGTCGGTAATAGCCTGCCAGCGGGCGAAGAGGTCGCTGTCGTGGCGGGCGATGTGGATCAGGTCGTCCTTGCTCTGTGCGAAATGCAGGGTGACGGGCGCCGAGAAGCCGCGGTTGAGCGAGACGACCGGGCGGCTGCCGATACCGGAGAAGGTGAAGGTCTGGGCGCGTTCGGTCAGATGCAGCACGTCGCCGGTGGCGGTGCCGCCGGAGATTGCGGAGGCGGTGGCTTCCGCGCCGTTTTCCGACAGAAGGGAGAAGCGCAGCGGGATATGCATCGGCTCCTTCGCGCTCTGGCCTGGTGTGGCCGGGATCATCTGCTCGAGCGAGAGCGTGAGCGACTTGGCGCCGGCGTCATAGGTCGAGGACACCGTGATCTGCGGGGTGCCGGCCTGGTGATACCAGAGCGAGAACTGGGTCAGGTCACGGCCGCTGGCATCCTCGAAGCATTTGACGAAATCCTCGACGGTCGAGGCGTCGCCGTCATGGCGTTCGAAGTAGAGGTCCATGCCCTTCTTGAAATCGTCGCGGCCGAGAATGGTCGCGATCATTCCGGTGACTTCAGAGCCCTTCTCATAGACGGTCGTCGTGTAGAAGTTGTTGATTTCACGGTATTTCGTCGGGCGCACCGGGTGGGCGAGCGGACCTGCATCCTCCGGGAACTGCTCCGAGCGCAGGTGGCGGACTTCGGCGATGCGCTTGACCGAACGCGAGCGCATGTCGGCCGAGAATTCGTGGTCGCGATAGACGGTGAGACCTTCCTTCAGGCAGAGCTGGAACCAGTCGCGGCAGGTGATGCGGTTGCCGGTCCAGTTGTGGAAGTATTCATGCGCGATAATCGCCTCGATATTCGCGTAATCCTGGTCGGTCGCGGTCTCGGGGTCGGCAAGCACATACTTGTCGTTGAAGATGTTGAGGCCTTTGTTCTCCATGGCGCCCATGTCGAAGTCGGAGACGGCAACGATCATGAAGATGTCGAGATCGTATTCGCGGCCGAAGACCTCTTCGTCCCACTTCATCGAGCGCTTCAGCGCATCCATGGCATAGGCCGCGCGCGGCTCCTTGCCGTGTTCGACATAGATCTTCAGCGCAACTTCTCGCTCCGACATGGTGACGAAGGTGTCTTCGACCACGCCGAGATCGCCGGCGACCAGGGCGAAGAGGTAGGACGGCTTCGGATGCGGGTCGAACCAGGCGGCGAAATGTTTGTCCGGGCCAAAGCCGGCGCCACCGAGGAAATTGCCGTTGGAGAGCAGCAGCGGATTGGCGGCTTTGTCGGCGATGATGTTGATCGTGTAGACGGCGAGCACATCCGGACGGTCGGGGAAATAGGTGATGCGGCGGAAGCCTTCGGCCTCGCACTGCGTCGCATAGATGCCGTTGGTGCGGTAGAGGCCCATCAGCTGGGTATTGGCCTCCGGATTGATCATCGTGACGACGGTGATCTCGAAGGGCACGCTTTCCGGCAGACCGTTGATGACGAGGCTCTCCGGCGTCGCCACATAGCGCGCGGGATCCATTTCGATCTGGTCGAAGAGAAGGCTGGTCATGGTGAGGTCGTCACCATCGAGCACCAGCGGGGCATTGGTATCGACGCCTTCGCGCCGGTGGAAGATCAGGCGCGCTTCCACCTTGGTTTCGGTCGGGTCCAGTTCGAAGGTCAGATCAACCCGTTCCAGGACAAAGTCGGTGGGGCGGTAGTCTGCCAGATGAACGATCCGGCCGGTATCTGTGCGCATTGTATATCCTGGTCGCTTCGAGGTTGGCCGCGACGGCGCAAGCAGAATTTCTCTGCACCGATCTGGGTCAAGTTAACCGCGATGATTGCAGCAAAATCTGAACGATTGTTAAAACACACGATATTTTTCGTGGCCATTTTTGTCCAACAGACAAGAACTATGCCGACGGACTGACGAAACACACCTGCGCAGAACAAGAAAAGGCCGCGCGTAGGACAGTTTTCTTTGGTCGATGCAAAGGAGTGGTCGACTACTTCAGCTTCAGTTGCGCGCGGAGGTTTTCGTCGCTGTCTGACTGTTGGATGATCACGGCGGACCAGCCGAGTCCGTTATAGTCGTAGTAGCCCAAGGTCTTGGGCTGAAAAGGGTTAGGTGATCGGCAAGGGATAAAAAAATGAGATCGTAAAATGTATCTGCAGGAAACTTAGTTTATCGGCATTGAAGGGGATGTTAACGCCACAGGGCGAGAAAACCCACCATTTGAGCCATCTTTGGGCTGATGCAGCCACGTGCGGCCTTGCCTGCGCCAAAGTGAGATGCAAGCTGGATCAGGCGAGTCGGAAGGCTCTGTGAGCATTGGTCGATGTTCGACCACCTCCTCCGTCCCGCCGTCTGACGGCGACACGCCAACCAAATCGTAGAGTTCAATGGCTTTCGCCGATCCCAATCCGCTGCGCGGCATCCTCCTCAAGGTGTTCTCGGTCACTGTGTTCGTTGCGATGCAGACCGCGATCAAGCTCGCCGGTGCCGGCATTCCCCCCGGTCAGATCAGCTTTCACCGCTCCGCCTTTGCCATCCTGCCGATCGTGATCTACCTCGCCTGGCGCGGCGAACTGCGCCAGGCCATCCAGACCGACAATCCCTTGGGCCATGTGAAGCGCGGCTTTCTCGGTGTCTGCGCCATGGGGGCGGGTTTCTTCGGTCTGGTGCATCTGCCGCTGCCTGATGCGATCGCCATTGGTTACGCCATGCCGCTGATCGCGGTCGTCTTCGCCGCGGTCTTTCTGAAGGAGACGGTGCGGCTCTATCGGTGGACGGCGGTTTTTGTCGGGCTCATCGGCGTGCTGATCATTTCGGTTCCCAAGCTCAGTCTGTTCGCCGACGAGGGCTTCGGATCGGAGGCGGCGATCGGGGCGGTTGCGGTGCTGATTTCGGCGACGCTCGGGGCGGCCGCCATGCTGCAGGTTCGCCAGTTGGTGCGCGAGGAAAAGACCGCGACCATCGTGTTGTTCTTCTCGGTCACGGCAGCACTGCTCTCCGCCGTCACCTGGTTCTTCGGCTGGGCGGATCTCTCCTGGCGGGCGCTCGGGCTTTTGGCGTTGGCGGGTTTCTTCGGCGGTCTAGGCCAGATCCTGCTGACAGAGAGCTATCGCTACGCTGACGTCTCGACCATCGCGCCTTTCGAATACATCTCGATCATTCTGGGGTCGATCGCGGCCTACATGCTGTTTTCCGACGTGCCGACCCTGACGACCGTGCTCGGCGCGGCAATCGTCGTGGGGGCAGGTATCTTCATCATCTTCCGCGAGCACAAGCTGGGACTGGAACGGCGGGCGGCGCGCAAGGCCTCGACGCCGCAGGGCTGACGCCGGGGCGGGACCCTCGGCGTTGAAGGCTCAGCGGTCGGGATCGTTGAGCGGGGAGGCGCCTTCGGTGCCCTGCATCGGGATTGCCACGGCCTGGAAATCGGTCTTGTCCGAGGCGGTGTCCGGACGGCGCGAGATGCGCCAGGCGGCATAACCCGAATAGAGCGCAAAGGCGGTCGCCAGGAAGAAGATCAGCGCATTCGGCCCGAGCCACTGCATCAGCGAACCAGCCATGACGGGGCCGGTGACGGTGCCCATGCCGTAGAGGATCATGATGGCGCTCGACAGCGTCACATACTCGTTCGGCTCAGCCAGGTCGTTGGCATGCGCCACATTCAACGAGTAGACCGGATACAGCACCGTTCCGACGAAGAAACCTGCGATATAGATGCCGGTCGCGTTTTCCGCATCGAAAACGGTCATCGCCAGACACGCGGTCACCCCGAACAGGCCGCAACCGATCATCACCAGGCGGCGATCGATGCGATCGGACAGGCGGCCGATCGGCACCTGCGAGATGGCCCCGCCGGCGAGAAAGGCGGCGAGCAGCGTTGCACCCTGGGTGGTGTTCATCTGGATGGTCTGCGAATAGACGCCGCCGAGGCTGCCCCAGGTGCCCGACAGTGCGCCTGATAGCAGCGAGCCGAAGAAGGCGATCGGCGAGCGACGATAGAGGCGCTTGAGGTCGAAGCGGGCTTCTGCGATCGGGGTGGGCGACTTGGCGGTCGACAGCGCCACCGGGAATAGGGCCAGCGAAAAAATAAGGGCGCAGATCATGAAAAGCTCGGGCCCGTTCACGTCGCCGAGCGGCACGATGTACTGGCCGCCGATCGAGCCGACGAGGCAGGTGACCATGTAGACGGAAAACAGCGCACCACGATTGGCATTCGTCACGCGCTCGTTGAGCCAGCTTTCGATCAGCAAATAGGCGCCGGCAATTGCGAAGCCGGCAAGACCACGGAACAGCACCCAGGCCCGCCAGTCGACGACC
>JARXAQ010000313.1 GCA_029865825.1 Rhizobium sp.
GCTGCGCCATCACGACGACGGTGCCAGTCCTGGTCGCAGACGTGGCCGGTACTTGCGAATCGGCCTTGCGGGCGGTTGCGGTCATGGTGTGGTCCTCTTGGGCGGTTGGTGTTCGGTTTGCGATGAGGGGAGGCAAATTTGCTGATCATCGCTCCCCTCACCCGGCCCTGCGGGAAAATCAGGCGCCGGCCTTAATCGTCAGGCTGTCGAGATAGGCCTTCGGATTTTCCGGATCGAAGACCTTGCCGTCGAAGAAGGTTTCCGGACCGCGCGAGCTCGAAGCCGGGATGTCAGCGGCGGCGATGCCGAGGTCGGCGGCTGCCGCGCGCCAGATGTCCTCGCGGTTGACCTTGTCGACCAGCGCCTTGATGTCGGTATCGGCTGCGAACTTGCCCCATCGGATATTTTCCGTGAGGAACCAGGCGTCGTGGCTCTTGAAGGGATAGGATGTGTGGTCCTTCCAGAACTTCATTTCGAGCCCGGTGTTTTCAACGAGGCGGCCATTGCCGTAGTTGATCGTGCCCTTCAGACGGCCGGCGACATCCTTCGGCGGTACGTTGAACCACTGGCGCTTGCCAAGGATCGCCGACATCTCTTCCTTGTTGTCCATGCTGTCGGCCCACATCTGGGCTTCCATCACGGCCATCATCAGCGCCTTTGCGGCATTCGGGTTCTTCTCGATCCATTCCGTGCGAAGCCCAAGCGCCTTTTCCGGATGGCCTTTCCACAGCTCGCCCGTGGTGCAGGCGGTAAAGCCGATGCCCTGGTTGACGAGCTGCTCGTTCCAGGGCTCGCCAACACAGAAGGCGTCCATATTGCCGACCTTCATGTTGGCGACCATCTGCGGCGGCGGCACGACGATGGTGGAGACATCCTTGTCTGGATCGATGCCGCCGGCGGCCAGCCAGTAGCGGATCCAAAGATCATGGGTGCCGCCGGGGAAGGTCATGGCGACCTTGATCTCGCCGCCTGCGGCCTTCTTGGCGGCGAATGCCTCCTTCAGCTTCGACGCATCGAGCTGCACGCCGGTCCCGGCATACTCCTTGGCAACCGAAATGCCCTGGCTGTCGAGATTGAGCCGGGCGATGATCGACATCGGCACCGGCACATTGTTCTGGGTTACCTTGCCGGTTTCCATCAGGTAGGGCATCGGGGTGAGGATATGCGCGCCGTCGATACCGTTCGCCTCTCCGCCGAGCACGAGATTGTCGCGGGTCGCACCCCAGGAGGCTTGCTTGAGCACTTCAACATCGGCCATGCCGTGTTTCTCGAAGAAGCCCTTTTCCTTGGCGATGATCAGCGGTGCGGCATCGGTGAGCGCGATGTAGCCGAGCTTGACGCCCGTAACCTCCGGGCCGGCAGAGGCTGCGAATGCACCAGACGGCAGTGCAAGCCGGGCAGCGCTGACGAGAGCGGCAGCGGAAGTGACCTTGAGGATCTGACGGCGGCTGATGTGCATTCCTGTGGTCTTCGTCATTGTTCTGTGTCCCTCTGGTGCGTGACGGAAGCCGGAAACAAAAAAACGCCGCGTGCCCGTCTGCTGGGTCCTGGCGCGAGAGCCGGACAGCAAGGGAGCATGCGACGTCGGTGTCGGATGGGGATATGCGCCAGATCTGGCGCTCATCTGTCCTGCAATCGCCATTGACTGCGGACAGACAACTAAAAGCAAGGACCGTGCCAGTTCAATGAGGCAGCGGCTAAGCACACGAATTAAAAGCACTCTTGGACGTTTCTCGTCAACGCTCGCCGTACTAGCTCATCGACGGCTGCACGTTCAGAGGCCTGACCCTGGATGCAAATGCCTCAGGTTTGTGCACTGCACCGGATCAGCCCTCCACCGCTCCCGTGGCCGCTGATGAGGGTGATCGGACCGCAAATCGCTCGACATAACCGTCGACATCGGTCGGATCGAAGAGCTGGCCATCCATGAAGCCATCATAACCGGCGCCGCTTCTGTCGCTCGGCTCGTCCGGCACGGATGCATGCTCGCCAAGAGCGGTGCGATAAAGGTCGGGCCGGAAGGCGCTTCTGGCGCGTGCTAAGCCTTCTTCGCTGAAATCGGCCTGCCCCCAGCGGATCATCTGGCTGTAGATCCAGCTTGCCTGATCTGGCCGCGGGTAGTTGGCCGCCTTGCCATGGTAGAGGAAATAGTCGGGGACGATCCGCTTCGTGCCCTGCGCATCGAGACTGAACTCGCCACTCAGCACCCGGCGGACAATGCCCGTCGGTGCGGCGATATATTCGGGGGCGCTCAGGATTTTGGCGAGCTCGTCGTGATGACCGGGGTCATCGCACCAGCGGGCCGCCCGGTCGAGCGCGACAATGAGGCGGGACACCGTGTCGGCATTTGCCTCTGCCCAGTCCGGGCGCATGCCCAGGACCTTTTCAGGCGCCAGAGCCCATATGTCCTGCTTGGCCGCGACAATCCGGCCAGTTCCGCGTTCCGACGCGATCATGTTCCAGGGCGCACCGACGCAGAAGCCGTCGATGCCGCCTGCCGCCAGGGCATCGGACGTCAGGGGCGGCGGAACCACGACCAGTTTCACGTCCCGATCGGGATTGATGCCGCCAGCCGCCAGCCAGTAGCGGAACTCGTAATTGTGCGACGAAAACGGATAGGTCATGCCCAGTGTCGGGAGCGCTTCGCCGCGGAGCCGCATGTCGGCGAGGAGCGCCGCGAGGGCGCGGGCATTGGCGAGCGCACCAGCATCGTCGCTCAGCCCCGTCAGCGACTTCATCCGCCCGAAAATGCGCGTGGACAGTGTGATGGCATTGCCGCCGCGACCGAGCGAGAAGGGCGCGATGGTCGGCGAGGGATTGGACCCCAGCCCGAGCATGGACGCGACCGGCATCGGCGAGAGCATGTGTGCAATGTCGAACTGCCGGAAGGCGAGCCGATCGCGCACATTGGCCCAGGTGACATCCCGGACCAGTTCGAGGTGCAGGCCTTCCGTCGCGGCAAAACCGAGTTCCGCCGTAACGATCAGGATCGCGGCATCCATCAACGGAATGTATCCTGCGCGGAGTGTCCGCTGTTCCTTGCCGCGCACAGACACGGGCGCGTTGATGGCACTGTTGCCAGATTGCGTGGAAACCATAGTACTCACCCGCATTCTCCGATCGGTGCCGCGCTCACAGCAGCAGTCCTGCAGCCGTGACGACGCTCTGGGCGATGTCTGCCAGCTTCTTCTTTTCGTTCATGGCTGTCTGGCGAAGCAGCGCGAATGCCTGTTCCTCGCTTAAACCCCGCATTTTCATCAGGATGCCCTTGGCCCGCTCGATGACCTTGCGCTCTTCGAGCGCATTGCGTGCTTCCGCCAGTTCGCGCTGGAGCCGGCTAAACGCATTGAAGCGGCTGACGGCCATATCGAGGATCGGCTTGATCCTCTCCTTCTTCAGGCCGTCGACGACATAGGCCGACACGCCGGCATCGACAGCGGCCTCGATGGCGGCGGTGTCGGATCTGTCGACGAACATGGCGATCGGACGCGAAATCATGCGGGTGAGCTGGAACATATGTTCCATCATGTCCCGGTTGGGGTTCTCGATGTCGATGATGATGACATCGGGATCCATGGTCTCGATCAGCCGCGCAACACCTTGCATCTCATGAATCACCCTGACCCTGAAATGACCGGCTTCGTTCAGGCCTTCTTCAATGATCGAACCACGGATGGCATTCTCGTCGATGACCAGGATTGTCAGGTCGTTGGTAATTTTCGACATTATCAAGCCACGCGGTCGAAAAGGCTTGGCAAATACGAGTTACCGGGATTCGACGCCGGGTTTCCCCAGGTCGCCAACATGCCGATACGACTTGGCGGACCCGCGCTGTAGTGGATGGGCATACAATCTGACAATGACGTCTCCCGAGAGATATTGCATTGACACATGCAATCCTTACGCCAGTTGTTCCTAGTCACAACGAGCGAGAAACAAGTTGCGCAACGAGTACAGCGCATACACAGAAATTTCAGTTGGATTCCCTGCCTAGCGGCATTCGGCGACCTTAGCACGCCGACAGATATCGAGGCGCAAAGACGCCAAGCCGCTCTGCCGTGCCCATCTCCGTTAGCAGCAGCAGTCGTTGCGATGGCAAGCATCAGACTTGGAGGCGCAACACTACCGTTCAGCTTCTACGAACCTTGTGGGGGGCATTTGATAGAGGGCTGGTTCGCCTCGAACCAATTCGAACCGCCTGCCTGCGATTACGAGTAACAAATCCTGCTGCTTTTGGACGCAACGTGCTGATCAAATTTGCCTCGTAAGCGATGCCGTAATATTCTCTATATCACCGGCTTCATCGCGCGGCAGGCGCCCATGCTCTTCAAGCATGGAGTTTACTGTCATTCCTGGCCCAATGAAATGATCGAACTGCTCGAAATGGGGCTGGGGTTACCCATGAGACCCGGGGTCATGCACCGCACCGAGGTGAAATCTCTCGAACAGCGGCAGCCCGACATCAGTTGCATGGCCAGTCCCAAGGGCTGGCAAATATAGCTTATGCTCCGCAGGGTCGTGTGCTGTCTGGTGGTGTCTGGCATCGGGAGGCCGTTGATCCTCGACTCGGCGAGGCGCTACACCGTGCCGCCAAGCGATCCCTCCAGCGTCGCAAGCTCGTGCCCACCTGCCATCAGATCCTGAAGCTGTTCTGCTGTGATATCGCCGCGCAAGGCCGTACCAAGTGTCTGGCCACGATTGAGCACGGTGAAGCGATCACCCACAGCCATGGCATGGCGTACATTGTGGGTGATGAACACGATCGCGATGCCCTGCTTGCGCACCTTGTCGATTGTTGCCAACACGTTGGCGGTCTGGCGCACGCCGAGTGCCGAGGTCGGTTCGTCGAGGATCAGCACCTTCGCCCCGAAATGCACCGCGCGGGCAATGGCCACCGTCTGGCGCTCGCCGCCCGACAGCGTACCCACCGCCTGATTGGGGCCGCGCAGGCTGATGCCCATGGCGCCCATTTCCTGCATGGTGATACGGTTGGCATATTCATGGTCGAACAGTTTCAGCGGTCCAAACTTCCGGATCGGCTCGTTGCCCATGAAGAAGTTGCGGCTGACCGACATCAAAGGGATCATCGCCAGATCCTGGTAGACCGTAGCGATGCCGGCCTTGATCGCATCGCGCGGATCGTCGAACTGCATCGGCTTGCCTTCGAACAGGATTTCGCCGCTTGTCGGCTTGTGCACGCCGGACATGGTCTTGATGAAGGTCGACTTGCCGGCGCCGTTGTCTCCGAGAAGGCAGTGGCATTCGCCGGGGAAGATGTCGACCGAGACGCCGGCCAGCGCAATTACCGCACCGAAATGCTTCTCGATATCGCGCATCTGGAGGAGCGGCGTGCGGGTCTTGGTGGGGATAGGGCTCATCTCAGCGCTCCCCTGTAATGATGCGGCGGATATAGGTGTTGAGAATGACGGCAAACAGCAGGATGACGCCTAGGAACACTCGGAATAGACTGCTTTCGACCCCCGCAAAGAACAGCCCCTGCTGGACGACGCCGAAGATCAGCGCGCCAAGCGCTGCCCCGATGACCGAGCCGTAACCACCTGTCAGGAGTGCACCGCCGATGACGACGGCGATGATGGCCTCGAATTCTTTGAGCAGTCCGCGATCGGCCCCGGCAGAGCCGAACTCGAAAACCTGGCAGGCGGCAAAGACCGTGGCACAGAAGGCCGTGAACATGAACATCAGGATCTTCACCCGATTGACCGGCACACCGACATAACGTGCGGCCTGGGCATCACCACCGGCAGCGAAGATCCAGTTGCCGAAGCGGGTGCGGGTCAGGACGAAATGACCGACGGCGACGAGGGCCAGCGCCCAGACGATCAGCATCGGCAGACCGTCGACCACAGGCTGGCCCTTGAGGTTGCCGCGCTCGAAAACGGTCAGCATACCGATCTCGCCGAGCCAGGTGAACAGCGGCTGACCGATCTTGCCGCCGAAGACAGGGGCGAGCCAGTCACCCTCTGCCGCCTCACGAATGCCGCCGATGATGGTCTTGCGCTCGAGCGTCTGCGGCAGGAAAATGGTGAAACCGCGCAGGATGAAGAGGGTGGCAAGCGTCACGATGAAGCTCGGCAGGCCGGTGCGCACGACGATGTAGCCGTTGAGTGCACCCAGCATCACGCAGATGACGAACGTCAGCAGGATTGCGAACCAGACCGGCCAGCCGAGCGTGACGCTGAAAATGGCGATCAGCATGCCGGCAAAGCCAATCATCGAGCCGACGGAGAGATCGAATTCGCCGGCGATCATTAGCAGGCAGGCGCCGACGGCAATGATCATGAACTGGGCCGAGACGATGGACCAGTTCAGCACGCCCTGGGCATTGAACATGCCGCTGTCATAGGCAAACAGGGCGAAGAAGGCGAAGACCGCCACTGTCCCGACCATGCTGCCAAGTTCCGGCCGGATCAGGCTACGCCGGAAGGCCGACATCGTCTTGACGCGCTCGTCGGTGTGCGCATTGCTACTCATGAGCCAGTCCCATCATGTGCTGGTGCAGG
>JARXAQ010000315.1 GCA_029865825.1 Rhizobium sp.
CCAAATCTCCGGATGAACCGTGGCTCCGGCCTGGTCAGGCTCGGCTCCGGCATCGGTTGCCGTGAACGAGGCCGCAACCCCCAGCGACAAGGTGAACATCCAGAGGCTCGATCTGGCGAACTTCCTGGCCATGGCCTACCGCTCCAAGCAAAAACGATCCCAAAATGGTAACGTTCCCATTTTAAGATACCTATACAGTTTAGAGATTTGCAAGCGCCCGTTTCACCGAAAACTCGGCCAGCCGTCGATTCAATTGACAACGTTTCCATTCTTATGGATAGACCCTTCGCGGAAGCGACAAGGGCAGGAAACCGTCGGATGCATCTACGGGTCGAGCTTGGGGAAGTTGAAGCGCGCCTGGCGCTCGACGCCTGCATTGCGGAACTGAAGGCCCGCGATAAGGTCGGCAGCGTCGCCGTTGCCGACAGCCATGGCGAATTGATCGGCCTGCTACGGATGAATGGTGCCGGGCTGGCGACCGGAACGATCGCCGCCAACAAGGTGTTTACGTCCTCCCGCCTGTGTCAGCCCAGTGGTGACCTTGGCAAGGCTGCGGCCGAAGGCGGCTGGGATGTCCACTACCACGGTGATGCACGATATCTGGGATGGGAGGGCGGGGCGCCGGTGTTCCATGATGGCGTCTGCGTAGGCTCGGTTGCCGTCAGCGGATTGAGTGGTGCCGAAGACTATGAAATCGCCCTGATCGGCGTCACCGCCATTCTCGCATCCCTCGACTGATCCCCCATGGCATTCCCCATCCCCTATACGGCATCGCCTTCCCGCTACGATGCCATGCCCTACCGGCGCTGCGGCCGCAGTGGGTTGAAGTTGCCGGCCATTTCGCTGGGGCTGTGGCAGAATTTCGGCGGCGACGATGTCTTCGAAACCGGCCGCTCAATCCTGCGCCATGCGTTCGACAACGGCATCACCCATTTCGATCTCGCCAACAATTATGGCCCTCCCTTCGGTTCGGCGGAGGAAAACTTCGGTCGCGTAATGGCGACAGACTTCAAGAGTCACCGGGACGAGCTGGTGATATCGACGAAGGCTGGTTGGGACATGTGGCCCGGCCCCTACGGAGATGTCGGAGGATCGCGCAAATATCTGATCGCCTCATGCGACCAGAGCCTCAAGCGCATGGGTCTGGACTATGTCGACATCTTCTATTCCCACCGGGTCGATGCGGAAACGCCGCTTGAGGAAACGATGGGCGCGCTGGCGACCCTGCATCACCAGGGCAAGGCGCTCTATGTCGGCATTTCGTCCTACTCACCCGAACTGACGGCCGAGGCAGCGAAGATCCTGCACTCCCATCAGGTCCCATTGCTGATCCATCAGCCGTCCTATTCCCTGCTCAACCGCTGGATCGAGGGCAGCTTGCTGGAAGTGCTCGGGGATCTGGGCGTGGGCTGCATCGCCTTTTCTCCCCTCGCGCAGGGTTTGCTGTCGAGGAAATATCTTGATGGCGTGCCTTCAGGTGCGCGGGCTTCCAGGGAGGGTTCCTTCAGCCCGGACCTTGTCACGCCCGAAAACATCACCCGCATCCGCGCCTTGAATGCCATTGCCGAGGCTAGGGGGCAGACCCTTGCCCAGATGGCCATTGCCTGGGTGCTGCGTGATCCGCGGGTGACTTCGGCCCTTGTCGGTGCACGAACGGTCGAGCAGCTTGCCGACACCCTGAAGGCCCTCGACAACCTGGCCTTTGCTCCAGACGAGTTGACCGAAATCGACACCCACGCCTGCGACGGCGGCCTCAACATCTGGCGCGTATCCTCCGATCTTTAGGGTCGGCCGGGAGCCTGTCGGAAAGGCAGCTCAAGCATGCGCGTCAATCTTGTCATGAGCCGGTTTCGGGCAAGCCTGACATTGCTGATGTGTCTGTGCTCCGGGCCGGCTTTCGCTCAGGAGCCTTTTGTCCATCCCGGGGCCCTGCACACAGCGCAGAGCCTGGATTTCGTGAAGGCCCGGATATCCTCGGGAAGATCTCCCTGGAGCGCCGCATTTCGCGAGGTCGAGCGGGCTGCGCTCCCGGCACCGGAGCCTGTCGAATACATCAATTCGCTGGACATGAACGATGTCCGGGCATCCGAGCGGAGCGCCATCAGTGCCTATGCGAACGCGCTGGCCTGGCGCTTGACCGGTGAGGAGATCTACGGTCGCCAGGCCATTCGGACTCTCAACGGCTGGGCGGACTTCAAGGGCTTCACCGGCGGTACGGATCAGGACAGGCTGCATGCCGGCTGGGTTGGCTGCCTGTTGGGCGAGGCCGCGGAGATCATGCGCGGTCATCCGGAATGGAGCCCGCAGCAGATTGCGGCGCTTCAGACCATGTTCCGGACCGCGTTCTATCCTCAGCTCGAAGTCGCCAGCCGATGGAACGGCAACGTCGATCTGACCCAGATCGAAGCCTTGATGACCATTGCCGTTTTCAATGATGATCGCCCGGCCTTCCGGCTTGCGATGCAAAGGCTGGAATCGAGAAGTGCAGCCTATTTCCATCTCGGCTCGGATAACTCCGCTCGCACGGCAGAAGGCGACGCCTTCTGGTTCCATCCATCCCTCTGGGTGGACGGACTTACCCAGGAAACCTGCCGCGACAACGGTCACCATGCCCAGTTCGGTCTGGCATCAGCCCTGCACGCAGCCGAGATAGCCTGGAACCAGGGTGTCGACGTCTATGCCGGCCAGGCCGGGCGATACACCGCTGCGATGGAATTGCTCGCCCGCCAGCTTCTCACCGGTGACATGCAGGGAGTCTGCGCCAATCCCGTCGCGACGGGCGTCATCCTCGATACCTTCGAGATTGGCTTCAATCACTACCACAATCGCATGGGCATCCCGCTCCCCCATACCCGGCGGCTGATTGCCAAGCGGGTGCGGACGCAAGGGGTCTCCATCTGGAACATCTTCCACGAAACGTTGACCCACGCTGAACTGTCCCGGCCGGGTGGGCGATAACCAGCCCGACAATCGCAGGCTCGTTTCCCGCGTCAGCCGATCGGCCGGGTGGAACTGCGAATGACCAGGCGGTGCGGCAGGATCTCGTCCCTGACAGCATTGTCTTCCGGCGTGTCGATTGCACGCAGAAGCCGCAACGCAGCACTGACGCCGATTTCACGCGCCGGCTGAAGTACGGTCGACAAGGGGGGATTGGCGATGGCCGCGTACCGGGTATCGTCAAAGCCCATGATTGAAAGATCGTCGGGCACCTTGAGGCCGCGCCTGGCTGCATAACTCAGGACGCCCAGCGCCATGTCATCATTGGCGCAGAATACGGCCGTCGGCATCTGCGGCCTGGACAGTATCTCCATGGCGGCATTGACCCCGCCGTTGGAGGTCAGATCGGAATGGATGATGCTGGCTTCATCAACCGGAAGGCCGGCCAGGCGCATCGCCTCCCGAAAGCCAAGTTCCCGATCGTTGGTAACGTAGGAATTTCTGGGGCCGGAGACCAACAGGATGGCCTTGTGTCCCGTTTGGATGAGGTAGTCCGTGGCGTCAAACGCGGCCTGGTAGTTGTCAATGTGCACGCTTGGAAACTGGTTGAGATCGTCACTTATCGGTTCAAGCCCGATCACGATCGGAAGCGGCTTGGACTTGTTGATCTCGATCAGCTTCTTGCTGAATGGGAGCGTTGAACACAGCAGGATCACGCCTTCCACCTGCTTGGCGACCAGCATGTCGATAAAGGAGTTGCCTTCCGCGACACCGGGTCGCGATTCCGTCAGCACAATGGAATAGCGGGCGTCAAGAACGGACCGAATTCCTTCAAGTATCTCAGCAAACAGCCAGCTGCCAATTTCATGTACCACAACGAGGACGATGTTGGTTTTGCCGCGGCGAAAGTTCTGCGCCAGCATGTTCGGGCTGAAGTTTATTTCTTCAATTACCCGACGAACCCGGGCGAGTGTCTTCTTGCCCACCTTCTCGGGCGCATTCAGGCATCTTGAGACTGTAGTTGTCGAAACCCCGGCAAGTTTGGCAACTTCCACGATTGTAGGGTTCGTCAAAAGATCATCCTGGATGCGGAATTCTATCGTGTCCGACAGAGAACAGAGTGGCCCCTGCTTGAACCCCTGTCCGCGCGAGGCTGTCAGTCTAAAGTGCCGCTGGTCCAACGGCAACTTGTCTCCACCCGTCGCGGTGCAAGGAATGTCTGCTCGAGCGGGGCAATTCGCCGACCGGGCAGACTCCTGTCGGTCCACGTTGCGGAGTTCCTCCTCAGGGCCGATTACGTGATTGCGAGGCCCCGATCACTCCACTAGTCATGGGCGACTATTCTGGAAGACGCCAAATGGCCGGAGCGACCATCTACGACGTTGCCGCCCGGGCAGGCGTGTCGATCAAGACCGTGTCCCGAGTGGTCAACCGGGAAGCCAATGTCAGCAAGGCGATGCGCGACAAGGTCGAGGAGGCTGTCGTCGCACTCGGTTACCGGCGCAGTCTCTCGGCGAGGACCCTGGCGGGATCGAACTCAAGCATTATCGCAGCCCTCGTGGATGCCGCCTTGACGATCGAGCACTGGAAGAGCGGTCGCGGCAACGACTATCTGAGCCGCCTCGAACTGGGCGCCCTGATGGAATGCCGGCGCGCCGAATATCATCTCATGGTCGAGCTCGTTGATCATGGCTCGGCGACCCTTGAACGGGATATGCTGGCCCTGTTGGGCTCGATCCGCCCCGCGGGTGTCCTGTTGACGCCGCCAAATTCGGATCACCCGCTTGTGCTCGACATTCTCGATCGTGCAGGCGTTGCATACGCCCGGATAAGCCCTGAGAAGGATCCCGGGCGCGGCGTTTCGGTCCGGATGAACGAGCGACAGGCCGCCTTCGACATGACGCGGCATCTGATTGATCTTGGACACCGCCGGATCGCGCATGTGTCCGGGCCGCCCGCCTACGCCGCCAGCAGGCTGCGGCGGGAGGGCTATGAGCAGGCCCTGAGCGAGGCCGGCCTCGCCCGTGAGCCGTCCCTTGTGGTTGAGGGCGACTTCACCTTCGCTTCGGGGATCGCCAGCGTCGGCAAGCTTCTGGAGGGCGAGCGGCCGACCGCCATTTTCGCGGCCAACGACGACATGGCGCTTGGCGTGCTCCAGGGGGCTGCCGCTGCGGGCCTTTCCGTGCCGCAGGACCTTTCCATCGCGGGCTTCGACGACACGCCGAGCGCCCTTTTCAGTACGCCGCCGCTGACAACCATTCGCCAACCTGTGGCGGAAATGGCCGCGGAAGCTACCCGCCGTCTGGTGGCCTCAACCGACCGTCCCGAGTGCGACGACGAGACCGTCATCACCGTTCCCTACGAACTGGTGCTTCGAGGTTCCACCGCCGTCTGCCGCTAGCGGGTTGACAGCGCTGTCATTAAAATCAGAATGGATTCCGAGGAGCGGCGATCAGCTGGTTCGATACGGAATCGATGTGCCAAGCCTGTTTCAGGCCGCGCGGAGTTTGGGTTTCGAGCGGACGATTTCCAGGTTCAAAGCCATCTCCCCCTAGAAAACCTTGCCGCGACGGGGAGCCGTCGCGGCTCCTTTTCGACCCGAGGACCTTTCATGCGCAGCGCCGTTTCCGCTCTGGTTCTCCTGATCGCTCTGGCCCATCCGGCAGTGGCCCAAGTCGCGTCCGCCTTATCCGCGGATCTCACCGGGTCTTCGTCGGCCAAC
>JARXAQ010000015.1 GCA_029865825.1 Rhizobium sp.
GGATGCCGAGCAGGTCGGAATTGGGTGAGGCGTAGAAATGCGGACCACCATGCGGATGGGCGTCCTTCTGCAGTGTCAGCAGGAAGGAGAGCAGCGTCTCTGTCGGCTGGCCGGCAACCGCCGGATTCCACAGCGTGGCCCGGCGATAGCGGGCATAGGCGCCGTCGGTGTTCAGATAGGCCTCGTCGAAGGCGAGGCTGACGCGCATGTCGAGCACGTCGCGGATGGTGCAGTCGCCGTAAGCGGAACCGGCGGCTTCGGGCAGCAGGCTTGTGACGGGTGCCTCAGGGTCGATCAGGCCGTCCTCTTCGAGCGTGGCGATCACAAGGGCGGTCAGCGACTTGCTGATCGAAAAGACGATGTGGCGCTGATCGATGCCGGACTGGGGGGCGTAGTGCTCTGCGACCACCGCGCCTTTCTTCATCAGCACGAAGGCATCGGTATGGGCATAGTCGAGAAAGGCACCGATCGACGGCTGGCCTGCCAGACCGTCACTTAGGCTGCGCAATAAGAGATCCGTCTCTACCACCGGACCCTCAGGCTGTTCGGCGCTTGCCGGGATCAGCGCACTCGGCACGATCTCGTCCGCATGGCCAAAGCTCCAGCGGCTGTAGGGAGCCGAGCGCCAGGTGGCGAGCGTGACTGCGGACCGCTCGAAGCCATAGGTCGCTGAAAATCGGGTGGTCATGGCGAAAAACTCCACTGCGGGAGAGCCGATGAGGCTCTCCCGTTCATGTCATGCGTGGTTTTGAAGGATCGAAGTTACTTCTGAATTTCGGTCCAGATCTTCGTGTAGAGCTGCGCGACCTCCGGTTCGCAGGTCAGCAGGAATTCGCCGGCCTTTTCCAGCTCGGCCGGAATGACGAGTTCCGGTGCATCCTTCATGGCCGGGTCCATGAACGCTTCCGACCCCTTGATGCCGTTGGCATATTTGGCGAAGTTCGACAGCAGCGCGGCATTTTCCGGAGCCATGATGAAGTTCAGGAAGGCCTTGGCATTGTCGGGGTTCTTGGCATCTTTCAGGATTGCGGCACTGTCCATGAAGACAGGGAAGCCTTCCTTGGGATAACCGAACTTGACTTCCGGGTTCTGCAGGCGGGAGCGCATGACGGCGCCGTTCCAGTAGTAGACGCCGGCATAATCGCCCGTTGGCAGCTTGTCGGTGACGCTGTAGTCCATGGCGAGCCACTTAACCTTGGCTTCCACCAGCTTGTCGCGCACCTTGCGCAGCAGATCCTTGTCGGTCGTGCACCAGCTGCCACCGAAGTATTTGATGGTGGCGAAGAGCACGTCGTTCATTTCCGGTGTGACGTTCAGCTTGCCAACAAGTTCTTCCGGCGGGTCGAGGAAGATCGCCGAGGTGTTGATGTCACCCTTGTAGAACTTGGTGTTGACGCCGATGCCGGTCACGCCCCACTGCCACGGAACGGAGTAGTGGCGGCCCGGATCCCATACGACATCCGTCCAGCGGGGATCGACGTTCTTGAAGTTCTCCATCTGGTCCGGACGGGACTCGAGCAGGAGGCCTTCGCCGATCCAGATCGGCATGTAGTTGGCCGAGGGCACGACGATGTCGAAGCCATGGCCGCCAGCGCGGACCTTGGCGAGTGCCGTGTCGTTCGAGTCATAGTCGGTGACCGTCACCTTGACGCCGAACTGCTCCTCGAACTTCTTGATCATCTCGGGGCTGGTATAGTCGCCCCAGTTGTAGATGTTGAGTTCGCCTGCGGCCGATGCGGCGCCGGCAAGGGTCAGCACCGTGAGCGTGGCGATGGCCGTTGTCGTCATCCATTTCATTGTCATTCTCCGTTCCTCTCTGTTTTTAAGTTGTTGTCAGGCTTGCGGCTTGCGCCGGTTGATGAAGAAGAAGATCACGATCAGCACGGTCGACAGCGCCAGGAAGATGCTGGCGATCGCGTTGATCTCAGGGGTGGTTTCGCGGCGGATCTGGCCGAGCATGTAGGTGGGCAGCGTGTCCTGCCCGCCGGATTTGACGAATTCGGTGATGACGACGTCATCGAGCGAGATCACGAAGGCGAGCATGATGCCGGCGATGATCGCCGGGCGCAGCAGCGGCAGCGTGACGAAGCGGAACGCCTGCCAGGGCGTGGCGTAGAGATCGGCTGCGGCCCGCTCCAGTGTCAGGTCCATGCTTTCCAACCGTGCCCGGATGGGCAGATAGGCGAAGGGAATGCAGAACGCCGTATGCGCCATGATCAGATAGCCGAGGCCGGAATAGCCGGTCCAGACCTTGATCCGCGAGAAGACGATGAGAAGCGCCACGGCAGTGACGATTTCCGGCACCATCAGCGGCTGGTTGATCGCCGCATATTTCAGCGTCAACCCGCGATAACCTTCCGTCCGGGTCGTGGCCAGCGCCGCCATGGTGGCGGTGATCGTCGCAAGACCTGCGGCCCAGACCGCGATGATCAGCGAGCGGAACGCCGCATCCTGCACGGCACTGTTGTTCCAGGCGACGCCGAACCAGCGCAGGGAAAAGCCGCCCCAGACGGAAAGGCTGTCATTGGCGTTGAAGGAATAGACGACAAGCGCTGCGATCGGCAGGTACAGCGCAAAGAAGGTGAAGAGGGCGATCAGGCCGAAGCCCGGCTGGCTCTGAATGTCGAAGCGGCGATTAGACATGACCGGCTCCCGACTTCGAGGCGTTGCGAACATAGAAGATCAGTGCCAGCGTCACCAGTATCATCAGCGTGATCGACATGGCGGCGCCCAGCGGCCAGTTACGGCCCGAACCGAACTGCATTTCGATGAGGTTGCCGAGCATCATGTTCTTGCCGCCGCCCAGCACACGCGGAATGACATAGGCCCCGAGCGAGGGGATGAAGACGAGGATGGAGCCGGCGATAAGACCTGGCTTCACCAGCGGAATGACGATCCGCCAGAGCACCTGGAACCGGTTCGCATAGAGATCGTAACCGGCCTCGACCAGGCGGAAATCGAGCTTCTCGATCGAGGCGTAGAGCGGCAGCACCATCAGCGGCAGGTAGACATAGGCCATGCCGAGCAGGGTCGCCGTGTCGGTGTAGATGATCTGCAGGGGGCTCTTGATGACCCCGAGCCACATCAGCACGTTGTTGACGATGCCCTAGTTGCGGATGACCTGCTGCATGGCGAAGGTGCGGATCAGGAGGTTGGTCCAAAAGGGTATGGTGATCAGGAAGACCCAGATTTCCCGGCTCTTCTGCGGCCGCGTCGCGATGAAATAGGCGGTGGGGAAGCCGAAGATCAGGGTGATGATGGTGGTGTAGAAGGAGAGTTTCAGCGAGCGCCAGATGATCGACAGATGGGCTCCCGCCAAGCCAAACGTGTCGTCGAAGATGTCCCTCTCGAAGAAGACCGAGAACCAGCCTTCCGAAGAGAATTCCCAGGGTTTGACGTCGCCATAGTCGCCCTTGGCCAGGAAGGAATAGGCCAGCATGACGAAGAGCGGGCCGATCGCGGCGATGAAGATGATGAGGAGCGCGGGCAGGCTCAAGAGCCAACGGTTTCGGATGTCGCGCGATTTGGCATGTTCGGGGGCCGTCTGGATCGCGCTCATGGTCAATCCTTCAGGATCTGGGCGACGTCGTCGCCGACCAAGATGCCGACGGATTGTCCTTCCGAATAGGCGCAGGCCCCGCTTCGGCTGTTCTGCTGGCGGACAGTGAAGAGCGAGCCGCCGTCCAGGCGTACATTCATGTTCGTGTCGGTGCCGAGATAGACCACGCTCTCGATCGTGCCATGCAGCGTGGCATCGGGTGACGGTGCGACGATCTCCGCATGTTCGGGGCGGATGACGATGGTGACCTTGCCCGAGGGCGTCGTCTTGTCCGGGAAGGTGGCAGGGATCTCGCGGCCGGAGCGTAACCGGACACTTGCCCGGTCGCCGGTCACCGAGGCTACCTCGACTTCGAGGAAGTTCGTCTCGCCGATGAAGTCGGCGACGAAGCGTTCGGCCGGGCGATCATAGATGTCCCAGGGGGAGCCGACCTGACGCAGGCTGCCCGTCGACATGACCGCGATGCGGTCCGACATCGTCAGCGCTTCTTCCTGGTCATGGGTGACGAAGATGAAGGTGATGCCGGTCTCGGCCTGCACGCGCTTCAGTTCGATCTGCATTTCCTTGCGCAGCTTGTAGTCGAGAGCCGACAAGGGTTCGTCGAGCAACAAGACTTTCGGCTTCGGCGCGAGCGCGCGGGCGAGCGCCACGCGCTGCTGCTGGCCGCCGGAGATCTGGCTGACCTGGCGATCACGCATCTTGGTCATGTGGACCAGTTCCAGCATTTCGTCGACACGCGCCTTCGTCTCTGCGGCAGGTTTGCCGAGCATCTTCAGGCCGAAGCCGATGTTCTCGGCGACCGTCATGTGGGGGAAGAGCGCGTAGGACTGGAAGACGGTGTTAACAGGCCGCTTGAAGGGCGGGAGAGGGGCGATGTCGTCGCCATAGAGCAGGATTTCGCCGGTGGTCGGGAAATCGAAGCCGGCGATCAGCCGCAAAAGTGTCGTCTTGCCACAGCCCGAGGGGCCCAGCAGCGTGAAGAACTCGTTTTCCTTGATGGTGAGGAAGATCCCGTCGAGTGCGGTGACCTTGTCTTGCCCAGACCCGTAGACACGGCTGACGCCGCGGATCTCGATGGCGGCCTTATCAGATGCAGAACTCAAGCGGTGCCCCCTGGCGTTCGGGTTATGCGCGATGTGCTTTGGCTTGATCCGACGGCGGCTGATCTCCCGGCCGGCCGGATGGCGTAATTCTGGTCACGCAAGTCGTGTGCCAGCTCAAATGCATTTGGAATCTCTCCCCCTTCGAGCCTGCAGAGTGGCCGGAAAGCCCGGATTCCACTGGCATTCTTCTTTTCGACCGGTGTTCCCATTGTCTTCGGCGTCGCAGTCCGGCCGTGGCCGCGCACCTTATTTTGGGGCATGTTGCCTCTAAATTGGTCGCTTGACCATTTTTATTTTGGGCTCTCCGTGAAAATCTTTCTGCTGCATGGCAGGGCTGCGGCTGGCGCTTGGCCGCGCGCTTGACAGGGTTCGGGGTCGCGTCCCATCGTCGGCGGATGACTTCAGGCGCGTGCGCCACCCTTCTAGTTGTTCCGGAGTTCCCTGTGACCGATCCCACCCGTCTCGGCGCTGTCGCGCTTTCCGCCGCCCTTCGATCCGGCTCGCTTTCGGCAGAAGCAGTGATGGCCGGCTACCTGGCGCGGATTGCCCGGATCAACCCGCAGATCAATGCATTGGTCAGCTTGCGATCGGAGGATGAGCTTTTTGCCGAGGCACGAATTCTTGACCGTGAGCAATCCGAGGGCAAGCTGCGCGGTCCCCTACATGGCCTACCGATCGCGATCAAGGATCTGAGTGAGGCCAAAGGCATCCGCTGCACCTATGGTTCGCCGCTCTACCGCGACTTCGTGCCTGATTTCGATGACATCCAGGTGGAGCGCATCCGGGCGGCGGGCGCCATCATCATCGGCAAGACCAATACGCCGGAATGGGGGTTCGGCTCGCACAGCTACAATCCCGTTTTCGGCGTGACCCGCAATCCATATGACCGGACGCGCTCTGCCGGCGGATCGAGCGGCGGGGCAGGGGCGGCGCTCGCCGCCCGGTTGGTGCCCGTCGCCGATGGCAGCGACATGATGGGCTCTTTGCGCAATCCCGCCGCCTTCAACAACGTTATCGGCTTCCGGCCGAGCTTTGGTCGCATACCCGCTCTTCCCGGGCGCGACGCCTATCTCAACCAACTCGCAACGCTCGGGCCGATGGGCCGAAGCGTCGAAGACGTGGTGCTGCTGCTCAACATCCAGTCCGGCTTTGATGCGCGCGACCCGACCTCGTTCGAAAGCGGATCGATCAGCATCGATCGTGAGGTCACCGCCAAGGGCGGCCGGATCGGCTGGCTCGGCGATTTTTCAGGTCATCTGCCGTTCGAGGCCGGCGTGCTCTCGCTGACGGAAAAGGCGCTCGGGACGTTCGAGGCTATGGGTTTCGTGATCGAGCCAGCAATGCCGACCTTCGACATGGAGCGGCTGTGGTGGGCCTGGACGACGCTGCGCAGCGTGTTCACCGCCGGCAGCATGCGCGACAGTTATGAGGATCCTGCCCGTCGCGGGTCGCTCAAACCCGAGATTCTCTACGAGGTGCGCTCCGGTCTTCGGACCACCTCGGCCGAGGTCTATGAAGCGTCCGCCGTCCGCACGGCTTGGTATCAGGCGATGCTGAAGCTCTTTGAACGCTTCGATTATCTGGTGGCGCCGGCCGCCCAGGTTTTCCCCTTCGACGCCGACATCCCCTGGCCGCGCGAAATTGCCGGGCGGCATATGGATACCTATCACCGCTGGATGGAGGTGGTGATAGGTCCGAGTATGGCCGGGCTGCCGGTTGCAGCGCTTCCCGCTGGCTTTTCCAGGTCCGGATTGCCGAATGGTTTTCAGCTCATCGGGCCGCCGCGCGCCGATGCGTCTGTCCTGTCGCTGGCTGCCGCCTACGAGGCCTCGACGGACTTTCTCGATCGGATCCCGGCCTTCGTGCAGGAAGCCTCGGAGTAAATTTTTTTCACCCTTGAATGGGAGGGGGATTTGGTCCTACGATTTGAAAACTTGGCCAAGCCACTGTTTATCCGATCCTGCCCCCGGTTCCGGGGACTCGATATCCTCCCTGATGCGACTGACTTACGGAATTCATTTTCATGGACCTGATTTTCGACGGCCACAACGACGTTCTCCTTCGCCTCTGGCGCGGGCGCAAAGAGGGCACGGATCCGGTCCAGGAATTCACGAAAGGCACGACTGCCGGGCACATCGACGGCCCGCGATCCAAGCGTGGCGGATTGGGCGGCGGCCTCTGCGCCGTCTATATCCCGTCGCCGCATGATTTCGTGCTGAAGGAGCCGGATGCGAACGGCCATTACACGACTCCGCTCGATCCGCCGCTGGAGCGCCCCTTCTCGCTCGACATCGCGCTGGAGATGATCTCGATCGCCCGCCAGCTCGACCGGGCCGGTGCCTGGACGCTGTGCCAGTCGACCGATCAGATCCGCCAGGTGATGGCGGATGGCGGGTTCGCCGCCGTCCTGCATATGGAAGGCTGCGAGGCGATCGACGCCAATCTCGATGCGCTCGAGGTCTTCTATGCTGCTGGCTTGCGGTCGCTTGGTCCCGTCTGGAGCCGTCACAATATCTTCGGCCACGGCGTGCCCTTCGCCTATCCAAGCTCGCCTGACACGGGGCCGGGTCTGACCGATCTCGGCCGCGAACTGGTGCGCCGCTGCAATCGCCTGGGCATCCTGATCGATCTCGCACACATCACCGAACAGGGTTTCTGGGACGTTGCCAAGCTCAGCGACCAGCCGCTGATTGCCAGCCATTCCAACGTGCATGCGCTGACGCCGGTCGCGCGCAACCTGACCGACAAGCAGATGGATGCCGTCAAGCAGAGCCGGGGCCTTGTTGGCTTGAATTATGCTGTGACCATGCTGCGGCCTGACGGACGCGACAATGCGGATACGCCTATCTCCGCCATGGTCCAGCATATCGACTATCTGGTCGAGCGCATGGGCATCGACTGTGTCGCTCTGGGCTCGGATTTCGACGGCGCGACGATCCCGGCGGCCATCGCGGATGCCGCTGGCAATCAACGTTTGGTGGAAGCATTGCGCGCGGCGGGTTACAGTGCCGACGACCTGCGCAAGCTCTGCCGCGACAACTGGCTGCGCGTGCTGGCGTCCGCCTGGCACGAATAAGAAGAATTCTAGCCTGTCCATAAAAACCAAGAAGGGAACCGTACCGATGACAATGTTCGACAAGCGCCTGAAACTTCTGACGACCAGCGCCATGCTGGCGCTCATGGTCGCCGCCGCGCCGCAGGCCTATGCCGCGACGCCGGCCGATACGCTCGTCCAGGCCTGGGCGATCGATGACATCATCTCGCTCGATCCGGGCGAAGCCTTCGAAATCTCGACGGCGGAAGTCACCGCCAATACCTACAGCAAGCTTGTGGCGCTCGATCCGGCCGATACGTCGAAGATCGTCAGCGACATCGCCGAAAGCTGGGATGTTTCGGAAGATGGCCTGACCTACACCTTCAAGCTGAAGCCCGGCCTCACCTTCGCCTCTGGCAACCCGATCACAGCCGATGACGTCGCCTTCTCCTTCGAACGCGTGATCAAGCTCGACAAGTCGCCGGCCTTCCTGCTGACCCAGTTCGGCCTGACCGGCGACAACGTCGTGGAAAAGGCCAAGGCCGCCGACGAAGCGACCTTCGTCCTGACCGTCGACAAGCCCTATGCGCCGAGCTTCGTGCTCAACGTGCTGACGGCCACCGTCGCCTCCGTCGTCGACAAGAAGGTCGTGATGGAGAATGCCAAGCCGGTCACGCCGACGGAAGAGTACAAATACGATACCGATTTCGGCAACGAGTTCCTGAAGACCGGTTATGCCGGTTCCGGCCCGTTCAAGATCCGCGAATGGCGCGCCAATGAAGTCGTCGTGCTCGAGCGCAACGACAACTACTACGGCGAAAAGGCCAAGCTTGCCCGCGTCATCTACCGCTACATGAAGGAAAGCTCCGGCCAGCGCCTGGCGCTTGAAAACGGCGATATCGACATCGCCCGCAACCTCGATCCAGGCGATTTCGACGCCGTTGCCAAGAAGGACGGCATTGCCACCACTTCGGCACCGAAGGGCACGCTCTATTACTTCAGCCTCAACCAGAAGAACCCGAACCTCGCCAAGCCCGAAGTCATCGAGGCCTTCAAGTATCTCGTCGATTATGACGCGCTGGGCGAAACCCTGATCAAGGGTATCGGCTCGATCCACCAGACCTTCCTGCCATCCGGCCAGCTCGGTGCGCTGGAAGACAAGCCCTACAAGCTTGACGTCGCCAAGGCCAAGGAGCTGCTTGCCAAGGCAGGCCTCGCCGACGGCTTCACCGTCACCATGGACGTGCGCAACACGCAGCCGGTCACCGGCATTGCCGAAAACGTCCAGCAGACGCTCGCTCAGGCCGGCATCAAGCTGGAAATCATCCCCGGCGACGGCAAGCAGACGCTGACTAAGTATCGCGCTCGCCAGCACGACATTTATATCGGCCAGTGGGGCTCGGACTATTTCGACCCGAACTCGAATGCCGAGACCTTCACCTTCAACCCTGACAATTCCGACGAAGGTACGAACAAGACGCTCGCATGGCGCAATGCCTGGGACCCAAAGGTACTCTCCGCCAACACGGCCGCTGCCCTGCTTGAAAAGGACACGGCCAAGCGTGCTGCGATCTACGAAGACCTGCAGAAGCAGGTTCTGGCAACCGGTCCGTTCGTGGTGATCTTCCAGCAGACGGAAATCGCCGGCTATTCGAGCAAGGTGCAGAACTACAAGCTCGGCCCGAGCTTCGACACCAACTATGTCAACACGGTCACCAAGGAATAGTCGTCCTTGACCCAAGTTGACAGCCAGGTCGACCGGAGGCGCGCGTCGCAGCGCGCTTCCTCGATCGCCATCACCGTCGGCAAATTCCTGCTGACGGTGGTGACCACCTATCTCGGCCTTCTGGCCGTCACCTTCTTCATCGGTCGCGTCGTGCCGATCGATCCGGCGCTTGCCATCGTCGGCGACCGGGCGCCGGCGCATGTCGTCGAACGCGTGCGCGAACAGCTCGGCCTCAATCTGCCGCTCTGGGAGCAGTTCATCATCTATGTCCGGCAGGCGCTGTCGGGTGATTTCGGCGTTTCGGTGCTCACCACGAACCCCGTGATGAAGGACATCGCCCGCGTCTTTCCGGCAACGATCGAGCTTGCCACCGTCGGCACCATCATCGGCGCCGTTCTCGGCGTGCCTCTCGGTGTCTTGGCCGCCGTCAAGCGCGGCTCGATTGCCGACCAGCTGGTGCGTGTCGTCGGCCTCATCGGCTATTCCGTGCCGATCTTCTGGCTCGGTCTCCTGGCCCTTCTCCTTTTCTATGCGAAGCTCAACTGGGTCGCTTATCCCGGTCGCGTCGACATCGTCTATGAATACAGTTTTACCCCCGTCACCGGCTTCTTCCTGCTTGACGCCACCATGCAGCGGCAATGGGATGTGCTGTGGGACCTCTTCCGCCACATCATCCTGCCCGGCGGGCTGCTCGGCTATTTCTCCATGGCCTATATCAGCCGCATGACGCGGTCCTTCATGCTCAACGAGCTGGCGCAGGAGTATATCGTTGCCGCCCGCGCCAAGGGCTTGAGCGAAACGCGGATCATCTGGTTCCATGCGCTGCGCAATGCAGCCGTCCCTCTGGTCACCGTCATCGCGCTTTCCTATGCCGGCCTGCTCGAAGGGTCGGTGCTGACGGAGACGATCTTCTCCTGGCCGGGGCTTGGCCTCTACATCACCAATTCCTTGCAGAATGCCGATCTGAACGCCGTGCTCGGCGGGACGATCGTGATCGGATCCGTCTTTATCGGCATCAATCTTCTGTCGGATATTCTCTATCGTACGCTGGATCCGAGGACGCGCAGCCGATGACCACACCCGTCTCCGCTTCCGAACAAAGCTGGAAAGGCTGGCTCACCTCCGACCGGCCGCAATCCCGCCTGCAGGCCCGCTGCGGCCGCATCTATAACATCTGGCAGCGCTTTGCCGAAAACCGGCTGGCGCTGGCGGGTCTCGCCATCCTGATCGCTTTGCTCTTCGTCGCCGCCTTTGCCGACGTGCTGGCGCCGCATTCGCCTGTTCAGGGCGACCTGCGGTATGCCCGCCTGCTGCCCCCCGGCAGCGACGGCTATCTGCTCGGTACCGACGACCAGGGCCGCGACATTCTCTCGCGCCTGATCCATGGCTCGCGGCTCACGCTGTTCGTCGTGGCGCTGGTCGCGATCATTGCCGCACCCGTTGGTCTGATCGTCGGCACGATCGCCGGTTATGCCGGCGGCTGGGTCGATGGCGTCTTGATGCGCATCACCGACATCTTTCTCGCCTTCCCGAAGCTCGTGCTGGCGCTGGCACTGGTCGCCGCTCTCGGCCCCGGCATCGAGAATGCCGTGCTTGCCATCGCGATCACCTCCTGGCCGCCCTATGCCCGCATCGCGCGGGCCGAGACGCTCACCTTCCGTAACTCCGATTTCATTGCCGCCGTGCAACTGATGGGCGCCTCGCCGCTCCGGATCGTGCTGTCGCATATCGTGCCGCTGTGTCTCTCCTCGGTCATCGTGCGCGTCACGCTCGACATGGCCGGCATCATCTTGACGGCGGCCGGCCTCGGCTTCCTCGGCCTCGGCGCGCAGCCGCCGTTGCCGGAATGGGGGGCGATGATTGCGTCCGGCCGTCGTTTTATTCTCGACCAGTGGTGGGTCGCGGCCATGCCGGGTTTTGCCATCCTGATCGTGTCGCTCGGCTTCAACCTGCTGGGCGACGGGTTGCGCGATGCACTCGATCCGAAGGAGGCCGGTCAATGAGCGCGCTTCTGACGGTTGAAAACCTCCGCGTCAGCTTCCCGACCCGTACTGGCCTGGTCGAGGCCGTGCGCGGCGTCTCCTTCACGCTCGGGCGCGAACGGCTCGGCATTGTCGGCGAATCCGGTTCCGGCAAGTCGCAGACCGGCCGGGCGATCATGGGTCTGACACCTGCCCAGGCGCGGATCTCCGCCGACCGGCTGCAGTTCGGCGATACCGATCTCCTGACCGCCAGCCCCGCGCGCCGTCGTTCGCTGCGCGGCAAACAACTGGCGATGATCCTCCAGGATCCGAAATACTCGCTGAACCCGGTCATGAGCGTCGGACGCCAGATCATGGAGACGCTTCGCACCCATGAAAAACTGTCGTCCAGCGAGGCGCGCAAACGGGCGTTGGCGATGCTCGAAGCCGTGCAGATCCGCAATCCGGAACGGGTATTCGATCTCTATCCGCACGAAGTCTCCGGCGGTATGGGCCAGCGCGTGATGATCGCGATGATGCTCATCTGCGGCCCCGAACTGCTGATCGCAGACGAGCCGACATCTGCACTCGACGTAACGGTGCAGCTCGAAGTGCTCGCCATCCTCGACGCGCTTGTGCGCGATCGCGGAATGGGCCTGATTTTCATCAGCCATGACCTGCGGCTCGTCTCGTCTTTCTGCGACCGCGTGCTGGTCATGTATGCCGGCCGGGTGGTCGAGGAGATCGAGGCGACACGGCTTCACGAGGCGCAACATCCCTATACACGCGGGCTGCTCGAATGCCTGCCGCAGATTGCTGCCGACCGGCATCCGCTCCCAGTGCTCTCGCGCCAGGCGGAGTGGAAGCTATGAGGCCGGTTCTCGCCATCAGAGACATGGTCGTCAGCTTCGACGGCTACCGGGCACTCGACAGCGTGAGCGTCGACGTGGAAGACGGCGCATCCTTCGGCATCGTCGGCGAATCCGGTTCGGGTAAGTCGACCCTGCTGCGGGCCGTGGCCGGGCTGAATTCCTTCAGCAGTGGCATCCTGTCGGTCAATGGCAAGCTCTATGAGGGCCGCAAGCGCGACAAGGAATTTTACCGCCAAGTGCAGATGGTCTTCCAGGACCCCTATGGTTCGCTCCATCCGCGCCAAACGGTGGATAAGCTGCTGCGCGAGCCGCTGACGATCCATGGCTTTGCTGATGCCGAGACGCGCATTGCACGCGCCTTGGATGAAGTGGGGCTCGGAGCGGGCTTCCGCTTCCGCTTCTCGCACCAGCTGTCCGGCGGCCAGCGCCAGCGCATCGCGATTGCGCGCGCGCTGATCCTCGAGCCGAAGGTGCTGTTGCTCGACGAGCCGACCTCGGCCCTCGATGCCTCGATCCAGGCGGAAATCCTCAACCTGCTCGAACAGGTGCGTAAGGATCGTGGCCTGACCTTCGTCATGGTCAGCCATGACCTCGCCGTGATCAGCCATATGTGCGAGCATCTGGCCGTGATGAAATCCGGCAAGATCGTCGAGACGCTCAGCGTCGAGCAGTTGCGCGACGGTGATTTCTCGACCGATTACACCCGCCAACTGATGACGGCGAGCGAGGGCTTTCGGCGCGTCTGACGGTGATCAGGCGACGCGGTGGCCAGAGCGCCAGGTGGATTTCACGAAGGGATGGCCATCCTGAAGGTCGACCCGGATCAAGTCGGCCTTCAGCCCCATCTCGATCGCGCCGCGATCCGTGAGGCCGCCGGCGAGCGCCGGTGTGCGTGTAACCAGAGCTACGGCACTCGGCAGGTCATAGTCGAGGCCGGGGTCGGCTGCGATCAGGAAGGCGGCATCCAGCATCGAGCGCGGGACATAATCGGAAGCGAGGATGTCGACCAGTTTGTCGGCCAGCAGATCGCGCACGGCGATATTGCCGGATTGCGAGCCGCCGCGCACGAGGTTCGGTGCGCCGGCAACAATCCTCATGCCCGCTGCCCGCGCGGCCTGTGCCGCCTCCATCGAGCAGGGGAATTCGGAGATCGAGACCCCTTCGGCCACGCCCTCTTCGATATGGGCGACATCGGTGTCGTCGTGGCTCATCAGCGGCATGGAGCGGGCGCGGGCCAGCGCCACGATATCCGGGCGGGTGGTGGCGGCGATATGGCTCTTGTCAGCAACGAGGACCTTGATCTTCTCGCGCACCCGTTCGGGGCTTTCGCCGGTCGATTTGCAGGCTCTGGCAACATAGGCCTCGATGTCACGGCTCTGGCGGATGCCGGGCAGATGCTCCATCACCGACAAAACCCGGACGATGTCACGTCCAATATGTTCGGCCGTCAGCGCAGGCGTGACCGGGTCGGTCAGTTCGCAGCGCAGATGCACGAGATGTTCGGCGCGCAGCATGCCAGAGCTTTGCGCCTGTTCCAGCGCCTCGATCATCGGTTTCAGGATCTCGGCGCGTTCCGGATTGTCGGTGGTCGCGCCAACGCAGAGGCTGTCGAAGACGGTGGTCACCCCGCCGCCGATGATCTGGGCGTCGTGGGCAAGGGCCGCGCGCATGAAATCCCAGCGCACATGGGCGCGGGGATAGAGATGTTTCTCGAAGTGGTCGGTGTGGATGTCGACAAGGCCGGGCAGCAGATAGTCGCCGGCGAAATCCACCGCGCCGACTGCTGTCGATGGGCCTTCGGTAATCTCGGTGATCACGCCGCCCTCGACGGTGATGGACCCATGCAGCACATGGCCTGATAGCACCACACGGGCGTTGGAAAGGATGAGCCTGTCGGCACCCGCCGGCTCGAAGGTCTCGCCCTCGGCATTTGTCTGTCTCAGCATGGTCGCGCCTCCATCCGTTTCCTGACGCCGCGTGTCTAGGCGCGTTTCGTGACGCTTTGGTGTCACCGCTTGCAGTTTGTCAGCTGACAAGGCTCAGGCAGTCGTCGGCGATCACCTGTTCCTCCTCGGTCGCGATCACGCGGATCTTTACGCGGCTCTCCTCGCGCGAAATGACCGCCTCGTTGCGGTCGTTCGCTTCGCCGTCGAGCTGGAGGCCGAGGAAGCGCAGGCGATCGACGACCGCGCGGCGGATCGTCGGCTGGTTCTCGCCGATGCCCGCTGTGAAGACCAAGGTGTCGATGCCCCCGAGGGTGGCCGTCAGCCGGGCAATCTCGCCCGCGATTCGGAAAGTGAAGACGTTCAGCGCCTCGCAGGCTTCCTTCGAGGGGATCTCCAGCAGCACGCGACTGTCGGCGCTGATGCCGGAGAGGCCGAGAAGGCCGGACTGCTTGTAGATCAGCTCCTCCACCTGTTTCACGCTGAGGCCATGCGCTTCGATCAGATGAAACAGCACGCCGGGATCGATGGCGCCAGAGCGGGTTGCCATCGGCACACCGTCGATGGTGGAGAAACCCATGGAGGTGTCACGGCTCAGCCCATGCTCCAGCGCGCAGAGGCTGGCTCCCGAGCCGAGATGGGCCACGACCGCCCGGCCGCCGGCGGTCTGCGGTTCCAGCGTCTTCAGCGCGCCGGCGATATAGGCATAGGACAGGCCGTGAAAACCATAGCGCTTGACGCCCTTGTCGAACCACTCGCGCGGGATGGCGAAGCGCCTGATGACATCGGATTGCGTGCGGTGGAAGGCCGTGTCGAAGGAGGCCGTCTGCGGCAGGCCGGGTTTGAGCTCGGCAATTGCCCTGATGAGGCGCAGGTTCTGCGGCTGGTGCAGTGGGGCTAGTGTCACCAGGCTTTCGATGCCGGCGAGGCTCGTCTCGTCGAGCCTGACGGCATCGGTAAAGAGGTCGCCGCCATGAACGACCCGATGGCCGACGGCCGAGACGGCGTCGAGATCATAATGCTCGGACAGCCAGTCGAAGACCTCTTCGAGAACGTCATGCAGCAGGTCGTCGGTCTTTGCCACCAGGGGCACGTCGAAGATCGAGGGGCCTTCGACCAGATGGAAGGTCAACGGCTCGGCGCGGAAATCGATGACGCCCTTGCCGATGCGTTTCGCTCCATTCGCCTCGCGGGCAAAAATGCCGATCTTCACCGTGGAAGAGCCGGCATTGAAGGTGAGCAGCAGTGTCTGGCTCATGCTTTCCCACCAAGGGCTGCCGCACGCTTCGCAGCCACAAGTTTTGCAAGCGCTGCGGAGGCGATGCGGACGCGGAGACTGTCGGAACGGCTGGTCAGAATGATCGGCACGCGTGCGCCGAGCACGAGGCCGGCGGCATCGGCATTGGCGAAATAGAGCAGTTGTTTGGCGAGCATATTGCCGGCTTCGAGATCCGGCACCAGCAGGATATCGGCATCGCCGGCGACGGGCGAAATGATGCCCTTGGTGCGGGCGGCCTCCATGCTGATCGCATTGTCGAAGGCAAGTGGGCCGTCGACCTTGGCGCCCTTGATCTGGCCGCGCGCGGCCATGACGGTGAGGGCCGCTGCCTCCAGCGTTGCCGGCATCTTGTCATTGACCGTCTCGACGGCGGCCAACACCGCGACCTTGGGTTCGGCCACGCCCAGCATATGCATGAGATCGACGGCGTTCTGGCAGATGTCGCGCTTGTGCTCGAGGGTCGGGGCGATGTTGATGGCAGCATCCGTCACGATCAGCAGCTTGGAATAGGCCGGTACGTCCATGACATAGACATGGCTGACCCGGCGCTCGGTGCGAAGCCCCGAGCCACCGCCGACGACCGCGCCGAGCAGTTCGTCGGAATGCAGGCTGCCCTTCATGACAGAGCCGACCTTACCTGCGACCGCGAGCTCGACGGCAAGGGCTGCAGCCGCATGGCTGTGTTCGGTATGGAGGATCTCGAAACCATCGATGGAGATGCCGGCCTGTTCGGCCGCCGCGCGGATTTTCGCTTCCGGGCCGATCAGGATCGGGTCGAGCAGGCCCTCGTCACGGATCTCGACGGCGCCTTCGATTGCTTCCGGCGAGCAGGGGTGAACAAGCGCGGTCCTGACCATCGGCAGGCTGCGGGCTTCCGCGACGATGGCATCGAAGCGGTCGTGGCGCTGCAGCGAGACGCCGGGGGCTGCATTTTCCGACCAGCTGATGCGGGTTTCCGGCGCGCGCACGCGGGCGCGACCTGCGAGCACCGGCTCGCCATGCTGGTTGACGCAGCGGGTATCGAAGACCAGCGTGCGGCCATCGCTTTCCTTGGTCATCAGTGTCACGGTCGCAGTGATCCGGTCGCCGGTCGCGATATCCTTCCAGAATTCCAGATCCTGGCCGAGATAGACCGTGCCGGGGCCGGGCAGGCGGGTGTCGAGCACCGCCGAGATCATGCCGGCCGGGATCAGCGACTGACCAAGCGGCACCGGATTGTTGTCGCCCGACAGCGCTGCAAACAGCTCGATGTCATCGGGGCCGACCACACGTGTGAGGCTCGCGGCATCGCCGAGCTTCAGCTCATCGAAGGTGCGGTTGGTGAGCACAGGTTTTTCCATGTCGCTTTCATCTTCCATTGTCCGACCGGCCTCCCTTCCGGTCTCGTCACATTCCAACCCCAGAGGGCATCTCAGCGTTGCGCTGCAATGTCGTGGTTGAAGGGTGGGGTGTCCTTGACATGGGTCAAGGGGAGATGGGGCGAAAGTCTTGGGGGGGGCGGCGTCCCTCGTTGGAGAATGGCAAGGGGCCGTTGGCTCGACGCCCTCATGCTGAGGTGCCCGCGCAAGCGCGGGCCTCGAAGCATCCTGCTGCTTCTCACCTTTAACCGGCCGGTGCCGAGGATCCAAACACAAGCCTGCACGCCCCAGCCTCGCCCTTCGAGGCCCGACGGTGTCGGGCACCTCAGGGTGAGGGGAGACTTTTCTTCACCCCCACCTGTCACGCCAGGCCGGCAACGCATCCGGGTAAGGCAGAGCCACCGCCTCAAACACCCCGCGCGCAATCGCCCGCGCCGTCACCAGCGTCGCCAGATGGCAAAGCTCCAGGAGGTCGGCCGCGCCACTGCTCTCGCGCCTGCCCGTCGAGGCGGAAAACATCGTGTCGCCATCGAGAGGCAGATGGGCAGGCAGGACGGCACGCGCCAGGCCGTCATGAGCCGAGAGCGACAGGCGGTGCAGCTCGGGCTTCGACAAAGCGCAATCCGTCACCACCGCGCCGATGGTTGTCGCCGTCAACCGCAGGCCCTTGATGCGCATTGCCCGACCGTCGGCGCTGACATGGCTCGGCTGCCCGAGGCCGCCGAATTCCTGTCCTTCCTCGAAGGGAGCCGCCCAGAACTGCGGGCCATCGCCCACCACCACCGAGCCCATGGCATTGACGGCAACGATTGCTGCGATGGTATGCCCGGATGATGATACGGCGCTGGCCGAGCCGAGGCCGCCCTTGAAGTTCGCGGTCGTCGCTCCCGTCCCCGCGCCGATAGTGCCGAGCGGGAAGGCGCCTTTGGCCGCATTCAAATAGGCCTCGTAGCCAAGGTCACGATAGGGCGCATGCAGGCCCCAATCCTTATTGCCGCCGTTCAAAAGGTCCATCAGGATCGCCTGCGGGACAATCGGCACGCGCACCGGCCCGACGGTAAAGCCGCGCCCTGCGGCTCTCAGACCCGATTGCACGCCACCCGCCGCATCGAGCCCAAAGGCCGAGCCGCCCGAGAGCACGAAGGCATCGACCTGTTGTACCGTCATCGAGGGATCGAGCAGGCTCACATCCCGCCCACCCGGCGCGCCACCGAGCACCGTGCCGGAGGCCGTCGCCGGTTCGTCGAAGAGGATGACCGTGACACCCGAGCCGAGGGTCAGATCGGTCGCATGGCCAACGGAGAGGCCGTCGATGTCGGTCAGGAGGTTGAGGGGGCCATGGGGCATGCGGGGTGTCTCCGAGTGAGTGGGCGGAGAGTGGCGGGGGTGGGGGCGAAGATCAAGGTGGTTGGGCCATCTGTTTGTCGGGCGGAACCCGCTGTGCAAGCCTTTGCCCCTCATCCGCCCCTTCGGGACACCTTCTCCCCGCAAGCGGGGAGAAGGCTGAGACGGCCGCCGCTGGCGCCCCCCTCTCCCCGCAGCCAAGGAGAGGGCAGGGTGAGGGGCAAAAACCAAGAATTCGGCGCAGGCCCAACCACCTTCCTCTTCATGAGGTCAGAATTGCGCCGTAGAGAAGTTCAGCAGGACAGGGGAAAACCATAGATAAGCACCTCCGGTGCTCGCCCGCATCGCCAAACCCGCCCAGATTTGCCCGACCGCGCCGGGTTGACGATCCTGCCCTCCGACGCGATGTAAGCCTTGATGCCAATGACCAAGGACACCGACCTCTGATGATCGATTTGAAGCACCGTGTCACCCGGTTTGTGTCCGCCACCGAACGCCGCGTCTGGCTGACGGCTTTGGTCGCGGCCGTCATCGCCTATGGTCTGTTCGAGCTGACGGGCGAGGTGCTTGAGGGCGAGACGCGGGCCTTTGACGAAAGCGTGCTTCTGGCACTGCGCGATCCCACCGATCCGGCCCTGCCGATCGGCCCTGCGTGGCTCACCAAAATGATGGTGGACATCACCGCACTCGGCGGCGTCACCGTGCTGACGCTGATCGTCACGCTTGTCGTGGTCTATCTGGCGCTGCGCCGCAAGTTTCGCACCGCCCTCTTCGTCACCGCCTCGATCCTCGGCGGCTGGGCCTTGAGCAGCGCGCTGAAGCTCGGCATCGCAAGACCGAGGCCAGAGGTGGTGCAGCATCTCGTCGAAGTCTCCGACATGAGCTTTCCGAGCGGCCATGCCATGCTCTCGGCCATCACCTATCTGACGCTCGGCGCCATGTTGTCGCGGCTCGAGGAGACCCGGACGCTGCGCTATTTCTTCCCCCTCGTTGCCGTGGTGCTCACGCTGATCATCGGATTGAGCCGCATCTATCTCGGCGTGCATTATCCGACCGACGTTTTGGGCGGCTGGGCTGCGGGCACGGTCTGGGCGTGCGGGAGCTGGTTTGTGGCGCGGTGGATGTTGGGGCGGTGAGGCGGGTACGCTATTGCTGAGACAGTTCCATGAGAAGACGATCTCTTGCTGCAACCAGTTCATCGAAGCGTGGGTTGCGATCGGTTTTAAACCCTTCATAACCCATGATCACTTCGTAACCCCGCATCATGATCAGAATTAGCGTATCCAAGCTAACAATGATGTCCTCATTGTTCGGCTCTTCAAAGACAAC
>JARXAQ010000050.1 GCA_029865825.1 Rhizobium sp.
GACGGCGGAGATCAGCGGAATGTCGCTCGCAGCTGCGGCGCGCACCACCGCTTCATCGTTGAAGCTCCACAGGTCCTCCAGACTGCCGCCGCCGCGCGCGACGATCAGCACGTCGGGGCGCGGGATCTCCCCGCCCCTGTCCAGTGTATTGAAGCCCCTGATGGCATTGGCCACCTCGTCGCCCGAACCCTCACCCTGAACCTTCACCGGCCAGACGAGCACATGGACGGGGAAACGATCGGAAATGCGGTGCAGGATATCGCGGATGACGGCACCGGTCGGCGAGGTCACCACGCCGATGACCCTCGGCAGGAAAGGCAGCAACTGCTTGGCGGCCGGATCGAACAGGCCCTCTGCGGTAAAGCGGCGCTTGCGCTCCTCGATCAGCGCCATCAGCGCGCCGGCGCCCGCAGGCTCCATCTGTTCGATGACGATCTGGTATTTCGACGACCCCGGGAAAGTGGTGATGCGACCGGTGGCGATCACCTCCATGCCTTCTTCCGGCCGATATTTCAGCTTCGAAAACGAGCCCTTCCAGACCACGGCATCGATGCGGGCCTTGTCATCCTTCAGTGAGAAATAGGCATGGCCCGAAGAGTGGGGTCCGCGATAGCCGGAGATTTCACCGCGCACCCGGACATGATCGAAGGCTGTCTCGATGGTGCGCTTGATCGAGCCGGAGAGTTCCGAAACGGAAAACTCGGTCAGGTTCGTCGGCGAATCGCTGTCGAAGAAATTGCTCATGCCTCTTTGCTAGCGGAAAATTCGGCCGAGATCAGCCCGTGGAGCGATCTCGCGGCGGCTTTCCCCCGGCATTGGTCAGGGCAGTTTCACAGCGAAGATCTGCAGCCCTGACGGCCCGTCGAGGGGAACGGGCAGCAGATAGGCCGGGATATTGCCCTTGGCCAGCTGCGCATAGAGCCCGTCGGGCTTCATCCGCGCGATCTTCTCGGTCTGAATGAAATCCGGGCAAAAGGCGAGGACACCGACCCCGGCGCCGCGCAGGAAGGCGGCGGCCTCGTCCGGCTCGGCAAGCCCGATATGGAGCTCGGTCAGCATGCCGCCCTGATTGCGATGATAGGGGCCGGTCAGCGCCCTGTGGCGGGTGAAGCGGAGGATTTCCGGGCCGATATCCGAGGGCGCGGCGATGGTCGTCGGCGGCAGCTTGGCCAGCGCCCGGTAGGCGCCCGGCGTGTCGCAGGCGGGCGATGCGCCTTCCGCCACCGCACCCGTATCCATCAGCGACTTCATCCGATCGGTCACGCCGGTCGTGCCTTCGACAAAGAAGACACCGCCGATAATCCAGACGCTCGGAACCGAGAGGATCGCAGTGAGGGCAAAGACCAGACCAGCGCCGAGATGTTCCGGCTCGTCATGGGTCTTCAGGCGCAGGTCCGAGATCAGCAGCGAGAGCGGCAAAATCGCAAAGAGGTTGGAGAAGGTGGTGCCGCGGACCTGCACCAGGGCCACGAGATAACTCACGCCCAGCAATGCGAGCAGCACAAGATGGGCGCGCATGCCGTCCCGACCGACAATCCGGAAAAGGCAGACCGCTATGCCGAAGAAGCCGACGGCGTAAAAACCACCGAAACTTTCCGGATCGACGGCCAGTTGCTGGCGGAAGGACTGGGCCTCGATGACACCGTCGAGCCAGAGGGTCTGCAAGAGCGGATCGAGTTCGTTCAGCGGGTTCTGCAGGCATTGTGGCGCGATGACCACCGCGGCTGCCAAAACCAGCGCTCCGGTGACCAGGATCGCGGCGATGCGCAGGCGCAGGCCCGCGCGGTCGCTCAGATAGGTCGCGGCAAACAGGGCGGCGGCACCAATGCCGACAATGGCATAAAAGCCGATCGACAGACTGTCGCAGGTGACGGCGCTGTAGCGGGTGGGCGGCACGGTGGCAAAAAACAGCGCGGAAAGGGACAGAAGCAGGGCCAGCGAGAAGCTGCGGGCGGCCATGGCGAAGGCCGCACCCTCAGCCAGCCAGAGGAGGCCGACCAGAGCGCAGACGGCAGCGACCAGTGGCGTGGTTTCCGCGCCGATGGCGATCGCCAGCGCAGCGGCGAGGCCGGCCAGCGCATGACTCGTCCGGCCGCGTGCCGGATCCAGCAGGCCCGCGGCCATGATCGCGGCCAGCACCATCTGGATGTTGTGGTGGTCGATGGCACCCGGCAGGAAGCGATTGCTGGTGATGCAGAACACGGCAGTGAGCATCAGCACGACATGCATCGTCACATGGGTGCCGATGCCGCGTGCGGCCACTGCCATAGCGGCCATCAGGGGAACGACCAGGGACATTGGCCAGACCAGCAGGGCGAGCGCCTCTGCCTGTTCTCCCGGAACGACATGTGAAAAGAGCCGGATCAACAGCGCGATCGGCAGGTCGACCAGACGCGACCAATGCATCAGCGTGCCGTCCGCGAGCCCTAGCCGATATTGCATGAGATCGAACCAGGACTGGCCGGCGAGCAGGTCCCGAACTTCAACGAGGCGCATGACGTCGTCGTTGTCGACCCCGACATAATCTTTGGCGGCCGGCAGATTGAGCAGCGCGATCACGGTGATGGCCACCAGGCTGTAGACGGCGATCCAGAGCGACAGCGATGCCCTCTGCTGCAGCCTGCCGGACACCTGTGCGGACAACTCGACCATGGATCCTCCGTTTCTTCGGAGACCCGGCCATACGGCCCGGGCAATCACTCGAAGATGATACGCGGGCGAAACCTAGCCTTAACCTTCTCAAGAAATAGTAAAGCGAGAGGTGGCCATAAGGGCCTCCCGAGCTCCAGCAGGTTTCCCATGAGTGGTCCGGCCACCAGTGCCCCAGACGTTGCCGTCCTTCTGCCGTGTTACAACGAGGCCGCGACGATCGGCCAGGTGGTGCGTGACTTCAGGACCGCGCTGCCGGAGGCCCGCATCTTCGTCTACGACAACAATTCCACCGACGGCACGGCGCTCACCGCCATGCTCGCGGGCGCGACCGTCGTGCGCGAACGGCGCCAGGGCAAAGGCCATGTGGTGCGCCGGATGTTCTGCGACATCGATGCCGACATCTACATCATGGCCGATGGCGATGGCACCTACAGCCCTGCGGATGCGGAAGAGTTGATCCGCACGCTGATCACCGAGCGGGTCGACATGGTGGTCGGCACGCGCCGCGGCGTCCATGACGATGCGGGCCGCAACGGCCATGCCTTCGGCAACCGGCTGTTCAACGGGCTTTACCGGTTGCTGTTCGGCAACGACTTCACCGACATCCTCTCCGGCTACCGCGCCTTTTCGCGCCGCTATGTGAAGAGTTTTCCGGCGATTTCGGGGGGCTTCGAAATTGAGACGGAGATGTCCGTCCATGCGTCAAGGCTGCGCCTTCCCGTGACCGAGTTGGAACTGGATTACGGACGCCGTCCAATCGGGTCACAATCGAAACTCTCCACTTTCCGGGACGGCTTTAAGATCCTGCGAATGTTCGCCCTGTTGATGAAAGAGACGCGTCCGTTTGCGTTCTTCGCCTGTATCGCAGGCGCGTTTCTGACAGCCTGCATACTGTTTGCCGTTCCAGTCGTCGCCGAGTATTTCCAAACGGGCCTCGTGCCGCGGATGCCAACTTGGGTTCTGTCTCTCTGCCTCTTTGGCCTGAGCTTTATTTCCTTTGCCGGTGGTGTGATCCTGGATTCGGTGGCGCAGGGGCGCAACGAGCTTCTGCGATTGCACTATCTGACCCTGCCCTCACTCCTTTCAGAGCAACGTGCGGATCCGGCGACCAAAGAAAAAGCTCGAAAGAGAGCGGCCGCATGAGGCGCGAAACCACCAACAGGATCCGCTTCGTTATTGAAGACATCCTCCCGCCTATCTTGCGCGATTCGAAGATATTCCTGTGGCTGGCCCAGTTGGCGTGGGGCAGGCATATATCGGACTTGGCCGAATTTCGCGCGCGTGCGCCGTTTCTGACGGAGGAGGCTTACGCTGCGCTCTACCGAAAGCACCCGCGAGTCCATGCCGGTACGGACAATTCGGAAGCCTGCATCCGAAAAATCGTGCAGGAAGTTCAGGGCGACAGCGTCTGCGATATTGGTTGCGGAACGGGCGCACTTCTGACACGCATCCGCCAGGGACATCCGAATCTTAAGCGGGTAACCGGTGTCGACTTCGTCATTGACGATGCGGCAGACCTGCCGGGTGTCGAATATCTCGCAGCAAAGATCGAGAAGCTTCCATTCGCCGATGGAGAGTTCGACACGGTCGTCTGCACGCATGTGATCGAACACGTGCTCGAGTATTCGCAAGCGATTGCCGAATTGCGGCGCGTCGCCCGCAAGCGCGTCATCATCGTCGTTCCCCGCGAGCGCGAGTCACTTTACAGCTTCAATCCACACTTCAATTTTTTTCCCTACACGCATTCGTTCCTGCGCGCCATGCATCCGGTCCCGTCGCATCATACCTGCGTCGATATCGGACGTGATATTTTCTACATGGAAAACGTGGAGCGCTGAGCCCTGTGGATTTCTCAAGCCTGACACTCGCGACCTGGATGGGATTGCTCGGTACACCGCTGATGATTGCGATTGGACAAGTCCTGTTCAAGCTTACCAGCAAGGACACCGGCACCCTCTCCTTGGCCAGCCTCGTGACCCTTGCCGTCAACCCCGTCTTCATTGCTGCCTTGGCTCTCTATGGCTTCGGCACGGTGGTCTGGATCTTTGTCTTGCGCTCGGTCCCCCTCACAATTGCCTATTCCTTTATGGGGCTGACTTTTTGTTTCGTTCCCTTGCTGGCACAGTTAGTCTTTGGTGAGCCACTCCACCTGCGGTACTTGATGGGGACCCTGCTCATCATCGCCGGGCTCGTCACGATCCATGTCTGAACGGAGCAACAGGCTCAGTTGGCTGCTGACACTCGTCGCCACCCTGACTGCAGATATCGTACTCTTTCCGACGATCTTTGCCGTGCTGGACTCGCGAATTCTGTCGCGATGCGTCTCACTTCTGATTGCCTATGCGCTTTCCCAAGGTCTGCGGCTCGTCACCCGGCTTGGCAAGCCTCCTGCCGCCGTTCTGCATGTGCCAGGATTGTGGCCGCTGCTGGCGGTCACAACCTTGATCAATTTTGGACTTTTCGGAATTCTCAACGCACGCGCCCCCGAAATCCAGCCAATCTTCCATCTTCTCCTGGCCTGGGCAGCATCGCTTCTTTTCATGGCCTTTGGTCTATATCGGATAAAACGTCTGCGGTGATCGATCCAATACCAATGTGGAAGACGTACTACACCGTCTCCCAGCCGTCCTTGTCCGCTGCGCGGTAGATCGCATCGATCAGCTTCTGGTTCGACTTCGAGCTTTCCAGCGTCACCACTTCGCCTGTCGTGCCTGTCACAGCCCGGGCAAAGGCTTCGGCTTCCAGCTTGTACTGGCGGCTGTCGGGAAAACGGAAGATCTGCGAGACATTGTGGCCGCGATTGGTAAGCTCCACCTCCTCGGCGCCCCAGCGGTCGGCATTAAAGGGCGACTTCACCTCGATGAAACCATCCGTGCCATGGAAGACCATGAGCTGGCGGTTGGCCATCTGGGTCGACACGTAGAAGTTCAGTTCGAAATCGGCGAAATCCGCCTTGACGCTCGCATAGATGTCGGTGCCGAAATCCGGATCGCGTTCGATGGTCGACTGGACGCGGACAGGCTCCTTGCCGGTGACGAAGCGGGTGGTAATGGTCGGGTAAACGCCGATATCGGGCAATGCGCCACCGCCGAGTTCGGGAATGTTGCGCATGTTGCCGGGGTCGCGGTTGAAGTAAGTGAAGGAGCCCTGCACCATCTTCAACGTGCCGATCGCGCCTTCAGCCAGAAGTTCGCGCACCTTCAGCCAGACCGGCGCATAGGTCACCATATAGGCTTCCGTCACCAGCACCTTGTTGCGGTCGCGGGCTTCAATGATCGCGTCGATCTCGTCAGCCTTCAGCGCAATCGGCTTTTCGCAGAGCACGTGTTTGCCGGCATTGGCCGCCTTGATCGCCCATTCGACATGCTGCGAGGTCGGCAGCGGGATGTAGACGGCGTCGATGACGTCGGAGGCCAGCATCTCCTCGTAGGAGCCGAAGGCATGCGGCACGGAGAAGCGATCGGCCATCTCGCGGGCACGCGCCAGGTCGCGGCTGGCGATCGCCGTGACAACTGCATTCTCGGCATCCTGGATGGCCGGCACGACGAGTTCGCGACCGATCTTGGCCGTCGACAGAATTCCAAAACGCAGCATGTGAAACCTCCCTCAAAAATGTCGGGCGGACCTTAGGGGAAGGCTGGCGGCTGCGCAATCGGCCGCGCGACGCTTGCCGGCCGCGAGAGTTTCGATTGTGTGGCCGAAAATGTCCCCTCTTCGTCCTGTCCGCTGCTTTCGGCTGTGTTTCTCGACCCTATGATCGACTACAGTCCAATCGACAGGAGCAGAATATGTCCGACAAAGATGCAGCCCTTATCGTTATCGATGCCCAGGAGAGTTTTCGCCAAGCCCCTTACTGGGACCCGGCGGAACTGCCAGCCTATCTGGAGAAACAGCAGGCCCTGATCGACGGCGCGCGCGTTGCTGGCCTGCCGATCGTGCAGATCTTCCACGTCGACCAGGATGACGCATTCCGGCTCGCAAGCGGGTTTGTCCGCACGCTGGGAGAGCTGTCGATCGCCCCCGACGTCACCTTCCACAAGGGCGTGCATTCGGCGCTCATCGATACCGGCCTCGAAAGCTGGCTGCGCGACAACAACATCACCAAGGTCATCATCTCCGGCATCCGCACCGAACAATGCTGCGAGACGACGACGCGGCACGCCTCCGACCTCGGCTTCGACGTCGACTATGTCACCGAGGCGACGTTGACCTTCCCGATGACCCATGCGGATGGCACCCGCTTCTCGGCTGCCGACATCAAGAAGCGCACCGAGCTGGTGCTGTCCAAACGCTTCGCCCGGATCGCGACCGTGGCCGAGGCTCTCGATCAGGCTGCATGAGGACACCATGACGACGAACGGCACCGGCGGCACGCCGCAGATTATCCCGGTCTATACGCTGGTGCCGGCGGACGCGCTGCTGATCGACATTGCCGGGCCGCTTGAGGTCCTGCGCTACGCCAACAAGCAGCAGTCATCTGTTCGATTCGACTGTCATTTCATCGCGCAGCAGACATCGCAGGCGACTTCGATCGGCCTGACGGTCACAGGGCTGGAGCCCCTACCCGATCAATTGCCGCCGGGTGCCATGCTGATCGTTTCCGGCAGCATCGGGGTGGGACAGGCGGAGGTCCAGCATGATCCGGAGCTGATCGCACTTCGCCGCTGGCTTGCCCGAGCCGTCAACGAAGACACGCGTTTGGTGACAATCTGCTCCGGCGCGCTGCTGGCCGGGGCGGCCGGCCTGCTCGATGGCCATGTCTGCACCACCCATGCGGAATGCATCGACGAGCTCAGGGCGCTGTCGCCGACGGCGCGGGTGCTGGACAACCGGCTCTATGTCGACGACGGCAATCGGATCACCAGTGCCGGAATTTCGACCGGGATCGACCTGATGCTTTATCTCGTCGGCAAATTCATCTCCCCGCAGATCGCACTCTCCGTCGCCCGCAGCATGGTCGTCTATCTGCGCCGCAGCGGCTCCGATCCGCAGCTCTCGCCCTGGCTGTCCGGGCGGAACCACATCCATCCCGGCATCCACCGCATCCAGGATGCTGTCATGGCCGATCCGGCGCGCGACTGGAGCCTGGCCGACCTTGCGCGGCTCGCAGCGCTCAGCGAACGGCATATGACGCGGCTGTTTCGGGAGCAGACGGATCTGTCGGTCACCGCTTACATCAACACGATCCGGGTGGCGCTGGCGCGCGATCTGCTGAGCCAGACCCGGCTCGACATGGAAAGTGTCGCCGAACGCTCGGGCTTCTCCTCGACGCGCCACATGCGCCGCGTCTGGGGCGAACTCAACGACGCGCCGCCCAGCACCTTTCGCCGCATCGCGTCGATGCAGGCTTGACGGACGGCGCAATCCGCACACATTTCCTCCTGTCCCATCCGGGCCATTCGTAGCCCACGCCCCACCTCGTTCATCAGCAGGAAAATCCATGCAGAAACGTGCCCTCGGCCGCACCGGCCTCTCCATCGCACCCGTCGTCTTCGGCGGCAATGTGCTCGGCTGGACGGCAGACGAAGCGACGTCCTTCGCCCTGCTCGACCGCTTCTTTGAGGCCGGCTTCAACACGATCGACACGGCCGACATGTATTCGCAATGGGCAGACGGAAATGTCGGCGGCGAGAGCGAGACGATCATCGGCAACTGGCTGAACCGTGGCGGTATCAGGCGCGAGGACGTGGTGATCGTCACCAAGGTCGGCGCTGATCTCGGGGGCAAGCGCCGGGGTCTCAGCGCCCGGCGCATTGCTGAAGCCGTCGAGGATTCGCTCAAGCGCCTGCGCACTGACTACATCGACCTCTATCTCGCCCATTGGCCGGATGCCGAAACAGAAGACGAGGAAAGCCTGACCGCCTTTGCCAAGCTGAAAGAGGCCGGCAAGGTGCGCGCGATCGGCTGCTCGAACCTCGATGCCGAACAGCTGCAGGCGACCTTCGATGCGGCCAAGAAGGCTGGCGTCGGGCGTTACGACGTCATCCAGCCTGAATACAATCTCTACACCCGCTCGAAGTTCGAGGGCGATCTGGCCACCCTCTGCCAGCGCGAAGAGATCGGCGTCATCAGCTATTACGCGCTCGCCTCCGGCTTCCTCACCGGCAAGTATCGTCTGGCCTCGGATACCGTCGGCAAGGCGCGCGGCGAGGACATGGGCGATTATCTCAACCCACGCGGCCTCCAGATCCTCGATGCGCTCGACGCCATCGCTGCCGACACCAAGACGAGCCCGGCAACGGTCGCCATCGCCTGGATCGCAGCGCAGCCGGGCATCACCGCCCCGATCGCCTCCGCCACGAGCCTCAGACAGCTCGACAGCCTGATCGCAGCCGGTCAGCTGACGCTGACGGAAACGCAGATCACCCAGCTCAACGAGGCGAGTGCATGACGGTATTCGCACCCGTCATCCGTGACGCCACAGCCCCTGACGAGGCCGCCTGGCGCGGCCTCTGGGCGCAGTACCTCACCTTCTACAAGGTGGATCTCCCCGATGATGTCACCGCCCATACCTGGGCGCGCATTCTCGACCCGTCCTCGCGCGTTGCCATGCGGGTGGCGGAGGTCGACGGCGTGCTCGCCGGCTTTGCCATCCACCACTTCCACGATTCCACCTGGGTGAAGACGCCGGATTGTTATCTGGAAGATCTGTTCCTCAATGCCACCTTCCGGGGTCGGGGCATTGGGCGCGCGCTGATCGACGATCTCATCGGGATTACCAAGGCCAAAGGCTGGTCGCGCCTCTACTGGCACACCGACCGGGGCAACGAAACCGCACGCAAGCTCTATGACACCTACGCCCCGGAAGACGGCCATGTGCGCTACCGGCTGAAATTCGTTTGATCCCGCTTACCCACGCCAGCGGAAGAAATCGATGAAGGCGCGGAGCGCCGGGCGCATCTGCCGGCGGCTGGGATAATAGATCGAGAAGCCATCGAAGGGCGGGCACCAGTCTTCGAGCACCCGCACCAGGCGGCCCTCTTCGATGTCCGTGTGCACGCGGGCATCGAAGATATAGGCGAGGCCGGCACCATCGATGGCGGCGCGGCGCATCAGGGTCTGGTCGGAAAGGATCAGGCTTCCGCGCACGTCGACCGAGATCGCACGGCCGTCCTTCTCGAATTCCCAGCGATAGATCGTGCCGCTGGAAAAACGCCGGCGGATGCAGATATGGCCTGCCAGGTCGCGCGGGTGCACCGGCTTCACATGTTCGTCGAAATAACCGGGTGCGCCGACGACCGCACCGCGCCAGGGGCCGCTCACCCGGACGGCCACCATATCAGCCTCCAGATGTTCGCCGAGGCGCAAGCCCGCGTCAAAACCTTGCTCCACGATATCCTGGAAACGATCGTCGGTGACGATCTCCAGTTCGATCTCCGGGTAGAGGCGCGTAAACTCCCCAAGCCGCGGCGCGATCACGTCCTGCGCCGCGAGCAGCGGCATGGTGATGCGCAAGGGACCGGCGGGGCGCCCGCGTCCGTCCGACAGAGCCGTGAGTGCGGCTTCAATATCGCCGAGCGCCGGGCCTAACACCTCGAGAAGCCGTCGTCCCTCCTCCGTCGGGGCGGCGCTGCGCGTGGTACGCGCCATCAGCCGGAGGCCGAGACTGCTTTCAAGTGCTGCGATCGCGTGACTGACGGCAGAGGGCGCAATGCCGAGTTCGCTGGCTGCCGCGCGAAAACTGCCGTGTTGCGCCACCGAGGCCAGCACGGCCAGCTGCGAGAGTTGGGTTCTGTTCATTGTTCCAAATGATAGAACAACCCATCATCGATTGCATCCATTTTCCGACATCGTTTCCTGCCCTAGATTGCCGTCATGCCCTGTGGCGTTCCAAGTCGTCATGTTAGGCTGCCGTTTCAAAATCACGCCTCAAGGAGGCCATCATGCAGACCCGTCATCTCGGTTCCCTCACCCCCTCCGCCCTCGGCCTCGGCTGCATGGGCATGAGCCATGCCTATGGCACCAATATCGACGAGACCTCCGCCCAGGCCCTAATCGACCGCGCCGTCGATCTCGGCGTCACCTTCTTCGACACGGCCGAAGTCTATGGACCCTTCACCAATGAAGAACTGGTCGGCAAGACGCTGCGCAAACATCGCGACAAGGTGCAGATCGCCACCAAATTCGGCTTCACGATCGGCGATGACGCCAAGGCCGCCCGCCCCTCCGGTCTCGACAGCCGGCCGGAACACCTACGCGCGGTGGCGGACGCCTCGCTGAAGCGCCTCGGCGTCGAGGTCATCGACCTGTTCTACCAGCACCGCGTCGATCCGGGCGTTCCTATCGAAGAGACCGTCGGCGCCATGGCCGAGCTGGTGAAGGCGGGCAAGGTCAAGGCGCTCGGTCTTTCGGAAGCGAGTGCCGCGACGCTTCGGCGGGCGCATGCCGTGCATCCGATTGCCGCCATCCAGAGCGAATATTCACTGTGGACCCGCGACCCGGAAACCAACGGCGTGTTCGATACCTGCCGCGAGCTCGGCATCGGCTTCGTGCCGTTTTCGCCGCTCGGGCGCGGCATGCTGACGGGTGCCTTAAAGGATCTCGGCAAACTCGGCGCGAACGACTTCCGCCGCGGCCTGCCCCGCTTCGACCAGGAGAATTTCGACGCCAATCTGGCGCTGGTCATGGCGCTGGAAGCCATGGCCGCCGACAAGGGCGTCAGCGCCGGTCAATTGGCGCTCGCCTGGGTGCTCGCCCAGGGCGATTTCATCGTGCCGATCCCCGGCACCACCAAGATCGCCAATCTGGAGAGCAATGTCGCGGCAGCGGAGATCACGCTGTCCGTCGACGATCTTGCCAGCCTCCGTGCCATCGTCGCCCCCGAAAAGGTCGCGGGCGCACGCTACAATGCGGCAATGGCAAAGATGGCGGGGCGCTGAGCGGCCGTCCCGCTCAGAGCCCTAAAGGCTTTTCTCTTGCAGATATCCTAACGGTCGGACCGATCCCGGTCCGGCTTCAACTCCCGGCGCGCCGCCTCTCGTTGGGGGGCTTGCCGGCATAAAACGACCGCTTGTGTTCATACATCGCGTCGTCTGCCCGTTTCATGATCGCCTCCATGCTTTCGCCCGGCTCGCTTGTTGCCGTGCCCATGGAGACGCTGAGCAAGGCGTCGGAATAGAACTGGTTGTTGATCTTGAGGATCTCGTTGATCGTCTCGATCATGCCGAGCGCTTCCTGGCGATCGGCCCCCGGCATCAGGACGGCAAACTCGTCGCCACCGATCCGGGTCGCGTGATGCGGCGGCTTGACCACGCTGTTCAGCACCTCGCCGAAGCGCCGTAACAGCGCATCTCCGGCATCGTGGCCGCGCTGGTCGTTCGCGTCCTTTAAGCCGTTGAGGTCGATGACGATCGCCGAAACCGGGCGCAACGACTTGCGCTCCAGACGGTTGAGTTCGTCAGTGTAGAAGGCGCGGTTGTGCAGCTTGGTCAGGATGTCGTGTTTGCCCAGATATTCGAGATAGGCCTCGGCCTTTTTGCGGGCGGTGATATCGGTCAGCGCCACCTGTACCCGGGACCAGTCATGTTCGTTTCCCGGGAACACGGCGAAGTTCAGGAGAATATGGCGCACGCTGCCGTCCAGCGCGTAGTTCACCACTTCCCGGCTGTGGAACAGGCGACCCTCCCACAGGTCGACCAGTTGTTCGCGGAACGGCTTTTCCATTTCGTCGCGCAGGATTTCGCTTTGCCGCATGAGAAGCGTCTTGCGATCCGGCGCACAGAACAGGTCGAGTGTCGCCTGGTTGACGTCGAGAACCCGGATCTCTGCCATACATTGGCGGACGAATTCCGGATGGACGTCGGTGAAGACGCGGAAATCGACGATGCCGCGCGCGCGGACATCCTCGAGCAGGGCGCGAACGCCGCTGAAATCCTCGATCCACAAGGAGACCGGCGAATGCTCGAAGACGCCCTCGGCATAACGCCGGTTTTCCAGTTCGGCGCGACGGGCATCCTCGCGGTCCGTGACATCCTCGGTGGTCACCAGAACCTGGGCCAACGTCTCCTCATGGCCAGGCAGCACGGAGCCGCGCAGCTGAATATCCAAGCGCCGCCCGCTCAACGTGTAGTTCGCGGTCGCGCCGACAAACTCCGTCTCGCCGTTCCACAGGTCGCAGAGCTCGTTGATGTGGGCCTCCCACATGTCGTCGCGGAAGACCTTGTCGAGATTTCCGGAGAGTTCGTCGAGGTCGGCGGCCTCGAACAGGTCGAGCGTCTTGCGATTAACCTGCAAGATGCGGATCCGGGCCGAACATTCCGCCACCCGCGCCATGTCTTGCCTGAGAAAGCTGCGGATGTCGCTCACGCCTCCGGAGCGCCAGAGATCGAACTGCGCCTTCACCCCGCTGAAGTCCTCGATCCACATCGCGATCGGCGCGAGTTCGAAAATGTTCGCGTCCACGGAACCGGTCATGACACTAACCTGCCTGAGAAATCGTTTCGCCATCGGAAAATTGACGGTGTTATATGAACCCACCCTAGGCACAGTTGATTAATGCTCTCTTGCATCGAAAGGGTACAATCACCCCTGATTGGCGCCTTGAAGGTGGAAGTCTTGGGAAAGCTCTAGCCTTTGAGAGCGTGCCGATAGGCCGCCGGCGTCGTACCGGTCGCGGCCTTGAACAGGCGTGTCAGGTGGCTCTGATTGCTGAAACCGCAGGCCGCCGCGATCTGAGCGATCGGCTCGGCGCCCGCAAGCATTTGACGGGCGCGCGCGATGCGGCGGTTGAGAATGAAGCCGTGGGGCGACACGCCACAGCTCAGGCTGAACATCCGCTGCAGGTGGTATTCGCTGAGACCCGCCAATTCAGCCAGCTCCCGCAATGTGATGGTGCGATCGAGCGCGGCATCGATATGGTCGATCAGGCGCCGGCGGACGATGGGTGCGAGCCCGCCCCGCAAGGTCATCGCCTTCTGCCCGCCATACCGCGGATCGAGAAACAGGTGCCCAACAGCCGTTGTCAGCGCCTGCTCGGCGAGCAGGCGATCGCCCCGCCGCGTCGCCTCGGCCAGACGGCCAAGTGCGCCCGCCAGTTGCGGCGCCTCGTCGAAGGTCGTTTCCGGGATGACCATCAGGCGGGCATCGCGGTCGAAGGTTTCGGAAAACAGGCGTCGCAACTCCTGATCTGCAACATAGAGATGGACGAAATCGAAGGTGTCGGTGATCTCCCATTCGGAGGAGGCACCCTGCGGCATGATGCACAGGGCTCCCGGCCAGCCACTGATCGAGCCCGCATCGATGCGCCGGGTGCCGTCGCCGCCTTTCAGATAACAGCTGAAGGTATGCCCGTCGGAGCGCTCATAGCTCATCCGGTCCTGGCTGTTGCGCCAGAGCGCACTCGCCCTGCCCTCGCCGAGGTCGAGCGCTTCCAGCCGCTCGGCACGGGTCGAGGCGGACAGCGAACTGAAAACGGACGACGCATGCAACATGGAAAAAATCCGGTGATCCCGGAGCCATCCTAGCGCAAGTCACGCCGCGTGACACTGCCCCGTCGTCCCGACTGGACCGTAGGGCGCAGTTCACCGCAAGATCGTGCAAGAAATCCGGTCGCAACGCGCGCTCAAGTCCGGTCCAACGAGAGAGCATCCCGCCGCGCACTGACGGCATGCGGCTTGCCCCGAGACACTGAAACGATAGAGCCCATGACCAACTTACTGCTGTTCTCTTCCACCGTCCTGATCTGGGGCACCACCTGGATCGCGATCGCCTTGCAGATCGGGCCCGTCCCCGTGCTGGTGTCGGTGTTCTACCGCTTCGCCACCGCGGCCCTGATCCTCGTTGCAGCCCTCGTCGTCACGGGACGGTTGAAGGTCCCGACACGCGCCCAGCAGCCCTTCGTGCTCGCACAGGCGCTCTGTCTGTTCTGCTGCAATTTCCTCTGCTTCTATCACGCGGCCAGCTACGTGCACTCAGGTCTGATCTCCGTCGTCTTTTCGCTGGCGACGATCTACAACGCGGTCAATGCCCGCATCTTCTTTGGCGACCGGATCAGCCCGCGCACCCTGGTGGCCGCGGCACTCGGAGCAACCGGGCTGGTCTTGCTGTTCGGGGTGGATATCCTGTTCAGCCTCAATCCCGACAGCTGGAAGGGCATCGGCCTGTCGGCGCTGGGCACGCTGTTCTTCTCGCTCGGCAATATGGCCTCGCGGCGCAACAGCGCCTCGGGCATTGCCCCCATCACCGCCAATGCCTGGGGCATGAGCTACGGGGCGCTAGCGCTGCTGCTGCTGATCACCGTCACCGGTACGCAGATCGTTGCACCGCCGACGCTGACCTATTTTGCCGCCATGCTCTATCTCGCCGCCATCGGCTCGGTCGTCGGCTTCACCACCTATCTGATGTTGGTCTCGCGCGTCGGCTCACAGAAGGCGGCCTATGCCACAGTGCTCTTCCCCGTCGTGGCGCTGACGCTGTCGACTGTGTTCGAAGACTATCACTGGACCTTGCTCTCGGTTCTCGGCCTCGTCCTGACGCTTGCCGGCAATGCAGTGATGTTTGCAAAGCTGCCGGCACGCAAACCGCTGCTCGGCACGGAGAAGCTGCCGGCCGGAGCCGCGCCATAGGAAAAACAGCCTGCCGTGGCGGCGGCCGTGAAATGAACTGAAGCGCAGATTTCGCGCGTCAGCGCCCGCTTTCTGCGCTATGAGGGCTGACCGATCCCTGACCTGCCCCGGAAAGCCAGACCATGCCCGCCACCCTCCAGCTTTCGATCCGCCCTTGACGCGGCTGACCGACACGGCCGCTCTCGACCGGCTGGGCTTTGCCGCCTTCTTCGCCGATCAGGTCGGGCCGGACGAAAGCCATCTGCTCGTGCGCCGCATCTCGTCGGTGCATCGCGACCGCGTGGACGCCATCGATGGCAGCGGCCCGGCTGCCCTTGAGCTTGCCCCAAATGCCAATACCGCCGACTACGCCGTCGGCGACTGGGTCCTCGCAGATCCTCACACCGGCCTGATGGTACGCCGTCTCGAGCGCCGGACCGTCTTCCAGCGCCGGGCCGAAGGCGTGATGGGCCACCAGCTGGCCGCTGCCAATGTCGACACGCTCTTCGTCGTCACCTCCTGCAATGCGGACTTCAACCCGGCGCGGCTCGAACGATACCTGATCATGGCCAACGAAGCCGGCACGCGTCCGGTGATCGTGCTGACCAAAGCCGACATGGTTGATGACGCCGAGACCTATGCCGCGCAGGCAGCCGCCCTGCAGCGCGATCTGTCGGTGGTGATCGTCAATGCCCGTTCGCCGGAGGCCATCGAACCGTTGATGCCCTGGTGCGGACAGGGGCAGACCGTCGCCCTGGTCGGCTCCTCCGGGGTCGGCAAGTCGACTTTGGTCAACACACTGTCGGGTCCGGACGCCGGCGAACTGCAGAAGACCGGCACCATCCGCGAGCAGGACGCCAAGGGACGCCATACGACAACGGCGCGCTCGCTGCATGCGATCGCGGGCGGTGGATGGGTGATCGACACGCCCGGCATCCGCACGCTCTATGTCAGCGACGTCACCGACGGCATCGACACGCTGTTTGCCGAAATCACCGACCTTGCACCGCACTGCAAGTTTCGCGATTGCAGCCATTCCCACGAAAAGGGCTGCGCCGTGCAGGCCGCGATCAAGGACGGCACGCTCGATCCCGCACGGCTCGACCGCTGGCGCCAGTTGCAGGCCGAAAACCTCGACCGCACGCCCGTCTTCAGCGGCCCGAAGGGCAACAAGACGCTGCGCAAGAAGAAGTATTGAGGTTTCGGTCGCGCATCCCTACATAGGGGTCATAGGCGACGCCCTTCGCACGCGTCGCATCCGCTCGCCACCGGCGCGCATTTGTTTCCCGATCACCGCGACATTCCAGGCTCCGGCATTTTGCCGGGGCGTTTTCGAATTGGAGACCAGCATGGCAGACGAAACCACCGCCAAGGGCTATGAGCCGATCCCCTTCGCCAAGAAGCACCGCATCTCGGTCGAAGATGCCAAGGCGATCCTTGCCAAGCACGGCGACGACCGCAAGTCCGCTGACAAGGAAGGCCGCCGCGTCAGCCTGTAAGGTCTGATGACGACACGGCCCTCTGATGGTCCATGACCATCCCGCTCAAATCAAAAAGCCCTTTCCCTGACATGCAGGGAAAGGGCTTTTTCTTTGTCTTCCGGCAGGCGGACCAAGTCGGCCCCGCCATCACAAGATCAGGCGCGCAGCGTAGCACCCGTGGACTTTTCGACATTGCCGACGATCTTCTTCGTCAGCGCATCGAAATCCTCGTCGGTCAGGGTCTTGTCGGTCGGCTGGATCAGGACCTCGATCGCCACCGACTTCTTGCCCTCGCCCACCGATGCGCCCTCGAAGATATCGAAGACATTGACGCCCGAGATCAGCTTGCGATCCGCACTTGTCGCCGCCTTGATGATCGCGCCCGCCTCGACTGCCTTTTCGACGACAAAGGCGAAGTCGCGCTTCACCATCTGGAAGGCCGAAAGCTCGAGTGCCGGCTTGGTGCGGGTCGCCTTCTTCTTCGGCTCCGG
>JARXAQ010000073.1 GCA_029865825.1 Rhizobium sp.
TAGAGACGCAAACTCGAGAGTTTGCTTTGTCGCGATAAATCCCTTCGGGATTTACGCTGGTGACGCGGGGTGGAGCAGCCCGGTAGCTCGTCAGGCTCATAACCTGAAGGCCGCAGGTTCAAATCCTGCCCCCGCAACCAAATCCCACACAAGACTTCAACCGCCTCCATCCAATGGGGGCGGTTTTTGCGTTTTGCGGTCGGAATCTGTGTCGTGACCTGATGACCTTAGAGCTTGAACTTCCTCCAGATTTTGAGCGGTTTCCATAGCCGCCGGGATGACCACCTTCTGGATCAATAGTCGGACAATGAAGTCCCAAGTACTGCCGAAACATTAGCGACCGGTCAATTTGCCATCTCCGAATATTCAGCGGCTTTAAATGGCTTCATTCACTTCAGCGGGCCGGCACGCACAGTCCGTGGGCCGCAACGCGCCGCTCGACCGAGGAGCTTTCCATGGTCGGGCCATGCCGCGAAGGCTCAAATTCCAGCGTAGGCCTGCAGTGCCGCTTCGAAATTCGTCCGGTCGCTGGAGCCTTCCGTGCAATCGGCATTGGCTGCGAACTGCTCAACCATTTGCGTCTGGATCTCGCCTCCCTTTTCCTCTGACACCCCGGCCACGTCCATCTTGCTGACGACGTCGGCATTGATCCTGTCCATCACGTCCTTGTCCATCATGATCTCGCAATGGTGCGCGTAGACCGGGATGGCGAGGACCTGGACGAAAGCATTGAAATCTTCAGCCTCATCGGCATGAGCTGCGCAAGCTACGCCAGCAAGCAGGCACGTTGCCAGAAACGCGCGTCTTCCCATGTCAAACCACCAATCTATTCGTTCCATACGCTGATCTCGCGACAGCCGATCCCCCGCACATGGTTGCCGCTGATTGCCAGAAGCTGATATTCTGCGGGGGACCTGTCAAGGCCATCGCAGGCAGGTGATGGGGGGCATTGTTTAGCGTCTCAGGTGACAAGGTCCGAGCGATCGACTGGGAGCAATGGAACCTATTGGAACCTTGGTTTCCCTGAATCGAACGACGTTCGCCTAAGCGCTCCTATCGATTGTTTACAGTGCAGCGCATGCCCCGCATGCGGGCCGCTTGTACCAGGGGCTCCGGAAAACCGTAGATCGCCTCCGGAGCCGCCTTGCGCATGAACGCGTCCGGCGCTCCGTCGGAAGCGATCCGGCCATCCCTCATCGCGATGATCCTGTCGGCAATGCCGACCGCGTGTTTTTGTCGTGCAGCACGATGACGATGGTGCGGCCGGCCTCGTCGGCAGGGCGGCGAAGCTCCGGCATCAGCCGGCGGGCGTGATACTCCATTTTTTGCACCTTCAGAATGACACATCAACACTGCGGCAGGGCGCAGGGCTGGAGGTTTCGGATTCTCTGCTTCCCCTTTCCCTTAGGGGTGAACGGACCGGTCTCCACGCCAGCCTCTATATCCTTGGTTGTATCATTTCGAGACAGGACTGTTGGCTTTGCGGTGGACGAGAAGAGTGTCGCTCTGCGGCGGGTGTGTCCCTCAGCCTGCAAGCCCCACGCACCGAGATCCGGATCCTGGCAATCTATAAGTGTTTGAAAATTGCTTGCTCTCAAGCTCTTAATAGCGCGATCAAGGGCCTTTCGTGGTCTTTGAGGGCCCGGCGGAGAGACGCTTGTCTCACTCTCACACAACCGGTGCCTGCCGAAGATCTGAGGAAATTTAATTTCTGATCAACCATGCTGCGACAACAGGGTCCGCTCAAGGGTCGTCGCTGGGGTCATTAAGATAACAGTTACGTGAGTACGTTATGAAATACTAACTGGAGCGTTGGTTGTAGGGAGAGAGTTATGGGCGTTGCCCCGATGAAGGTCCTGAATGGCGGCAGCCTTGCCGCGCACGGCGCGCCGCATGCGATCGCCATAGGGCGCAGGCTGTCGTTCATTCAAAGATATCAAAGTCTGCAGGCGTTGGAGGAAACAGCGTGACAGAGAGCGCTTACGAACCGGCGACAGCACCGCTGGAGGTTGGCAAGAACCTGACGATTGCGCATGCCGCGGCGCTGCGTGAATTGCTCCTATCCGAAATCGAGGCACGACCTTTGCTGGAGATCGCGCTGCCGGAGGATGCTGAGGTGGATCTCAGCTTCCTTCAGCTGATGGAATCGGCGCGGCTCTCGGCTGCCCTGCAAGACAAGCAAATTTCAATGAGAACACCCGCCGGCGCCACTCTCATGCGTCTCCTGGAGCGGGCTGGCTTCACCACGGACATGTCATCCGAAAGCCGGGCGTTCTGGTTTCATGAAGGGGCAATCCAATGACTGCGCAGATCCTGACTGTTGACGATTCCGCAAGTATCCGCATGACGACGAAGATAGCCCTGACGAATGCCGGCTATCAGGTCACCGAGGCGGTTGATGGCCGCGACGGGCTGACCAAGGCTACATCAGGGGCTTTCGATCTGATCGTGACCGATCTCAACATGCCGAACATGAACGGCATCGAGATGATCAAGGCCCTTCGCGGTTCACCCAAGCATGCGGGAACGCCGATCATCTTTCTCACCACCGAGTCCGACGGTGAGATCAAGTCGCAGGCCAAGGCGGCCGGTGCGACAGGATGGATCACGAAGCCTTTCGATTCCGATCAGCTGGTGAAAATTGCCAGAAAGGTCCTTGGCCGATGAGTTCGCTCGACCCGGTTCAGGTTTTCCGCACCGAGGCGGCGGAATTGTTCGAACAGATCGAGCTCAATCTGCTCGACCTGAACAACGACCTCACCAATCAAGGACTGGTCGATGCCGTGTTTCGTGGGCTGCATACGCTCAAAGGGTCCGGGGCAATGTTTGGCTTCGATGCGCTAGCAGCCTTTACCCATCATTGTGAAACGGCCTTCGACGCCGTGCGCAAGGGCAGCGTTCCGGCAACACCGGCCCTCGTTTCGGCTGTGCTTGATGCGCAAAGCCATATGAAGGCCCTCATCGATCGGCCGCATGACGTCCAGCAGGAAACGGGTGAAGAGCTGTTGGCCAAGCTTCAGGCGGCCATTGAGGGGGATTCGGGTAACGGGGCGTCCGGCAAGACAGGCTCCCAAAACGGGGCTTCCGGCAGTGAGCCCTCTGCCCCGTCTCCGGCACCCTCCGGGACCGCTTCCAGGAAGAACATCGGCTGGACACTGAAGATCGGCCTGCCACCTCGCGCCATGGCCAATGGCACCAATCCGCTTGGGTTGCTGGATGAATTGCGCGAACTCGGCGAATGCACCGTGATTGCCGATGCCAGCCACATCCCCGATCTTCCAGCGCTTGAGCCAACGGAAATCTATGTCAGCTGGACAGTGACCCTACACGGGAATGTCCCCAAGTCTGCGATCGAAGACGTGTTCATCTTCGTGCTCGACGAGATGTCGCTCGAGATGACGGAGATGTTCGAGGCAGCGCCTGAAACGACAGAGCCCGCAGCGCCGTCCGCCGCCGCAGAGCCGCAAGCGACGCCGGTTGCCATGCCGGAGACGCTGCCACAGGCAGCCGCAGCTCCGACCGCCAGCACCGATAACCGGAGCAGCAAACCGGCCGAGAGCGTGCGCGTGCCGGCTGAACGGCTTGATGAGCTGATGGATCGGGTCGGTGAGCTGGTGATTGCCCAGTCACGCCTTTCACAGCTCGCCAATGCCAGCACGGATGTCATGCTTCGCTCGGTTTCCGAAGATGTCGAGCGCCTTTCCGGAGAACTGCGCGACACGATGATGGGTCTGCGAATGGTGCCGGTGGGCAGCCTCTTTGCGCGCTTTCGCCGCCTCGTACACGACCTGTCGCGCGAGACGGGAAAGACGATCGAGCTCGAAACGCTCGGCGAAACAACCGAAGTCGACAAGACCGTCATCGAACGCCTTGCTGACCCGCTGGTTCACCTGGTTCGTAACTCCGTCGATCACGGCCTTGAACCACCGCACGAACGACAGGCTGCCGGCAAGAGTGCTGCCGGAAAGGTGACCCTTTCCGCCCACCAGTCCGGCGGGCAAGTGATCATCGCGATCAAGGATGATGGCCGTGGCATCGACCGTGCCCGCGTGAGGGCGAAGGCGGAATCCACGGGATTGATCGCGCCGGGTCAGCCACTGACCGATCAGGAACTGATGCTGCTGATTTTCGAGCCGGGCTTTTCGACCGCAGCGCAGATCACCAGCCTTTCCGGACGCGGTGTCGGGATGGATGTGGTGAAGAAGACCGTGGATACCTTGCGCGGCATCATCGATGTGAAGAGCGAGCCGGGCCAGGGGTCTGAAATTTCTCTGCGCATTCCGCTGACGCTCGCCATCATTGATGGGCTGCTGATCCGTGTCGGGTCCGGAAACTACGTTATTCCGCTTTCTGCCGTCGAGGAGTGCGTCGAACTCTCCCTTGAGGAAGATCAGCGCTCGCGGGGCCGCAGCTTCATTTCCCTGCGTGACAGCCTAGTGCCGTTCCTGCGGCTCAGGGAAGTCTTCAACACCAGTACGCCGCCGGACACCTACCAGAAGATGGTGGTGATCTCGACCGGAAACGAGCGGGTGGGGCTCGTCGTCGACCAAATCATTGGCGACCACCAGACGGTCATCAAGTCAATGTCGAAGCTGCACCATGACGTGTCGACCTTCTCCGGCGCCACCATCCTCGGTGACGGCAGCGTCGCCCTCATCCTCGATGTTGCACAGATCGTCAGCGCAGGGCAGCAACAGGAGGCGCAGTTGCGGGCAATAGCATGAACATCGTTGTCGACAGGAAGACCACAGGCAGCCTCTGGAAAGAAGAGGACCTCGCCGTCCTGACCTTCAGCCTGAACGGCGAATTGTTCGCGATTGCCGCGACACTGGTTCGTGAAATCATCGACGTCGTTGCAGAGACCAGCGTTCCGGGCGCGCGCAACTTCGTCGGCAGCGTGATCAATTTCCGCGGCCGGGTCATTCCGCTCACCGACATCAGGCTCGCTTTCGGCATGGAAGCGACACAGACGACCATCGACAGCCGCATCATCGTCATCGAGATCGATATCGACGGAGAGCCGACCTTGCTCGGCGTGCGCACCGACAAAGTGCATGAAGTGACCTCGCTCCAACGCTCCCGGGGAGAGCCGCCGCCAAGCATCGGAATGCGATGGCGCGCTGATTTCATCGAGTGCCTGGTGAAGCGCGATGGCGAGTTCGTGATCGTACCAAATCTGTTTGCAATCTATGCGCATGGCCGCCCGCCTAGGCAATTCAATCAATCCTGACCTCCCCAGTCTCGCCCATCCGTGGCCAACCGAATGAACCGAAAGAGGAAATACCGCATGTCCGTTCTAGATCAGATGAGGAAGACATCGCGCGCGGCCTGGGCGATGGCTGAGGTTCGCAGCCTGATGCAAAATATGGCCACTGGCGACATCTCCAGTCGTGCCAACCTTCAGACGGCAACGGGTGAAGCGCATGAACTGCTGACCATGGTCAACGAGCTGCTTGACCTGGCTACGGCGCCCGTCGCGGATTTGCGCAAGGCGATCGATGATGTCTCTGCCGCCCATGAAAAGGGCGATATCGACGTGATCGTCCCGACGGCCGTATTCAAGGGCGATATCGCTGTGATTGCCCAGGAGGTAAATGACCTCGTCGGCAGCCATATCGCGGTGAAGAAGATGGCGATGGCTGTGGTCAAGGAGTTCGGCGAGGGCAACTTCAACGCGCCGATGGAGCAGCTTCCAGGCAAGAAGGCCTTCATCAACGATACGATCGAGACGCTGCGCGGCAACCTCAAGGGTCTGATCGCGGAAATGAACACTATGTCCGCCGAGCATGACAAAGGCGATATCGACGTCTTCGTTCCGGTGGAGAAATTCAAGGGTGACTTTGCCAGCATGGGCAGGGGCGTCAATGACATGGTCGCCGGCCATATCGCGGTGAAGAAAATGGCGATGGCTGTGGTGAAGGAGTTCGGCGAGGGCAACTTCAACGCGCCGATGGAGCAACTGCCGGGCAAAAAGGCCTTTATCAACGACACGATCGAGACCCTGCGCGGTAACCTGAAGGGGCTCATTGCGGAAATGAACAACATGTCCGCCGAGCATGACAAAGGCGATATCGATGTCTTCGTCCCCGTGGAGAAGTTCAAGGGTGACTTTGCCAGCATGGCCAATGGCATCAATGACATGGTCGCCGGCCATATCGCTGTGAAGAAGAAGGCGATGGCGGTGGTGAAGGCGTTCGGGGAGGGCAACTTCAACGCACAGCTCGAACAGCTTCCGGGCAAAAAGGCTTTCATCAACGATACGATCGACACGCTTCGCGTCAACTTCCGCGCCATCATCGCCGAAATTCAACGCCTGATCGACGCGTCCACGGCGGGCAAGCTCAGCGAACGGGGAGAGGCCGATCGTTTCGTCGGCGATTTCGCCACCATCGTTTCGGGCATCAACGGCATGCTCGATGCCATTCTTGTGCCCATCGCAGAGGGCAATCGCGTGCTTGGCAAGGTGGCGATTGGTGACCTGACGGAAGCCGTGGACATCCACTGTGAGGGCGACCATCAGAAGATGAAACATGCCGTCAATTCGCTGATCGATAGTCTGCGTGAAACGGCGGATGTGGCCAACCGGATTTCCAACGGAGACCTGACGGTTACTCGGCGACCATTGTCCGACAAGGATGTGCTCGGCCAGGCGCTGCTCGAAATGACGGAACGTCTTCGCAGCGTCGTCCGAGATGCACTCGTGGCCTCCGACAATGTCTCGCTGGGCAGCCAGCAACTGTCCGGAAGTTCTGAACAGTTGTCGCAGGGCGCCTCCGAACAGGCTGCTGCCACCGAACAGGCATCGGCGTCCATGGAAGAGATGGCTGCCAACATCAAGCAGAACGCCGACAATGCGTCGCAGACCGAAAAGATTGCCCGCCAGTCGTCGAAGGATGCCGAGGAATCGGGCGGTGCCGTCAACCGGGCAGTTAGTGCCATGCGCACGATCGCCCAGAAGATCTCCATCGTGCAGGAGATTGCCCGCCAGACCGATCTTCTGGCGCTGAATGCGGCCGTCGAGGCGGCGCGTGCCGGTGAACATGGCAAGGGCTTTGCCGTCGTGGCATCCGAAGTCCGCAAGCTTGCCGAACGCAGCCAGGCTGCGGCTGCCGAAATCAGCACGCTTTCGAGTGAAACCGTGAGCGTGGCGACACAAGCCGGCGAAATGCTCAACAAGCTCGTGCCGGATATCCGCAAGACTGCGGAGCTGGTGTCGGAAATCTCTGCCGCCTGCCGCGAGCAGGATATCGGCGCCTCGCAGATCAACGAGGCCATCCAGCAGCTCGACAAGGTGACGCAGCAGAATGCCGGAGCCTCGGAAGGCGTCTCATCAACTTCGCTCGAACTGGCGTCCCAGGCTGAGGAATTGCAGGCTTCGATCTCATTCTTCCGCATCGACCATTCAGGGTCGGCGCGGCACCAGCCACAGCCCGCCGCGCAACGGACAAGCCAGACTGCATCGCGAAGCCCGGTCAAGCCGCCCAGATCCTACTCGTCCGGCACGGTCGCTGGCCAACAAGAGCGGGCTAAAGGATTTGCGCTCGATATGTCCATGGGTGCGCCGGATGACGAAGACAACGATTTCCGCCAGAGCGCTTGAGTAGCCTTCAATCAACGTGACCCAAGCTCGACGCGGTCAAACAATTAGGAGCATCAGCATCATGAACTTGCTCACACAAATCCGGAAGACATCTCGCAGCGAATGGGCGATTTCGGAGATCCAAGAACTCACGAAACGTCTTGCGGACGGTGATCTTTCACACCGCGCACACGAACAGAACGCGACCGGGGAGGCTCGTGACCTGCTGATCGCCGTCAACGCTTTGTTGGACGTGGCCATGCGTCCGGTCGGCATGCTCCATTCGGCCATCGACCAGATGGCCTCGGAGCATGACAAAGGTGACATCGACGTGGTGCTGCCGGCTGATCGCTTTCATGGCGATCTGGCCACCATGGCCAAGGGCATCAACGATATGGTCGCCGGCCATATCGCGGTGAAGAAGAAGGCGATGGCAGTGGTCAAGGAGTTCGGCGAGGGCAACTTCAACGCGCCGATGGAGCAGCTTCCAGGCAAGAAGGCCTTTATCAGTGACACCATCGA
>JARXAQ010000041.1 GCA_029865825.1 Rhizobium sp.
TCGACATCAATTTCCCCGGCCGCACGGTGCGCGTGCAGGCGGGTGTGACCAATCTGTCGATCACCGAAGCAGTCTCGGCGGAAGGTTTCTTCTATGCGCCCGACCCCTCGTCGCAGCTCGCCTGCACGATCGGCGGCAATATCGCCATGAATTCCGGCGGCGCCCATTGTCTGAAATACGGCGTCACCACCAACAATCTGCTCGGCGTGAAAATGGTCCTCGTCGACGGCACCGTGGTCGATCTCGGTGGCCAGCATCTGGATAGCGAAGGCTACGACCTGCTTGGCCTCGTCTGCGGCTCCGAAGGCCAGCTCGGCATCGTGGCGGAAGCAACCGTGCGTCTGCTCGCCAAGCCGGAAGGCGCACGCCCCGTGCTCTTCGGCTTCGATAGCGCCGAGGCCGCCGGATCCTGTGTCGCCGATGTCATCGGCGCCGGCATCATCCCCGTCGCCATCGAATTCATGGACAAGCCGGCGATCCAGATCTGCGAAGCCTTTGCCAAGGCTGGCTATCCACTCGATGTCGAGGCGCTGCTGATCGTCGAAGTCGAAGGCTCGGAGGCCGAGATGGACGCCATGCTCGCCGCGATCGTCGAGATCGCCAAGGCGCATGGGGTCAAGACCGTGCGCGAATGCCAGTCGCCAAAGGAAGCAGCCCTGATCAGGAAAGGCCGCAAGTCCGCTTTCGGCGCCACCGGCCGCATCGCCGACTACATCTGCATGGATGGCACCGTGCCGCTCAGCCAGTTGTCCTATGTCTTGCGCAAGACCGCCGAGATCATCGACCGCTACGGCCTGCGTGTCGCCAATGTCTTCCACGCCGGCGACGGCAACATGCACCCGCTGATCCTCTACAACATCAACGACCCGGAAGATGCCGCCAAGGCCGAAGCCGCCGGCATGGAAATCCTCAAACTCTGCGTCGATGCCGGCGGCTGCCTGACCGGCGAACACGGCGTCGGCATCGAAAAACGCGATCTGATGTTGCATCAGTTCACCCAGGTGGACCTTGATCAACAGATGGCCGTGCGCTCCGCCTTTGATGCGGATTGGATCCTCAACCCGTCCAAGGTCTTTCCGCTGGAGGGGCGGGCGTGATGACTAGCATGCTGACCCCTGCCACCGAATCCGAAGCGGCCGAGATCATCCGTGCGCACGCCGACAGCCGGACCCCGCTCTTCCTCCGGGGCGGCGGCACCCGCGGCGGCTTCGGCAATGCCGTCAATGCCGCCGAAACATTGTCCTCTGTCTCGCTCTCTGGCATCACCGCCTATAACCCGGCGGAAATGGTGATCACCGCTCGCGCAGGAACCCCCGTTGCCGAGATCGAGGAGGCTCTTGCGGCCAATGGCCAGGCCATGGCCTTCGAACCCATGGACCACCGCGGTGCCATGGGCACGACAGGCGCGCCGACCATCGGCGGCCTCTTTGCCGTCAACAGTTCCGGCCCGCGCCGCTTCACCGCCGGTGCCGCGCGCGACCATCTGCTCGGCATCCGCTTCGTCAATGGCGCAGGCGAGCTGGTCAAGGCCGGTGGGCGGGTGATGAAAAATGTCACCGGCCTCGACCTGGTCAAGCTGCTCGCCGGCTCCCACGGCACGCTCGGCTTCCTGACGGAACTCACCTTCAAGGTCCTGCCGACCCCGAAGACTTCAGCCACGATCGTCATCTCCGGGCTGGAAGACGAGGCGGCTATGCGGGCCATGGCAGCGGCCATGTCTCTCTCGGTCGAAGTCTCCGGTGCCGCCCATCTGCCCGAAAGCGTGCGCGGCCGCGTCCTCGCCGGTGCCTTCTCCGACGGCCCGGCCACCGTGCTGCGCCTGGAAGGGCTTGCAGCCTCCGTCACCGTCCGCGCCGACAGGCTCGAAGCGGCCATGGCCGGCTTCGGCCCCGTCAACCGCCTTGATCCGGAACAATCCGCGATTCTCTGGCGCGAAATCCGCGACGTCGCGCCTTATGCCGATGGCACCGACCGACCCCTCTGGCGCGTCTCCATGGCGCCGTCGCGGGGCCACGAACTCGTGGCGGGCCTGCGTTTGCGGGCGGGCGTCGACGCTTTCTACGACTGGCAGGGCGGGCTGATCTGGATGCGCATGGAGGCAGATCCCGAAGCCGACGTCCTGCGCCATGGCATCCGCACGCTGGGCGGTGGACACGCAACGCTGATGCGCGCAAGCCCGGCGGTTCGCGCGGCGACGTCCGCCTTCGAGCCTCAGGCGCGCGCCGTCGCCTTGCTCTCCGAACGGATCAGGGCGAAACTCGACCCGCACGGCATCTTCAATCCCGGACTGATGGTTTCAGGAGCCCCCCAATGAGTGATCCCAATTTCCGCCCGCCCGCACCCGCTGGCGAAGGCTGGTTTTCGCCCGGCCGGCTGAATGCCCAGGTCGTCTACGCGCTTTATCTGGTCAGCTTCGTTGCAGGCATTACCGGCATCATCGGGCTGATCATGGCCTATGTGAACCGCGGCAAGGGTGAAGCCTGGGTCGACACCCACTACACTTACGCGATCCGCACCTTCTGGATCGGGCTCCTCTATGCCCTGATCGCCTCCGTCCTGATGCTCCTGGCCATCGGGGTGATCCTGATCTTCGCGGTCGGCATCTGGATCGTCGTGCGCTGCGTCATTGGCCTGCAGAAAGCCTCGGCCGGCGAAGCGATCGCCCGCCCCGAAAGCTGGTGGATCTGAGAACACTGACGAGCGGCGGCTTCGGCCGCACCGAGGAGGTATCGCGTGCAGACCAATTTCACCGCAGAGCAACTCGCCGACCCTCATGTCGCCGAGGCCGAACAGATCCTGCGCAAATGCGTGCATTGCGGTTTCTGCACGGCCACCTGTCCCACCTATGTGACGCTCGGCAACGAGCTCGACAGCCCGCGCGGCCGCATCTACCTGATCAAGGACATGCTGGAAAACGGCCGTCCGGCAGACGACCAGATCGTCACCCATATCGACCGCTGTCTCTCCTGCCTCGCCTGCACGACGACATGTCCCTCGGGCGTCGACTACATGCACCTGGTCGATCACGCCCGCATCCATATCGAAAAGACCTACAAGCGACCGCTGGCGAACCGTTTGACCCGCAATCTGCTGGCCATGGTCCTGCCGTATCCGGGTCGCTTCCGCTTCGCACTCAAGCTAGCCAGCCTCGGGCGTCCCTTTGCCGGGCTCTTCGACCGTGTCGCACCATTGAAGCCGCTCGCCGCGATGCTACGCTTGGCACCTGCCCATGTCCCGGCACCGTCCGCCATGGCGAAGCCGGCCACCCACGCGGCCGAAGCGTCGCGTCGGGGCCGGGTCGCGATCCTGACCGGCTGTGCCCAACCCGTGCTCGACCCTGGCATCAATGAGGCCACCGTCTCGCTCCTGACCCGTCTCGGTGTCGAGGTCGTTGTGCCGGCAGGTGAGGGCTGCTGCGGTGCACTGGTTCATCATATGGGGCGCGAGGAGCAGGCGCTCGAGAGCGCGCGCCGCAACATCGATGTCTGGACGAGGACGCTGAATGAGGGAGGCCTCGACGCGATCATCGTGACGACCTCCGGCTGTGGCACGACCATCAAGGATTATGGACACATGCTGCGCCTTGATCCTGAATATGCGGAGAAGGCAGCCCGTATCTCGGCGCTGGCCAAGGACGTCACCGAATATCTGGCGACCCTCGACTTGCCCACAGCCGAGCCGAAGGGTTTGACGGTTGCCTATCATTCGGCCTGCTCGCTGCAGCATGGCCAGAAGATCACCATGGCCCCGAAGCTGCTGCTGAAGTCCGCCGGCTTCACCGTCAAGGATCCGCCGGAAGGCCATCTGTGCTGTGGCTCTGCCGGCACCTACAACATCATGCAGCCAGACATTTCTGCCCGCCTCAAGGCGCGCAAGGCCAAGAATATCGAATCGACAAAGCCGGATGTCATTGCCGCCGGCAATATCGGTTGCCTGACACAAATCGGCTCCGCAACCGGCATTCCTGTCGTTCACACGGTCGAACTGCTCGACTGGGCCTATGGTGGAAAACGGCCGAGGTCCCTCGACCGTTACCCGGCTGCCTAGGTGAATTATTAAGCGAATGCTGTCATAATCGTCCCAGGATGTTTCATCCTGGGAGGCTGTCATGAGACACAAATTGCTGCTGGTCGCGATGCTCGCGATCTGTCCCTGGGCGATGCCGGCAAATGCCGCCGAACGCATCTACTGCGCCGCCTCCGATGCTGTGGTGAACATCTCCCTGGAAAGCGGGTTCAGCAAGAAGGACGAAGAGCAACTGATCCATTTTCGCGGTATCGCCGGCGTCAAGGGCGATGCGGTTCCGCCGGAGTTCCGCCGTTTCGAGATCAATTCAGACATGCTGCGCCAGTATTGGACCGACGACCGCGATCTGCGTTTCAGCCTCCAGGCGTTCTCTCCGCCGAAGGCCCCCGTCTATCGGGTTACCCTGTCGATCCTCACCAGCCGCAAGGCAAACAGCGAGCCGCGCTTCGAGGGCAGTTATCGTCTCGCCGTCCAGAAGCTCAAATCAGGCAGCCGTGTGGATGGCGAAATCTTGCTTGACCACGATGCGCCGATTTTTTGCGCCATCAAGCGTTGAAGCGCTCTGGGATCAGAACTTGTAGCTGACGCCGACATTTACCGCATTGGTCAGAACGTTCGTCTTGAGTGTCGCGCCGGAATCGATGTCGACATCCACCCAGGAATAATTGCCCTTGTATTCGAGGAAGGCGGCCCAGTTCTTCGTAAACTCGTAGGACACGCCCGCCTGCGCCTGCAGGGTTGCACCTCCGAGCTGATATTCGAAGGTCCGGCCAGAGCCGCGTGTCACCTCGACATGCGGAATGTTGACGCCGGCGCCGGCACCCACATAGGGCACGAACTTGGTGCCCTCGATCGGCATGCGATAGAGCGCATTCAGCGTCAGAAGGTTGAGGCCGTCGGAAAATTCGAAATGCGACCAGCCGGATCCGGCGAGCGTCTCACTGTCTGCATAAACCTTGGCATGGCTGAAATCGACGGCCAGACCGAGGTTCGGCTTACCCAGCCCGTCCATCCACCAGGTGCCGCGGACGCCATAATAAGGCGGGCTCTGGAAGGACTTTCCCTCCCAGCCGGCGCGAAAATCGGCACCGTCGGACACGTCGACGTCGCTGTGTGGCGCTGTCTGGAAGCCGCTATAGACCGAGATCGCCATTTCGGCATGGGCTGAGGGCACTAGGCAGGTGAAAAGAGTGCCGGCGAATGCCAGCGTTACAACGCGCGAAATCATCAAGAAGGCCCCCGCCGATAGACACCAGGCGGTGCCGATAAGCCCCGCTTTGAAAGGAGACTGCCCTGCGCAGACGACAGGAGCGTGACAGCAAAACGGCCGCGCTGGTGGCGCGGCCGCAGGAGTGGTCTCAGGTATCGGCGGGTGGTTCAGCCGCCGAAGATCGTGCGCAGGATGTCGATGCCCTTGTCGTCGAAGGAAACGTCGCCCTGTTTGTTGCCGGGGCCAACGACGATCACCTTGGCGCCGATATCGGCGCGATCGTAGAGGTGCTCGACATCCTTGTTCATCATGCGGATGCAGCCCGACGACATGTTGAGGCCGATCGTCCAGGGCTGGTTGGTGCCGTGAATGCGGAAAATCGTGTCGCGGCCACCCTTGTAAAGGTACATGGCGCGCGCGCCGAGCGGATTGTCCGGGCCGCCTTCCTGCACGACCGGCAGGATATGGCCCTTGGCGGCTTCGCGGCGACGCATTTCTGCCGGCGGACGCCATTCCGGCCATTCCGACTTGCGGCCGATCTTCACCAGACCCGACCAGCCGAAACCGTCGCGGCCGACGCCGACGCCGTAACGGGTCGCGCGGTTGTTGCCTTCGACGAAGTAGAGGAATTTGTTGTTGGTATCGATGATGATCGTGCCGGGCTTCTCGTCGGTCGTCAGCCGCACGACCTTGCGCTTGAATTTTTCGGCAACGGTCTTCTGCTGCGCGACCAGCGTGACGTCGCTGGAAGTCTGGAAGCGGTCAAGGCTGATCGCACTCGCCGGCAAGGGAAGCAGGAAAGTCGCCGCGATCAAGGTCGCGGCAACGCGGGTCGTGATGGAATCAAGCATGGTTCGTCCCCTGGAAATACTGGGGTTGGAGCCTAGCCGCTTCCTTTTCTAATGCAAGAGGCGATCCGATAGTTGTGATGTCGTGAGTGGCCTAGATCACAATGACCTTGGTCCCGACTTTCACGCGCTCATAGAGATCGGTCACATCCTCGTTGCGCATGCGGATGCAGCCGGACGATACGCCGCTGCCGATCGACCAGGGCGCATTGGTGCCGTGGATGCGGTAAAGCGTCGACCCGAGATAAAGCGCGCGGGCGCCGAGCGGGTTCTCCGGTCCGCCTTCCATGCTGGCCGGCAGGAAATGGCCCTTGGCCGCCTCACGGGCGATCATCTCCTGCGGCGGATGCCATGACGGCCATTCGCGCTTGGAGGTGACCTTATGCGTGCCGGCCCATTCGAAGCCCGGCTTGCCGACGCCGACGCCGTAGCGCTTGGCCATGCCGTCTGCCATCACGAGATAGAGGAAGCGTTCGCGCGTATCGATGACGATCGTGCCCGGCTTCTGCTCGGTCTGATACTCGACCATCTGCGGCAAATAGATCGGGTCGATCTGCGCGCGCACAGGCTTGTCCGGCCGCATGGCGACCTGCTGCGCTGCCGGCTGCTGCGGGAAGAGTACGCGGCGCTTCTGCTGGACCAGCGGGCGCTGCCGGGTCGCCTGCGGTTGCATCGCCTGCTGGCGGTAGACGGGCACCATCTGGCGACCGGCATTGGCGACCGGCCGCGTGGCGTAACCCCGCGTCTGCGCCGGCACGCCACCGAGCTGCAGCACCCAGGGAGCCGACAGATCGGGGCTCACCATCACCGGCGGCCGGTTCTGGTAGCGGTCATTGGCGGTGGCGGAAAAGGCAAGGGGCAGGCTGGCGATGACGGCCAGCAGCAGGGATTTTTTCAACATCGGACAACTCGCAACATGGGACCGAAAGCAGCAGTGGCGGAAAGCCAGCCGGGTTCGAGCCGATCGTGCCAGAGCGGAGCCCGCCAATTGGTAAAGACGCATTGATGAAACTGCGATCCACCGCGTAAACCTTCTGTCAGAGTTAGCAGTACGTTTGGAAAAATCGTGAACAAATGGTAAACGCCAGCGAAAGATGGAGGCGAATCGCATGGACGGCGTGGCGGAGGGACTGATCCGGGGGACCGACGGGCTGGACCGCTGCTTCTGGCATGGCGGGCTGGAAGACTACCGTCACTACCACGACGAGGAGTGGGGTCGACCTGTCACCGATGATGTCCGCCTGTTCGAGAAGATCTGCCTCGAAGGCTTCCAATCCGTCCTATCCTGGCTGACGATTCTCA